>NZ_RRZJ01000023.1:0-92558 GCF_004368175.1 Pseudomonas sp. CH235
GATTCGTGAACTCTTCGTAGTACAGCTTGTAGATGATGCTGAGAACCTTGAGGTCCGAGGGTGTCTTCATGCTGGGCGTCCTAGGGGTGATGCAACCAGTTTATCCTATTGGCATTTTGCCACCGGGCCGCCCTCAGCGTTCCCAAGCCTTCAAGCACTAGAGAAGCAAGCAGTGTGTAGGGAAATGGGGACGTATTGATTTTGACTCTGGCGTCAGGGATGGTTTCCTTCTCTTTCCATGTCATTGCTTTTGAAAGCCCCGTAGCTGAGCCGCAGCGGGGCTTTTTCGTTTTTTGCTGGATGACCGATCAGGGAAGTAATCGTTATTTTTCCGTTCTCAGCGTTTTCGCAGACCTCGGCGAAACCACCTTCATCACATCATCAACAAGCGCCTTACCCATCTCCGTCAGGAAATGCGCAGCCCAGGCATATCGATCGGTTTCTCGAATAAACGCTGCATCCTCTGCAAGCGCTTTTGCAAGGGCCAACAGGTCGGAGGCTTGTGACAACGCTTCGCTAATGGGAACGCCAGCGCAAACGCTGAATAGTGGATTGTCCGAGCAGTAGAGAAACGGTGTGGAGCCGACAGTTTTTTCTTCTGTTTTGTCAGTCATTCTTCACCTCCGTATGTGCTCGACATGAAGAGAGGTAAAGCGGCGAGGGGAGGCTTTCGTAATCGGTTGCTGGTGTGCATTTTTCAATTCCCTTGATTTTTGAGCTGCCGCATCCGATACCAAGCGAATGGGGTGGCAGCTATGCGCGGGTTGGTAAACCGGAGAATCAAGGAAACCGGCACGGCCGAAGCCGTCCCACGCACAGCCGCCATAAAACACAATTACAGACGAATATCGGCCGTAATTGTATGGGGACGCTGGTGCGCCTTATTCCGTCGGGTTACCAAGCCCGGCCGCTGAATAGGCAGCGACGTCTTGAGAATATCCCGCCGAAAGAAAGGCCAACAAGGCAGCAACCGGCCGTTGTGCACCGCTACAGCCCATTCACACGCAACTCGCGGATTCTGCCTACAAGCTCGTTTTGAGTCACCTGATTATTCTTGTCGGCGTGATGCTCAAACCCGATAGCGACGAGGAAATACCCTATGAACGTGATGGGCTACAACGGCTTCAGCGCCCGCGTTGAGTACAGCGACGAGGATGGTCTGTTTATCGGTCATATCGCGGGAATAAGGGATGTCGTGGGGTTTCATGGCGAGTCGATCAACGAACTCCGCAAGTCATTTGAAGAAGCCGTCACAGACTATCTGGAAACCTGCGCCCGACTTGGGGCGAATAAACGAAAGCCCCGTAGCTGAGAAGCTACGGGGCTTTTTCGTTTCCGATCCAACGCAATTCGCTACCCCAACTACTTCTGCCCCAAATCCACCACCTCCCAACTATCATCCGGATCAAACCGCTTCATCGCCTTCGCCACTTTCTCTCCATCCGGCCCGAGGTCCTTCTGAAACACCTGGCCCTCATGGCTGATCATGAAGCTCATCACCCCGGTGTCGGCATACTTCGCAGGCCAGGCGATCAAGGCGAATCCGCGGCTCATCTTGTCTCCAATCAGATAGCTATAGGCGCCGCCCGGGGCTGACGGGCCTTGGGCGTCGAGGATGCGGAAGTGGTAGCCGTGCCAGTCTTCGTCGTTGATGGCCTGGCCAAAGGCGGGGCCGAGGGGGCTGATCTGGCCGCTGTCGTCTTCTGGCCAATAGAGGCCGTCGTGTTTGCCGGGGGAGCTGAAGATTTTCTGTGCGTATTCGAGGGCGCCGTCGCCGTCGCGGTCTTCCGAGGCGTAGTCCATTTGCGCGTCGTGGTAGGCCAGCGCCGATTGCACTGCCGCCAGTTCGTTACGGCCGATGCGGCGGGCACGGATTTCGACCTGCGCGGCTTTCATGTCGAAGCGCCAGCCGGTTTTGTCTTTGATGAGCGGGATGGGCAGCGTCCAGTGATCGGGCCCGACGGAGAGCACTGCTTTGCTTTCGCCAATCTTTTCCAGGGTGTGCTGTTCGCGGTATTGCTGCAGGAAGGCATCGACATCGCTGCGCTGCACGCCTTCACGGGGAATGAAGCTGTGCCATTCCTCGCCCAGCAGTTCGGTCAGGCGTTTTTGGTCGGCGTGTTGCGTACCGAGGGCTTCGACGAAGGCGTCAGCGGCTTTTTCTGGGGTTGGAAATACTTGCTGGGCCGAGACGAAGGTCGAGAATGCGAGGCCGGCAGCGAGGGTCAGGCAGCTCCTGACCAGAGAATGAATGTTCATCGGCGGCCACCTCCTCTCTGACGCATGCCCCCGCCGGATGGCCGGCTGATCTGATGTCCGGCGGCGCGGGAGGTGTTGGGACGTTGCGCGGAAATCTGGCTGGCCCGGCCGCGATCAGCCTGGACTCGGGTCTGCGACGGGGAGCGCGCGCCAGCGAAAGCGTTGTTCCGTGCACTACCCGCTGCAGGTCGGGCCTGGGACGCACGGTTGTCACGTTGATTAACGCCCGGCTGGCGCGCCTCCCGCGTGTTGGCTTGAGCGCGGTCGGCGGCTCTGGGTCTGTCCGCACCGCCCTGCATCCGGTTGCCGGCATTGGCAGATTGCGCTTCGCGGACTTGATTGCGGGCTTCCCGATTGCTGGTGGCGGGGCGTTCGAAACCGGCCCTGTCCATCGAACTGCGCGCCCGTTCCCGAGCCTGCGCCCGCTGCGCGTTGTCGCCGCGATAGGCGTCACGCTGAGCCGCACCGTCCAGCTGCCGGCCATACCGGGCGCGGCTGCGGTTGTCACGATAGGGCACGCCATCGCGATGCACGGTGTTGTGCTGCCACTTGTTCTGGTTGTTGGTGATGCGGTTATTGCCGTTGATATTGTTGTAACGGTTCACATCGATGTCGATGTCGTTATTGCCCCAGTCGCAGTCGCCCCACAACGACGCGACGACCGCCACGCCCGTACCGAAAGCCAATCCTGCCACCAGTGCCTGACCCGGGTAGTAAGCGGGCGGCGGCGGGTAATACACCGGCGGCGAGGCCGGATAAGGCCAGGTGCCGTAAGTGGTCGTCGGGTTATAGGTCGGGACGTAGACCACCTGCGGATCGGCGGGCTGAATGATGATGGTCGTGTTGTCGGCCGGTTTGGTTGTCCCGGCAGAGATGGGCGGCGTTACGTTCTGCACGGTCACATTCTGATATTGATTGCTCTGCAGATTGCCCGCCGCCTGAGCCTGACGCCGCAAACGCTGAACGCCCGCCATGAGTTCGTCAGGCTGAGCCAGAAAGGCATCCCCCAGACGTTGCACCCAGACCGGATCCTGCCCCAGTGTCGCCAAAACCTGCGGAAACGCCACCAACGCCTGCACGCTCGGATCCCACGTCTGGCTGGCTACTCGCTTGACTGCGTCATCGCCCTTGGCGTCCGGATGGGCCTTGGACCAGGCTGCGGCTTCGGCGACTTCTCCCGGATAGGTGGTGGCCATCAGCACTTGAGCGAGCAGTGGATCGGGATACAGGGCAATCGACGCGAGCATCTGATCGAGCTGTTCCGTGGTAAACACGGCATCTTTGGTCGCAGCGCTGGCAGCTGCCGGGGCCGCAGGCGCATCGGCGGCCTGCAACAAGAGCGGTGCAACGCTCAAGGCGAGCAGGAGCGACGCGGCACGCAAGAGCGAACTGTGCATGACCTTTTCCCCACATCCAAATGGCAGGTTTGCAACACGCGAGGCATCAACGGCCAACATCGGACGCTGCGCCGTGAAGGAGGATGGTTGGCGATTGGCGTTCCGTCAAAAACTGCACAGGCTTTTTCGAAATAAGCACGTTGTCTGTGACTTACTGCACGTTTCCTTGCGTTTTGCGATAAATGACTAAACTTTCCGGTTCCAGGTCATGCATTGCCAACGAGCCTGGCTGTCGTTCCAACCCGAGAGGTCTGGTCATGGCAAAGGGAAAGAAGAAAGACTCGCCCCGAGAAAAAACTGACGAACATACAAAACTGTCGAACAAGGACTACCTTGCCGAGCTGCGCCGTTTGCATATCGAACTGGTGAAAATGCAGGAATGGGTAAAGGCCGAAGGCATCAAGATCTGCATCATCTTCGAAGGCCGTGACGGTGCGGGCAAGGGCGGTACCATCAAGGCGCTCACCGAACGGGTCAGCCCGCGGGTCTTTCGCGTCATCGCGTTGCCGGCCCCGACCGATCGAGAGAAGAGCCAGATGTATATGCAGCGTTATCTGCCACATTTGCCGGCGGCCGGCGAAGTGGTGATCTTCGACCGCAGTTGGTACAACCGCGCCGGCGTCGAGCGGGTGATGGGCTTTTGCACGGACAAACAGGTCGACAAGTTTCTCAAGACCGTGCCGCTGGTGGAGCGCGCAGTTGTCGGTTCGGGGGTGATCCTGCTCAAGTACTGGCTGAATGTCAGCCAGGAAGAACAGACCCGGCGCCTGGAGGCGCGCATTGTCGACGGGCGCAAGATCTGGAAACTGTCGCCGATGGATCTCAAGTCCTACAGCCGCTGGTATGACTACTCCCGGGCGCGGGACGACATGATCGAAGCGACCGACACCGATTACGCACCGTGGCTGGTGGCCAACTCGAACGACAAGCGTCGGGCGCGGCTCAATATCATCTCCGACCTACTCAGTCGCATTCCCTACAAAGAAGTGCCGCGAGAGAAGGTGACTTTGCCCAAGCGGCAGAAACCGGGGGGATACAAAGAGTCGGATTATCCCTTCAGGCACATTCCCGAAAGGTTCTGAAGCAACTTCAGAAGTCGCCGGAGCTGCCAACTCAGGCAGCCCGGCGTCCTGGACAGTCCTCAGATCTCCTTGACCGGGGTCTCTTCCTGCACACCCTTGATCAACTCGATCACATGCAGACAATCCGCCTTGTTCACATACGATTCGCCACTGGCGACCGTCTCGTGGTTGCCTGCCCGTAGCCGCCAGCGCCATTGGCCCTTGCCGGTGCTCGGGGTGCCCTTGGATTGCCTGTAAATCTCGAAATACATTCAGTTCGCTCCATGCGATTTATGTGCGACAACCTGTGTGACGCCTCGACGCAAGCCTAGCGGAGCGCGGTTTTTTGGCTATCGGGGATTTGTTTCCAATCGTTCGTGAATGTTTCTGGAAGGCGCGGGCCAGAGCGCAGGGATCGCCCTCCGGATTGGCCGGAACGCCGTCGTTTCACCCTTGCATGACATTTCGGGCTGCTGCTTAATACGGTGCGGCTCATGGCGTCGAACAGCGTTCGGCGACCGACAATCACTATAAAAAAAGAGCAGTCCATTGACCCACTCGAATGGAACGCAGCACGCGGGCCCGGTGAAGTTGTCGCTGGTGGTTCCCGTGTTCAACGAAGAGGACAGCCTCGACGGCTTCCTCCTGCGCATTCGTCACGTATTCGAGCAAGAGGCGCTAATCAACCTGGAACTGGTGTTCGTCAACGACGGCAGTTCCGATACGACGCTGGAGCGTCTCCTGAACTGCCAGCAGAGCGATTCACGCATCCGCATCGTTGATCTGAGCCGCAATTTCGGCAAGGAAGCGGCGCTGTCCGCCGGTTTGCAGATCGCCACCGGGCAGATCGTGGTGCCGATCGATGTCGATCTGCAGGACCCTCCCGAGGTGATCTTGCAGATGATCGAGCGTTGGCGAGAAGGCTTCGAAGTGGTGCTGGGGCATCGTCTCAGCCGGCGCAACGACACCTGGGCCAAGCAGACCTCCGCCAACTGGTTCTATCGCCTGCACAACCGGATTGCCGATCAGCCGTTGCCGGAGAATGTCGGCGATTTTCGCTTGATGGATCGCTGTGTGGTCGATGCATTGCTCACCTTGCCGGAATCGCGGCGTTTCATGAAGGGCCTGTTCGCCTGGGTCGGTTTCCGCACCACGCAAGTCGAATACGAGCGCCCGGAGCGGGCGGCGGGGCAGACCAAGTTCAATGGCTGGCGACTGTGGAATTTTGCGCTGGAAGGCATCACCAGTTTCAGCACCGAACCGCTGCGGATCTGGACATATCTGGGAGCGATGGTGTCGCTGGTGTCGTTCGCCTTTGCCATGTTCATCGTGGTGCGCACGCTACTGTACGGTGTCGATCTGCCGGGTTATGCGTCGCTGATGGTGGCCGTGACATTCCTCGGTGGCCTGCAACTGATCGGCATTGGCGTACTCGGTGAATACCTGGGGCGCACTTACATTGAAGCCAAGCGCCGACCGGTCTTTCTGGTGCGCCGCGTTTACGATCCCAAGGACTGACCGATGGACCTCAAGGAAACCGACATCCTCGGCGACAGCATCGGCCAGCATTGGTATTACTGCTCCAAAGCGGCTGCGACCCGGCGCTTGCTGGGTGAAGCGCCGATCAAGCGAATCCTCGATGTCGGTGCCGGTTCAGGCTTCTTTTCCCACCATTTATTGACCCACACGGCGGCGCGCGAAGCGTGGTGCGTGGACATCAGTTACCCGGCCGACTCGAGCGCCACCACTGCCGGCAAACCCGTGCATTACCGTCGCTCGATCGACAGCGTGGACGCTGATCTGGTGTTACTGATGGATGTGCTGGAACACGTCGATGACGACCTCGGCCTGCTCAAGTCCTACGTCGACAAAGTGCCGTCCGGCAGCCGTTTTTTGATGACCGTGCCGGCGTTCCAGTTCATGTGGAGCGGGCATGATGATTTTCTCGAACACAAACGTCGCTATACCCTGGGGCAATTCGAGGCTCTGGCGGGTAAGGCCGGATTGGCGGTAGAGCGGGGCGCTTATTACTTCGGAGCGGTGTTCCCGATTGCGCTGGCGTCGCGCCTGATACCCGGCGGCGCTCGGGGTTCGGCACCGCGTTCGCAGCTGAAAAAACATCATCCGCTGGTCAATACGCTGCTGAAAACCCTGTGCAGTCTCGAGCTGCCGTTGATGGGCATGAATCGCCTCGCCGGTTTGAGCGTGTTCGTGCTGGCGCGCAAACCGTGACGGCCGCCGAAAAGTCCCCGTTGATCCAGCGCGGTCTGCGTTTCGCCGTGACCGGTCTGTTCGTCACCGCGCTGCATGCGCTGGTGGCGGTGCTGTTCATCAATTTCGTCAGCCACCAGCCGCCTCTGGCGAACGGCGTGGCCTTTATCGTGGCGACGGTGGTGTCCTATGTGATCAACACCACCTGGAGTTTTTCTGCCCGACTGCACGGCAAAACCCTGCTGCGTTTCATGCTGGTTTCGGCGGGCGGCTTTCTGTTGGCGATGTTCGTGGCCTGGGCGGCGCAGATGGCCGGGCTGCACTATCTCGCCGGAATCGTTGCCGTGGCGCTGACGATTCCGGCATTCACCTTTGTACTGCACAACTTCTGGACATATCGATGACGGATTCACGGGAGCACCCGGCACTTTCCCTGCTGCCATTGTTCTTGGGTGTTCTGGTGTTTTTTCTGGTGGTCGGACCGCAAGCGCTGAACCCGCAAAACATTGGCTGGCTGGAGCAGGGCGATCCGGCCACGCATTATCTGGGCTGGGCGTTTTTCCGGCATGCGCCCTGGACATTTCCGCTCGGGCTCAATCCGTCTTACGGCCTGGAACTGGGCAGCGCAATCATTTTTTCCGACTCCAACCCACTGCTGGCGCTGTTGTTCAAGCCGTTCAGTGGCTGGTTGCCGGAGACCTTCCAGTATTTTGGTTTGTGGCTGCTGACCTGTTGTGTCCTGCAAGCCTGGTTTGGCTGGAAACTGCTGGGGCTGATGACGCCCCACCCCGTGATTCGCCTTCTGGGTGCAGGGTTGCTGGCGTTTTCGCCGGTGATGTTTTTTCGCCTGGTGGGGCACCTTTCCCTGGCGGGCCATTTCCTGATTCTGGCGGCGCTGTACCTGGTGTTGCTGCCGGATCTGCAACGTCGTCGCCTGGCGTGGGGCACGTTGCTGGCGGTGACGGCCTGGGTGCACGCCTACCTGCTGGCCATGGTTGCGCTGATCTGGCTGGCGGACCTGCTGGGCAAGACATTCAGTCGGTCATTGACCCGGGGGCAAGGGCTGATCGAGGGCGGCGTGCTTTTCGCCTTGGTGAGTGTGTGCTGCTGGCAGGCCGGTTACTTCAGCATTGCCGATGGCGCGGCAGCCAGTGGTTTTGGTTTGTACCGGATGAATCTGCTGTCGCCCGCCGACCCGGCAGGCTGGTCCCGTCTCCTTCCCGGTCTGCCGAAAGAGGAGGGGGATTACGAAGGTTTCAACTACTTCGGCCTGGGTGTTCTGTTGCTGGTGCCGCCGGCTTTTTTTGCCTGGCTGCGAAACCGGCGACTCTTGAACGATGAATTGCGTGCTCGTCCATGGCTGCTGGTGGCCATGCTCGGTTTATGGCTGTTCGCGCTGTCGAACCGAATAGGCATAGGCTCGTTGACGTTCGAGTATCCGCTACCCGATCGAATCATCGCCTTGGCCAGTATTTTTCGTGCCTCGGGTCGGATGTTCTGGCCGGTGTTGTATGCCTGCGTCCTGACCATGATTTTTCTAGTGGTACGCGGTTACCGGCCACGCATCGCCATCGGTTTGCTTGCGGTCGCGCTGTTGATCCAGGTGGCCGACACCCACGGCGGCTGGATGGGCATCAGGCAGGGGAAAATGCTGACCCCGTCATCGTACTGGACCAGTCCGATGACTGATCCCTTCTGGGCCAGTGCTGCTGAGCGTTACGCCAATGTGCGCAGCCTGATGCCGCAGAATCAGAGCGATCGCTGGCAGATGATCGCCGGTTTCGCAGCGACCCACGGGATGAAAACCGATGCAGTGTATCTGGGACGCATGAGCACTTCGGCGCTGGCGCAAGCACAGCAGAAAGCACGCGCGATGCTCGATTCGGGGCAATACGACGCTGACTCTTTGTACCTGCTGGACGACGATGCTCTGGTCGATGCCGCACGGAGCATCAACAGTGAAACCGATCTGCTGACGCGCGTGGACGGGGTGGCGGTGCTGGCGCCGGGCTGGAAGCGCTGCAGTGAGTGCCTGCAGGTGCCCGATGAAGGGCGGCAGATTTTGCTCACGCCCCTCACTCGTCCAGGGCAAACACTGACCTTCAATTATCGCAATCGACAACTGGCCAGCGGCTGGTCGAAGCCGGAAAACTGGGGGACGTGGACAGAAGGGCGACAGGCGAAAATCCAATTGCGGGTGCAGCCGCCGGCGCGTTCGATCGTGATCGACGCGCTGGCGTTCATCTCGCCTGGGCACCCCGGCCAGCGGGTGATCGTCAGCCTGAATGACCAACAGGTACTGGAGACCCGTTTGACGCAGTTTCAAGGCAATCGCCTGGAAATCCCGATCAGCGCCCAGCTCAGCCAGCGCCTCGGGAACGATGGCCGGGTCGATATCGAATTGCACTTGCCGGATGCCGTCAGCCCCCGACAGCTGGGTATCAACGACGATTCGCGGATCATGGGCCTGGGGCTGAAGACGTTGACGGTGCAATGACACGCCGTTTCGATGGACGCCGCCCCCGCGGCCTTTCTACACTGCCGCAATCTGGGGATCGGGGGGCAATGGATGAACCGCAATGAATTACGCAAGGCCGACATCAACCTGATGGTGGTGTTCGAGACCTTGATGCTCGAACGCAACGTGACCCGGGCCGCCGAGAAGCTGTTTCTCGGCCAGCCGACCATCAGTTCGGCGCTCAACCGTCTGCGCACCATGCTTAACGATCCGTTGTTCATTCGCGTCGGCCATCGCATGGAGCCGACCGCCCGCGCCGAAGACATTTATCGCCACCTGAAACCCGCGCTCGACTCGCTGTCGGTGGCGCTCAGCCTGACCCGGGATTTCGATCCCGCCGTCAGCACCATGACCTTTCGCATCGGTCTGTCGGATGACGTCGAATTCGGTCTTTTACCGCCGCTGTTGCGCGCCTTGCGCCAGGAAGCACCGAGCGTGGTATTCGTGGTGCAACACGTCGATTACTGGCGGATTCCCGATCTTCTGGCGGCGGGCGACATCACCGTCGGCATCAGCCAGACCCGCGGCTTGCCGGCCAATGCCAAACGCAAGCTATTGCGACACATCCAACCGAGCATCCTGCGTGCCGACAAGTCCGACACGCCGCTGACCCTCGACGAATATTGCGCACGACCCCATGTGCTGGTTTCCCACACTGCCAATGTCAGTGGCTACGCCGATGAATGGCTGGCGGACATCGGTCGCACCCGTCAGGTGGTCCTGTCGGTGCCGCAGTACAGTTCGTTGCCGGCGCTGCTGGCCGGCACCGATCTGATCGCCAGCCTGCCGGATTACACCGCCGACGCCATGGCCGCTTCCGGGTTCTTGTTCAAGGAGCCGTTTCCGTTCAAGACCCCGACCCTCGACCTGTCGATGGTCTGGCTCAGCCACGTCGACAGCGACCCGGCCGAGCGCTGGCTGCGCTCGCGGCTGGAGCAGTTCATGAGCGAGCGCCCGGTGATGTCGTCGCTGGCGTGAGTCAGGCGTCGCTGTGTTATATGTACGACCTTTCCGCCGAACAACTGGAGCACCGAGATGCCACACCTGCACCTGGAATACACCGCCAACCTGCCGCAACTGAACGCCGATGTGGCGTTGATCCGGCTCAATAACACGCTGGTGGGTTCCGGTCAGTTCGCGGCGGAGTTCGATATCAAGAGCCGTGCGCTCAAGGTTGAAACCTTCAAGGTCGGCACCGCCATGAACGAGCGCGCCTTTGTCGCGGTGAGGCTGGCGCTGCTCAGCGGTCGTTCCCCGGAGATCAAGAAACAACTCTCGCAAAACCTGTTGGCGGTACTGCAGGACCTGTGCGAATGGCCGGTCGGTGTCGAAGTGCAGTTGAGCGTGGAACTGCTCGATATCGACCGCGAGTCCTACAGCAAAGTCGCCATCGGCGTGTAGGACTCAGGCTGCCTCCAGCTCCGCGCAGGTCTTGATGACCTGCTCGCGCAGCCAGAGGTTGGCGCTGTCCTGATCGACGTTGTGGCACCACTGCATGTCAAGGGTGAAACCCGGCAAGCCGTTCGGCGCCTCGCAGTGATTGAACACGGCGTCGTTGGTCAGCAAACGCTGGATCCGCCGGGGCAGGGTCAGGATGAAATCGGTGCCGGTGATCATCTTCAACGCTGCGCTGTAACTGTTGGAGCGGGCGACGATCTGGCGTTTCTGCGCCTGCCGCGCCAGCCAGCCATCGACCATGTTGGTGGTCGACGTCCACGGCGTCGGGAACACATGCCGGCGTTCGGTGAAGGCTTGCAGGCTCAGGCGCGGCTCCAGCGGCGTGGCGCGTTTGTCGAAGACGCAGACCAGGTCATCTTCCAGCAACATCCTTGATTTCAGGTCGGCGTGGCTGCGATGGAAGTGCGGGCCGAAGCAGATCACCAGATCGAGACTGCCATCGCGCAATTCTTCGACCGGCACGTCGGTTTCGAACTTGTGCATGTTGACCATCACCGGCAAGTCATCGAAGTCAAAGCGCTTCAACATCCGTGGCAGGATCAGTTGCTCGAAGTATTCCGGGGCGCAGATGTTGAAGGTCACCGGTTGCGCCATCGGGTCGAAGGTCGGAGCGCCGGCGTGGCAGAGGTTGATGCTTTCGAGGATTTTCTGCACATGGCCGTACATGCTGCTGGCCTTGTAGGTCGGGCGCATGCCCGTGCGGGTGTTGACGAACAATTCGTCTTCGAAGCTGGTGCGCAGTTTTTTCAGGCAGTAACTGACGGTGGACTGGCTGACGAACAGCGCCTCCGACACGTCGGTGACGCTGCTTTGCTCATACACGGCGACAAACACCATGAGATCCTGCATGTCGAGCTTTCTAAGCAAGTTACTGTTCAGCATCCGTTCTGTCTCGCTGTGCTCCTTGCGCCGAATCCGCGCAAACGTGTGCGCATGATCGTAACGGAACGATGGTGCCAGGACAAAGCCCTGTAGGACTTTTCACGGTCAGTTGTGGGACAGAAAGTTTTAGTAACACGACGTACACCATCAAACCCGGAAAAGGTGGCCAGAAGCCTTTATCCAGACGGGTCGGCCTGCCATTCGCTTGATCAGCCCATGTGCCGGGCGTAATGCCGTGGGTTGAAGCGCAGCACCATCAGCAGCATGAGCGCCATCACTGCTGTCAGGGACCACCAGGCCCACTCGAAGCTGCCCAGTCGATCTCGAACGATGCCGGCCATGAGTGGCGAGAACCCGGCAATCAGGTAGCCGATCCCTTGTACGAATGCGGTCAATCCGCCGGCACGTTGTGGTTCGTCGAGGTGATCGAGGGACACGATCAGGCTCATCGGGAACAGCCCGCCGATGCCGAGTCCGAGCAGGCAGGGCCACAACAGGCTCAGATGCTGCGGGCTGAGAATCAGGCCAAGGAATCCGGCGATGATCAGGCCGAGCAGGGCGCCAAGCACCAGACGTCGGTCACGGCTGCGATTGGCAATGGCCGGCACCACCAGCCCGGAAATCACCTCCATGGCCGTCAGAAAACCCAGCATCAGGCCGGCGTTTTGTTCGCTCCAGCCCTTTTCCACGTAGTACGGCGCCAGCCAGGCGAGCACGCAGGTGTAGGACGCGGTGCCGAGACCGAAGAAGATCGCGAGCAGCCAGGCGCGGGAATTCGTGAAGAAGGATTCTTTTCTGACGACGGTCCGGATGGTGTCCGTTGACGTGGCGCGGGTTGCCCACCACACAGGAATGGCGAGCAGTGTCAAAACCGCCCAGACCGCCAGCCCCACCCGCCAGTTGCCGGTCTGCATCAGCACCCACGGTGCGAACGAAGCGGCCAGCGCCGCGCCGCCCATGATCGAGGTGACGTAAAGGCCCATGCACAGCGCCACATTGTCGGGAAACCGCGATTTGATCAGCGCGGGCATCAAGGCCTGGATCAGTGCAATGCCGATCCCGGCCAGTATGGCGCTGGCGATCAATCCGCCTGCCGAGTCGAGAAACAGCCGTGAGAGCGTCGCCACGCCGATGATCAACAACGACAGCAGCACCGTGCGCTGTTCACCGAGGCGCTGGCTGACCGCCATGCCGAAGAACATCGCCAGCCCCATCGCCATCACCGGCAGCAGGGTCAGCAACGCTGCGAGACTGAAACTGAGCGCCATATCGCCGCGAATGGCCGAGAGCAAGGGCCCGACTGCCGCCATCGACGGGCGCAGGTTGAGGGCGACCAGGATGATGCCGAGCATCAGCCAGACAGCGGGGCGGGCGGTGGCGCGAACGTTTTCCATCTTCAGACCTTTGAACCGTAGGCGGTCGATTAGGCGGGCAGGCGAGCGGGGCGGCAAATCAGAAAGTCAGGGTCGCTATCGAGAAAATCGATACGGCACCTCGTCGCCTGCGACTGAACCACAGCTGAACCATTCTCAAATACTCCAAAAGTTTCATGGTTATTTCATGGGCCAACTAATCGTTGGCTTCTTTTTCACAAAAAATTGATGGTTGCGTGCTTAAAGTTTGTGTGGTCTGAGTCAATGAAATTTTCACAATTGACGACGGCACTTCTTTCAAGGAAATAGCCCCTCGCCATGCTCAAGTTAAAAGCCGTGCGCCCGGAATGGGTGACGTTGTTTGCCAGCGCCTTTCTTTTGACCGGATTCAATTTCGTTCTCTGGCAGCACCTGTTCGATATCACCGCTGCGGACGGCAAAGGCATTGCCATGCGCATTGCGTTCGGGGTGATGATCTTCGCGGCGTACAACATCGTGCTGACGTTGCTGGCGTTTCGACCCGTGTTGAAACCCGTGTTGACGTTGTTGTTTATGGTCAGCGCTGGCGTGGCTTATTTCATGAGCCAATACGGTGTAATGATCGATGCCGGCATGTTTCGCAACTTTGCCGAAACCAATGCCACTGAAGTGCGCGATCTGCTGTCTTTGAAGTTGCTGGCTTATATCGTTTTTCTGGGTGTCTTGCCGTCCTGGTTGTTGTGGAAAGTTCCAGTCAATTATCGTCGCTGGCATCGCGAGTTATTAAGTAAAGTTGTGGTGAGTGTCGCGTCGGTTGCAGTCATTGGCGGCGTGGCGCTGGCCAATTATCAAGGGCTGTCGTCGCTGTTTCGCAATCACCACGAAATTCGCTTGATGCTGGTGCCGAGCAACTACATTGGCGCCTCGGCCGGTTATCTGCGTGAGCAGGTGGCCTCGGTGCAGCAACCGTTCGTCACAATCGGCGAAGACGCCCAGCGCAACGCCGCCGTGCAGAACCATCCGCGCAAATCCCTGACGGTGCTGGTGGTGGGGGAGAGTGCCCGGGCGGAAAACTTCGGCATCCTCGGTTATGGCCGCGACACCACGCCGAAACTGGACAAGGAAGCCGGCCTGATCGCTTTCACCGACGTGCATTCCTGCGGCACGGAAACCGCCGTGTCGGTGCCGTGCATGTTCTCCAACATGGGCCGCAAGGATTACGACGCCAGCAAGGCGAAGAATGAGGAAGGGCTGCTGGACGTGCTCAAACGTGCCGGGATCGACGTGGTCTGGCGCGACAACCAGTCCGGCTGCAAGGGCACCTGCGATCGCGTCACCCTGCAGGATGTCAGCAATCTGAAAGACCCGGCGCTGTGCGCCAACAGCGAATGCCGCGACGAAATCCTGTTGCAGGGCCTGCAAAGCTTCATCGATCACCTGGACAAGGACACCGTGCTGGTCCTGCACCAGATGGGCAGCCACGGCCCGGAATACTTCAAGCGCTATCCGAAGGAATACGAGCGCTTCACCCCGGTGTGTGAAAGCAACGCGCTGAACAATTGCAGCCGCGAAAGCATCGTCAACGGCTACGATAACACGCTGGTGTACACCGACCATGTGCTGTCGAGCCTGATCGATGTGCTGCGCAGCAATCAGGACAAGGTCGATACAGCCATGCTGTACCTGTCCGACCACGGCGAATCCCTGGGCGAATACAACCTGTTCCTCCACGGCACGCCGTACATGCTGGCGCCGGAGCAGCAGAAACACGTGGCGATGCTGGCGTGGTTCTCCGACAGCTATCAGAAGTCCTACTCGGTCGACACCCATTGCCTGCAAATGAGCCGCGACAAGCCATTGAGTCAGGACAACCTGTTTCACTCGATGCTCGGTCTGCTGGAAGTGCAGAGCAAGGTCTACCAGCCGGATCTGGACATGTTTGCCGGCTGCCGGGGGGCGGTGATCGACGGGGTGCTGGCCAAGGACTGAGCCGGCAGACTCACTCTGTAAGACTATTCTTTCCCTCAGGCAGGAGATTTCATCAAGCTCTTGCCCTGTAGAGGCGCGGAAAGCGCCGGTGGCGATATATACTGCGCGCCATTCTTGAAGGGAGAGCCGTGTGGCCATCGATATTCACTGGATTCGCGACAACGATAGCCTCGCGCAGTTTTGCGCCGAGTGGCAGCAGCTGCCGTTCGTTGCCCTCGACACCGAATTCATGCGGGTCGACACCTTCTACCCGATTGCCGGTCTGTTGCAGGTCGGCGACGGCAAACGCGCCTACCTGATCGACCCGCTGACCATCAACGCCTGGCAACCCTTGGCCGCGTTGCTGGAAAACCCGGCGGTGCTCAAAGTCCTGCACGCCTGCAGCGAAGACCTCGAAGTCCTGCTGCGCCTGACCGGCAGCCTGCCGGCGCCGCTGTTCGACACGCAACTGGCCGCTGCCTATCTGAACCTCGGGTTCTCGATGGGTTATTCGCGTCTGGTGCAGGAAGTGCTCGGCATCGAACTGCCGAAGGGCGAAACCCGTTCCGACTGGTTGCAGCGTCCGTTGTCTGACACGCAAATCAGCTATGCCGCCGAAGACGCCGTGCATCTGGCGGAGGTTTTCGTACAACTGCGTCCGAAACTGTCCGACGACAAATTCGCCTGGGTGCTGGAGGACGGCGCCGAACTGGTCGCCAACCTGCGCCGCGAAACCGATCCGTACGAGGTGTATCGCGAGGCCAAACTGGCGTGGAAACTGTCCCGCGCCCAACTGGCCGTGCTGCGTGAGCTGTGTGCCTGGCGTGAACGCGAAGCCCGCGCCCGCGACTTGCCGCGCAACCGCATCGTCCGTGAACACTCGCTGTGGCCGCTGGCCCGGACCCAACCGGACAACCTCAGCGCGCTGGGCAAGATCGAAGACATGCACCCGCGTACCGTGCGTCAGGACGGCGAGTTTCTGCTTGATCTGATCAAGCGTTCTGGCAGTGTGGGGCCTGATCAATGGCCGCCAGCCGTGCCGGAGCCGTTGCCGATCGAAGCCGCCGCGCTGATCAAACAGCTGCGGGCGCTCGGTCAGGCCGAAGCTGAACGTCTGGGCATCGCGCCGGAACTGATGCTGCGCAAGAAAACCCTCGAAGCACTGGTCAAAAGCGGCTTCCCCGAGGGCCCTTACCAATTGCCTGATTCGCTGCGTGGCTGGCGCCGCGAGTTGATGGGCCAGAAGCTGCTCGACAGCCTGGCCACCGCCGGAGAACAGCCTTGAAACGTATTTGTTCCATTTATCAAAGTTCGAAGAAAAGCGGCATGTACCTGTACGTGCTCAAGAGCGATGCGCTGGAGCGTGTGCCGGAAGGCCTGATGGCGGCGTTCGGCAAGGCCAGGCATTCCTTCGATCTGGTGCTGACCCCCGAGCGCAAGCTGGCCAGCGAAGACATTGCCGTGGTCCTGGAAAACCTCGAAAAGCAGGGCTATCACCTGCAAATGCCACCGGCCGAGGAAGAGTACATCGAGCACTTGCCCGAAGAGTTGCTGCGACGCAACGACCCGGTCTGATCCGCGAGGCCCTGTCCTGGGCCTCTTGTAACCCCTGGAACGGTTTTTACGGCGACGGCTGCCACGAAGTTGGCGGCCGCCTGCACGGTTTGCGAAAGGTTTGAAGATGCGCGTTCTGATTGCTGAACACGACCACGCGATATACGCCCGACTGCTGCGTCAGGCGGCTCCGGAGCTTGAAGTGCTGACCAGCGGCGACTCCGCCGAACTGGCCCGCCAGGCCGTCGATTGCCCGGTGTGGCTGGGCCAGCCGGATCTGCTGGCGACCCTGTTGCGTCAGGGCCACCAGCCACAATGGCTGCAATCGACCTGGGCCGGCATCACGCCGCTGCTGGCCGACGGCCTGCGCCGGGATTACCGCCTGACCCGGGCGGTCGGCATTTTCGGTCAGGTGATGGCTGAATACGTGCTGACTTACATGCTTGGTCACGAGCGCGAAGTGCTGGCGCGGCTGGTCAGCCAGGTCGAGCGCAAGTGGGACAACCGCACCGGCCAGAGTCTGGTCGGACGCAAGGTGTTGATCGTCGGCACCGGTGACATCGGCCAGAGCGTGGCGCAGTTCCTGCTGCCGTTCGGCGTCGAGTTGTACGGCGTCGCCAGCAGCGCCCGCGAGCAGGCGCCGTTTGTCGAAGTCGGTTCGATGGCGGACTTGCCGCGGCTGGTGGGCGAAGCGGATTACGTGGTCAACCTGCTGCC
Source organism: Pseudomonas sp. CH235 (assembly GCF_004368175.1). Taxonomy (NCBI): domain Bacteria; kingdom Pseudomonadati; phylum Pseudomonadota; class Gammaproteobacteria; order Pseudomonadales; family Pseudomonadaceae; genus Pseudomonas; species Pseudomonas sp. CH235. Next base: position 17,378 of record NZ_RRZJ01000023.1, read on the forward strand.
CAACACCGAGCACACCCACGATATCTACGACGCGGCGCTGTTCAAGCAATTCAAACCGACCGGTTTGTTCATCAACGCCGGGCGCGGTGTGGCGGTGGTCGATGCGGATCTGGTCGAAGCGTTGAAGGAAGGCCATCTGGCCGGCGCGGTGATCGACGTTTGCCGTCAGGAACCGCTGCCGCAACGGCATCCGTTCTGGACCGCATGGGGCTTGCTGCTGACCGGGCACAGCTCGGCGCCGACATCGCCACCGATGATGGTGCAGTTGTTTCTGGATAACTTGCGGGCGTATCAGGCGGGAGAGGCGTTGCGCGGGGAAGTGGATTTCGCACGCGGTTACTGACTACGAAGATCGTGAGAGATCGTTCCCACGCTCCGCGTGGGAATGCCTCAAGGGACGCTCCGCGTCCAGTGACGCGGAGCGTCACGGGCTGCATTCCCACGCGGAGCGTGGGAACGATAAATCAGCGGCGATCACGGGTGTGGCTTAGAGGGTGAAATCGCCTTCAGCCGCCAGTTCGCTCAGCGGGCGACGCGGGCTCGGCGTTTCCCGTGCTTGCAGGTAATCCGCCAGGGTTGCCTTGTCACCCAGCTTGCCCACCGCAATGGCGGCATGCAGCGCATAACCTTGCGGAATGTTCAGCTCCTTGCGGGTCAGCTCCTGATCAAAACCGGCCATGCCGTGGGTGTGCCAGCCGCTCAGGCTCGCTTGCAGCGCCAGATGGCCCCACGCGGAACCGGTGTCGAAGGTGTGCCACAGCGCAGGCGTTTCTTCGGTCGCGCCCGGTGCGGTGAAGGTGGTTTTCGAAATCACGATCACCAGCGCCGACGCGTGCTGGGCCCAGCTGCGGTTGAACTCATTGAGCAGGCCCAGGTAACGCTCCCAGTTCGGCGTATCGCGACGGGCGTAGAGAAAACGCCACGGCTGCGAGTTGTACGCCGACGGCGCCCAGCGCGCGGCTTCGAAGAAGCTCAGCAGGGTTTCCTCGGAAATCGCTTCGCCGGTGAAGGCGCGGGGCGACCAGCGATCGGTGAACTGCGGGTGAATGGCGTATTCGGCAACGCGAGGGTTGGCACTCATCGAAAGATTCCTTGCTACGTTTGAGGACAGGTTGGAAGCGAAACCCGGCGAGATCAGTTGGGCTGAACGATGGGGTTGTGGCGCAAGCCAGCAGTTCACCGGATGCAACGTGGTCGAGCGTTAATGGCATCCGGCAAAGGCCTGGTGAGACCGGCAAAGCTACTTGGCCGCGCAAAAACTGACAAGCCCCCGCACAACCGGCAGTCGCCAGCGCTTGGCCCACGGGGCCTTGGGCACTAGACTGGCGGCCTTTTCACCACCTGATGTTGATGCTTGAGCCATGGCCGCCAAAGTCGAACCGTTCTGGATACGCAAAACCCTCGATCAACTCGATCACGAGGAATGGGAATCGCTGTGCGACGGTTGTGGCCTGTGCTGCCTGCAGAAGCTCGAGGATGAAGAAGACAACAGCGTCTATTACACGCGCATCGCCTGCAAACTGCTGGACCTGAAAACCTGTCAGTGCAGCGATTACCCGAACCGCATGCAGTTTGTCCCGGACTGCATCCAGCTCACCCCGGGCCAGGCTGAAGAATTCAAATGGCTGCCGCCGACCTGCGGTTATCGGTTGGTCAGCGAAGGCAAGGATCTGCCGTTGTGGCATCACTTGGTCTGCGGTGATCGCGACGCGGTGCACCACGAACGGATTTCCCAGTCCGGGCGCATGCTCGCCGAAGGCAGCGTGCCGGAAGACGACTGGGAAGATCACCTGATTTTCCGCGCAGGTTAACGATTGACCAAGGAGCAGGTATGGCGACGGGATTGCGCCGGGCGCTGATCGTCACGTTGCTGGCGCTGAGTGCGCCGGCGTGGGCGGCCAAGAAAGTCGATCTGGATTATCAGGTACGCCTGCTGCCGCAGAGCGATCAGGCCGAAGTGCGCCTGACCCTCGCCAAAGGCGAAGCGGTGCGCAGTCTGGATTTCGATCTGGGCGATGGCAGCCATTACAGCGACTTCAAGGCCGACGGCCAATGGCAACTGACGCCGGGCCAACACGCACGCGGCGTATGGCGCCCGACGGCGGACAAGGCCAGCCTGACCTACCGCGTGCGCATCAGCCACGGCCGCAAGAACGGCAGCTTCGACACGCGCATGACCCCGACCTGGGCGCTGATGCGCGGCGATGAATTGGTGCCGCCGGCCAGGCTCGATCAGCAGGATGGCATCGAACTGGTCGCGCGCCTGCACTTCGAATTGCCCGACGGCTGGAAAAGCGTCGAAACCGCCTGGCCGCGCATCGGCAAGAACAAATTCCGCATCGACAATCCGTCACGCCTGTTCGACCGCCCGACCGGCTGGATGCTCGCCGGCCACCTTGGCAGCCGCCGCACCCGACTGGGGGAAACCGAAGTTACCGTGGCCTCGCCGCAAGGGCAGGGCATGCGCCGGATGGACGTGCTGACGCTGCTGACGTTCGTCTGGCCGCAGGTGCAAGCGGTGTTTCCGCGCCACCCGAGCAAACTGCTGATCGTCGGCGCCAATGACCCGATGTGGCGCGGCAGCCTGGCGGCGCGGGAGTCGATCTACCTCAACACGCGCTTGCCGCTGGTCAGCGAAAGCGGCAGCAGTGTTTTGGTGCGCGAGTTGGCGCAGGTGTTCGGACGGATCAACGACGAACAGCGCAGCGACTGGATCAGCGAGGGTTTTGCCGAGTATTACGCCATCGAACTGGTACGCCGTGCCGGGGGCATGAGCGACGAGCGTTATCAGGCGTTGCAGGCGAAACTGGTCAAGGACAGCCAGAAAGTCACGACCCTGCGCGGCGAGCAGATCAGCCCGGCGCAGCTGTCGAAAGCGGTGCTGTTGTTACAGGAGCTGGACGGCGAGATTCGCCTGAAGACCCGCAACAAGCGCTCGCTGGATGACGTGCTGCGCGGGGCGATGCACCTGGGGACGGTGGATACCAAAGAGTTCGTCCAACTCGCCGAAAGCATTCTCGGCGAGTCGTCCAAAGTCCTTGATACCGGGTTACTGCAGTAATACCGCCATCGCTGGCAAGCCAGCTCCCACAGGTTTGTGCGGTGACCACCGATTGGTCTCCAGCTCAAAACATTGTGGGAGCTGGCTTGCCAGCGATGAGGCCATCAGCCTCAAGGCAAATCCAGAATCAAACCCCGGCTTTCGGCGATTTCACCGAGTCGTTGCCGGTCACGGTGGCGGTGTTGGTCGCCGCCTCGGCATTGGCCTTGAGCTTGCTCAGTTCTTCACCGGCCCGTTCGATCTTCGCCCGCACGTTGTTCATGTCCTGGCGGCTTTTCTCCAGCAGGCTTTTCACCGAGCTGTGACCAGTGATGCCGCGGGCCATGGCCACGCCGCCAATCGCCACCTGAATCAACCCGAATACACCGCCACGGCGCAGGCCCTTGCCGACCATGATCACGCCGCCGGCCAGCGAGCCGATGCGCTCCCAGCCTTCGACGTTCTGCTCGGAACGGCTCTGGAACGGGGTGGATTCGATACGCTCGACGCGTTTGAGCTCGGTCATGATCTTTCTCCAGGCAATGAGTAATCGATAAACAAGCTGACTGCGCAGGCGGTCAGCTCGTTCCATCTAATGTGCGGCGTTTCAGCGGAATTTCGGCCCGGAGCGGGTGTTCAGGCCTTTGGCCATGCGGTCGTAGAGCACGACGTTGACCGTGGCGGCGAGGTTCATGCAGCCAGTGGTCGGGATGTACACGACGTCTTCGCACCAGTCGCGGATCTCTTGATCCAGCGAACCGTCTTCGGGGCCGAAGATGTACAGGGCGCGATCCGGGTGGGTGTATTCCGGCAGCGGGCGGGCGCCGTCGACCAGTTCCACGGCGACCGGGACGCAGTTGAGCGGCAGGATCTTTTTCAGGTCGTCGATGCCGATCAGCGGGATGTCGTAGTGCACGCGCTTGGTATCAGTGACGAAATCGGCGGCGCGCTCATAGCGCTTGCCGGTGTAGAACACGGTCGACACGCCGTAGCAGCCTGCGGCGCGCATCACCGAACCGACGTTTTCCGGTGATTTGGGGTTATACAAACCAATGCAGCTGTACCGTTTGTCTGCCACGAGCGGGGTGCCTTCGGGAAAAAGAGGGCGATTATACGGGGATTGGGGGAGGGCGGGCAGATTCAGGATCTGCGGTGCTGATCGTTCCCACGCTCTGCGTGGGAATGCCTCAATGGACGCTCTGCGTCCGCTTTGGGACGCGGAGCGTCCCGGGCTGCATTCCCACGCGGAGCGTGGGAACGATCGGAGTGGTGGCTCAGTCTTCTTTTTTCATCAGCCCGGCCAGGGCAGCAAACGGGTTGTGCGTAGCCTTGGCGATTTTCGGCGTGCTCAGCGAGCCTTCGCCGAAGTACTGCTGGTCGGTGTAGCGCGAGTGTTCGTTGTCGTGGCAGTACAGACACAGCAGTTCCCAGTTGGAACCGTCCTGCGGGTTGTTGTCGTGGTTGTGGTCGCGGTGATGCACGGTCAGCTCGCTCAGGCGCTTGCCGGAAAACTCACGGGCACAGCGGCCGCACACGTGCGGGTACATCTTCAGGGCCTTGTCGCGGTAGCCCATTTCCTTGTCGCGCTGGTTGTCGGCGAGGATGCGATCCAGCTTCGAAGTGTTGGTCGGGGTGGACGAACTCATGGGTTCACCTTTGTAGAAAGACTAATGACGGTTATGAGGCAAGTTTAGCTCAGCCCTTGAGCTTCTCGGCAATCCAGATCGTGTGGCGCGTGCCCTTGTTGCCGTGGGCGAAGACCTGGACTTCCTCGGCCTTGAAACCGGCCTTCTTCAATTTGTCGGAAAACTGCCGGTCGGCGCTGGCCGACCACACCGCCAGCACGCCTTTGGGGCGCATCGCCTTGGCGCACGCGGCAAGGCCTGCGGCGGAATACAGCCAGCTGTTGGCTTTCTGGGTCAGGCCTTCGGGGCCGTTGTCGACATCGAGCATGATCGCGTCGAAGCCGTCGGGCTCGCTTTGCAGCACCTTGGCCACGTCTTCCTGGCGAATCACCGTGCGCGGATCGAGCAGCGGGCGTCCGGACTTTTCACCGAGCGGGCCGCGGTTCCACTCGACCACGCCGGGTACCAGTTCGGCGACCACCACTTCGGCGCTCTTGCCCAGATGCTTGAGCGCGGAGGCAAGGGTGAAGCCCATGCCCAGACCGCCGATCAGCACCCGCGAGTTCGGCCGGCCGGCGACCTTGCGGCACGGAATCTCGGCCAGCGCGTCTTCGGAACCGTGCATGCGGGTGTTCATCAATTGGCCGCCGTCGCCGCCCTGGATCTTGATGACGAAGTCCTCGCCATACTCGAACAGGCACAGGGCGCCACCGTTGTCAGGGATCGGCGTGGTGTCGAGCAGAACGAAACGTTTCATGGAAATCTCTACAGGGGGGAAGGCAAGCCGGCGCGTTGGGAGTAGCCTGAAGGCAGACTTCAGGCCAACGGAGCCCTTGATGAAGCGCATCATTCTAACGGTCATTACCCTGGCCGCGCTCTCGATAACTGCCGTACAGGCGCAACAGACGATTCCCGTCAGCCCGACACCGCAACCGGGCTCGCCCGGTACGGCGACGCCAACCCCGTATCCGCAGATCAGCCCGGTGCCGATTCCCAAGGCCGGCCCCGGCAGTGGCGGCCCGCCGCTGGTGCCGATCGAAATGCCCAGCCCGCCGACCAAGGATCAGCCATTGCCGGGCCTGGAACAGAACGACAGCAAACCCAAATCCCCGGGAGGCTAGATCTGCTGGGCGGCGAGCTGGCCGTCGGCCATGCGCAGACGTTTGGACAGGGAGACAGCGAGGGCGCGGATGATCTTGGCGGCGATCTTCGGTGCGTCGTTGAGCATTTTTTCCAGTGAATCCTTGCCGAGGTTGAGCAACTGGCAGTTGCTCGCCGCGACGCATGTTGCCGAGCGGCGCTCGCCGTCGAGCACGGCCATTTCACCGAACGCCCGGCCGCTCCGCAGAGTCGCCATGGTCACGACCTGGCCGTCGCCGCCGGTTTTCTGCACGGCCACCTGGCCGGTGTGGATGATGCACATGAAACTGCCGGCATCACCTTCGCGAAAGATCGCTTCGCCTTCAGCCACGGTGCTGATGCTGAAGTAGCCCGAAGCGGCGGCAAAATCCGCCAGCTGCAATTGATCGAACAGGCCGCAGTCCATCAGCCAGTCGCGGATTTCGTTGTTCAGTAGAGTGGGTTCTGACATGTCGTGCGGTCTTTTTGTTGTGTCGGGTGGCAGGCTCGCCACCGGGGGCCGATCTGCTTATCGGCTCCCGGTGCCCGGAATTAAGACCTGACTGACCGGCGGAGTTCCTCAGGCAATGCCCAGAACCTTGAAAACAAATGCATATTCGAGCGCTACGTCACGTAATCCCTGATAACGCCCGCTCATGCCGCCGTGGCCGGCGCCCAGTTCGGTCTTGAGCAGCAATGGATTGTCATCGGTCTTGGTCGCGCGCAATTTCGCCACCCACTTGGCCGCTTCCCAATATTGCACGCGACTGTCGTTGTAGCCGGCGATCACCAGTGTTGCGGGATACGCCTGTGCAGTGACGTTTTCGTACGGCGCATAGGCCTTGATCCGCTCGTAGACCTCCGGCTCTTCGGGATTGCCCCACTCGTCGTATTCGGTGACGGTCAGCGGCAGGTCCGGGTCGAGCATGGTGTTGAGCACGTCGACGAACGGCACTTCGGCAATCGCCACACCAAACAGATCCGGACGCTGGTTGAGCACCGCGCCGATCAGCAAGCCACCGGCGCTGCCACCACTGATCGCCAGCTGTGGCGCGGTAGTGATGCCGTTGAGGATCAGGAATTCGGCGCAGGCAATGAAGTCGCTGAAGGTGTTGTGCTTGTGCTCCTGTTTGCCGGCGCGGTACCAGGCTTCGCCCAGCTCACCGCCGCCGCGCACGTGGGCGATGGCGAACGCCATGCCGCGATCCAGCAGGCTCAGGCGGGCGTGGGAGAACCACGGGTCGAGGCTCGAACCGTAGGCGCCGTAACCGTACAGGTACAGCGGCACCGCTTTGCCGACCATTTCCCGTTTCATCACCAGACTGATCGGCACCTGGGTGCCGTCCGGTGCGGTCGCCCACAGGCGCTGACTGACGTAGGCGTCGGCGTCGAACGGGCCGAGCACCGGGGTTTCCTTGAGGACGGTCTGTTCGCCGGTGGCGAGGATCAGTTGCCGAACCTGAGCCGGACGATTCAGCGCTTCATAGCGCAGGCGGATGCGGTCGCTTTCGAATTCAAGGCTGTTTTGCACGTAGAGGCTGTAGGCCGCGTCCGGCAATTGCACGCGATAAGGCGCCAGGCCGTGTGGGCGAACTTCGATGATCGGCAGGCCACCTTCGCGCAGGCTCAGGGTCAGGGCTTCGGCGTTGAGGGTCACGCCATCGAGCATCACCGAATCGCTATGAGGGATCAGGTTCTGCCAGTCGTCTTCGCTCGGTGCGATGCCGGTGTCCGGCGCCTGATACAGGGCGAAGTTGATGCCGTCGCGGTTGGTGCGGATAAACCAGGTCCATTCGCCATCGAGCTTGCCGTGGTCGACGTCGTACTCATGATCCTCGACCCGTGGTGCCAGGCAAGTAAACGGCTGCTGCGGCTGATTGGCGTCCAGCGCCCAGACTTCGCTGGTGGTCTTGCTGCCCAGGGACAACAGCAATTGCTGCTCGGAGCTGGCGCGGTAGCAATGCAGGAAGAAACGCCCGTCCGGCTCGTGGAAGACCTCTTCGGCGGCGGTGCCGTCCAGACGATAGCGGAACAGTTTGTGCGGACGATGGGTGTCGTCGAGTACGCCGAAGAACAGCGTGAGGCTGTCATTGGCCCAGGTCATGCTGCCGTCGCAGTCCTGAAATTCCAGTTCGCTGACGCGCTCGCTGGATAATTCCTTCACGAACAGCGTGTAAATCTCGTCCCCCGAGGCATCGACGCTGTAGGCCAGGCGCTGGTGATCCGGGCTGATGCTGAACGCGCCGAGGGAGAAAAAGCCGCCGTTGGCCAGGGCGTTCGGGTCGAGCAGCAGTTGTTCGCGGCTTTCGTCGAGGGTCAGGCTGTCGTCGGCCGGGCGCGGGCAGCGGTAGTGACGGGCGTATTCGTCACCCGCTGTGGTGCGGGTGTAATACAGGTATGGGCCCCATGGCGAGGGGAGGGACAGGTCGGTTTCGAGAATCCGGCCCTTGATCTCTTCGAACAGGGTTTCGCGCAGCTCCGCCTGATCGGCGGTCTGCGCCTGCTGATAGTCGTTTTCAGCCTTGAGGTAGTCGAGCACCGCGTCGGTGTCGCGTTCCTGCAGCCAGGCGTACGGGTCGTGGCCGGCGGCCTTGTGGGCAATCGGGGCGCTGCTGACGTTGGCGGATACGGGCATGGAAAGCTCTCGGACATGACAAATAAGGGCCGCACGGACGGCGGGGAAGCCTGACGTGCGAAAAGTCGTTACTATAAGCGCCTCTTTGCCTGCCTTGCCATGGACACCATGACCGAGAACGACTATCTGATCGCCTGGGGCCTTTACGCCTTTGCCGCCGTGGGCTGCCTGCTGGTGTGGATGCGCATGACCCGCTGGATGTGGCGCTGGCTGCGCGAGCCGCTGCGTGTATTGATGGCGGTGTTGCTGTTCAGCCCGACCATCATTGACCCGGTGAAGGAAAAATTCGCCCCGGCCATCGCCATCACCGCGCTGGATCTGGCGTTCAAGGTCGGCAACAACGCCTGGCGCGCGATTTCCGAATTGCTCATGTACGCCATGATCGCGTTCGGCCTGTACCTGATTTTCGTGCTGATCCGCCTGCCGATCGAGCGCGCCTCCAAGGCCCGCAAGGAACAGGCTGAAGCCGCCCGCGCAGCGGCCCGTGCCGATGACGAGCGTGACGCCGATCAACCGTTCGGCGGTGCCGGCGATGACCGCTACGGTCGCCCGCCGGTGCCGAGCAATCCGCAGCGCATGCGGGTCGAGCCGCGTCTGTAATCACGAGAGTCCGCACATGTGTGAATTACTGGGCATGAGTGCCAACGTGCCGACCGACATCGTGTTCAGCTTCACCGGGCTGATGCAGCGCGGTGGTCGCACCGGTCCGCACCGCGACGGCTGGGGCATCGGTTTTTATGAAGGGCGCGGCTTGCGCCTGTTCCAGGACCCGGCGGCCAGCAGCGAGTCGGAAGTCGCCAATCTGGTGCAGCGCTATCCGATCAAGAGCGAAGTGGTCATCGGTCATATCCGCCAGGCCAACGTCGGCAAGGTCTGCCTGTCCAACACCCACCCGTTCGTCCGCGAACTGTGGGGGCGCAACTGGTGCTTTGCGCACAACGGCCAGCTCGCCGACTTCTCGCCGATCAAAAGTTTCTACCGCCCGGTCGGCGATACCGACAGCGAAGCGGCGTTCTGCGATTTGCTCAACCGTGTACGTGCAGCGTTTCCGGAACCGGTCGATATAGAAGTGCTGCTGCCGGATCTGGTCGCAGCCTGCGCCGAATATCGCAGCAAAGGCGTGTTCAACTGCCTGCTCAGCGACGGCGACTGGCTGTTCTGCTATTGCTCGACCAAACTGGCGCAGATCACCCGACGCGCACCGTTTGGCCCGGCGCGGCTCAAGGACGTTGATGTGATCGTCGATTTCCAGGCCGAAACCACGCCCAATGACGTGGTCACGGTGATTGCCACCGAACCTTTGACTGAAAACGAAACCTGGACCCGCTACGAACCGGGCCAATGGAGCCTGTGGCGACGCGGCGAATGCGTCAGCCAAGGCACGACCGAATAAGGATTGCACCCCCATGTTGCTCAGTTATCTACGGCTGGTGTTGTTTGCGGCGGGCCTGTTGATCGGTGTCCAGGTGCCGGGCTTCATCAACGATTACGCCAAGCGGGTCGAAGCGCACCTGATCGAGGCGCAGACCGGTCTGCGCGGCTTCCAGGGTACCGCCGAGCAGTTTTTCAAGGGTGATATCCAGGCGCTGGTCGCCCATTACCGTGCCAGCGAAGATCCGGTGTTTCGCAGTGATGCCGACAGCCTGAGCACCTTGCTCAACCGTCAGCTGGCGCTGGACAAGCAATTCCAGGCGATGCAAGGCCCGTGGTACATCCGCTTCCTGCAAGTGGTGCTGGCCGCCGACCCGGACATCCGCAAGGAAACCTGGAATGGCTACAGCTACCAGATCCTGCTGACGCCGGAAGCGATGATCTGGGGGATGAGCGGCGCGCTGCTGCTGTCGTTCGGTCTTGAATGCCTGTTCCGTCTGATCGACTGGGTGGTGCTGGGCGGCAAGCGCCTGCGCCAGAGCCGGCCGATCGAAGACCGGGATGTGCGCGGGCTCTGAGCCTTATGAAGATCGTTCCCACGTCGAGGCGTCGAACCGTCTGCGTGGGAATGCCTCAACGGACGCTCCGCGTTCGGCTTGCGAGGGACGCGGAGCGTCCCGGGCTGCATTCCCACGCAGAGCGTGGGAACGATCAACTTAAAGCGATGTAATCCTTGCCCACCTTGCGCGCATACCCCTCAAGCACCTGCTGACACAGCATCACAATCTCCTCGACCCATTCCACACCGACCCGCCATGACACCACGACTTGCAGGTTCGGTGGACGCTGTTCGATGTCGAGCAAAGTCAATTCCCCCCGCGCCAGTTCCTCGGCCACCAGCACCGGCGGCAACGCGCCAATGCCGAAGCCGTCGCGCAACAGCCGGGTGATCGCCGACACCGAATTCACACAATTCAACCTTGGCGCCAGCACGCCCTGGGCCTGCATCAGCGCCAGGATGTCCTGGTGCGGCCGGGAGTTTTTCGAGTAGGTGATGATCCGTTCCTGCGCCAGGTCGGCGAGGCTTTGATAGTCGCGGTTGTAGATCGAGTTGCTGGCGACAATCCAGCCGATGGGGTGGCTGGCCAGCTCCAGGCTGCGCACGCTTTCCTGGCGCACCAGGTCGGTTTGCAGGATCAGATCGAGAAAGCCTTTTTGCAGCTGATCGCAGAGGTTCAGCGAGGTATCCGCCACCAGCTCGATTTCCACCCGTGGATACAGATCGGTCATTTGCGCCACCAACGGGCTGAGCCAGGTGTGAATCACCGTGTCCATCACTCCGATGCGCACTCGGCCGACCTTGCTCGATCGGGTCTCGATCGACTGCTTCAGCGCCTGCATCGTGTCGAGCATCTGCTCGGCATAGTCCAGCACTTTCAAACCTTCGGGCGTCAGGCTGACGCCGCGTGAATCACGCAGGAACAGCTTCACCCCGAGCTCACCTTCGAGCACCGCGATCCGGCTGGAGATCGAGGCCTGGGTGGTGAACAGCTTGTCGGCGGTCAGGCGAAAACTTTTCAGCCGGGCGACCCAGACGAAGGTTTCGAGAAACTTCAGGTTCATGGCAACAAATTTTTCTTATGTCTTGGGCGGGTTTTTATTCGTTGGACGCGACCGGGTGACGCACTCAAGAATCGACGCATCCGGTTCCCACGATAGGCGTCGTCGGAGCTTCGAACAAGACCAATAAAAGCCTGCGGAGACATGCCATGAGTGCGCCCGACACCCTCGACCTCCCCAAGACTGCGGCCCGTCCCGGCCCATTCGACTGGTATCGCAACATCAATCAGCAGGAGCGCCGGACCTTCTGGAGCTGCAAGATCGGCTACGGTCTGGACGGCATGGACACCCAGATGCTCAGCTTCGTGGTGCCGACCCTGATCGCGATGTGGGGCATCACCACCGGCGAAGCCGGCCTGATTCATACCAGCACCCTGATCGCATCGGCCATCGGCGGTTGGGTGGCGGGAATTCTCTCCGACCGCATCGGCCGCGTGCGCACCCTGCAACTGACGGTGCTGTGGTTTGCATTCTTCACTTTCCTTTGCGGCTTCGCCCAGAACTACGAACAGCTGTTGATCGCCCGCACCTTGATGGGCTTCGGTTTCGGCGGTGAATGGACAGCCGGTGCGGTGCTGATCGGTGAAGTGATCCGGGCCAAGGACCGCGGCAAGGCGGTGGGCATGGTGCAATCCGGCTGGGCCTTGGGTTGGGGCCTGACAGCGATTCTGTATGCGCTGCTGTTCTCGGTGCTGCCACCGGAAGACGCCTGGCGCGCACTGTTCATCCTTGGCATCGTGCCGGCAGTGTTCGTGATTTTCGTCCGCCGTCTGGTGAAAGATCCGGAGATCTACCGCGAAGCCAAGGCCAGACAAACCCCGGAAAGCCCTTCGAAGTTCTACGAGATCTTCGCCCCCGGCATGCTCTTCACCACGATTCGCGCCTCGTTGCTGACCACCGGCGCCCTCGGTGGTTACTACGCGATCACGTCCTGGCTACCGACTTTTCTGAAAAACGAACGCGGCTTGAGCGTACTCGGCACCGGCGGTTATCTGGCAATGGTGATCATCGGTTCCTACGCCGGTTATGTGATCAGCGCCTATTTGACCGACCTGTTGGGCCGCAAGAAGAACTTCATCCTGTTCGCGGTCGGCTCGTTCACCATCGTTCTGCTCTACACCCAATTGCCAGTCAGCAACGGCGTGATGTTGTGGTTGGGTTTCCCGCTGGGCTTCTTCGCCTCGGGGATTTTCAGTGGCATGGGCGCGTTTCTCACCGAGCTGTTTCCAACCCGGATTCGCGGTTCGGGGCAGGGCTTCTGCTACAACATCGGCCGGGCGCTGGCGGCATTGTTCCCCCTGCTGATCGGCCTGCTCAGCCAGAAAGTGCCGCTGAGCGTAGGCATCGGTGCCTTTGCGGCGGTGTCCTACGGGGTGGTGATCCTCGCGGCGTTGAGCCTGCCGGAAACCCGTGGCAAACAACTGGACGCGCAGTAACTGATAACCTGCGACAACGCCCTACGATAAAAAAAGACAAAAGCTACAGGAGTGTTCACCGTGAGCCGCCTGCTATTGAACTGTGACATCGGCGAGAGCTTCGGCAGCTGGACCATGGGTCTGGACGCGGAAGTCATGCCCTTCATCGATTGCGCCAACATTGCCTGCGGTTTTCACGCCGGCGACCCGAGCATCATGCGCAAGACCGTCAGCCTGGCCCTGAGCCACGGTGTGCAGATCGGCGCGCATCCGGCCTATCAGGATCTTGTGGGGTTCGGCCGACGTTCCATGGCTTACACCGCCCAGGAACTGCAAGACATCCTGCATTACCAGATCGGCGCCCTCGACGGCATTTGCCGTGCCCAGGGTGGCAAAGTCAGTTACGTCAAACCCCACGGCGCGATGTACAACGACATGATGGCCAACCCGGCGCAGTTGCGGGCGGTGATTCAGGCCGTCGCGGCTTACGATCGCAGCTTGCCACTGATGCTGATGGCCACCCGCGACAATACGGCCGCGCAACAGCTTGGCGACGAATACGGCGTGACCCTGTGGTTCGAAGCCTTCGCCGACCGCGCCTATGACAGCGCTGGCAGACTGGTTTCGCGACAACTGCCGGGCGCGGTGCATCACGATTCCGAAACCATCATCGCGCAAGCGCTGACCATCGCTCGTGGCGACAACCTCACCGCCAGCGACGGCAGCGCGCTGCACCTGCAAGCCAACACGCTGTGCGTGCACGGTGACAACGCCAGTTCAGTGGCCGCCGTGCAACGCATTCGTCAGGCCCTGAACGAGCAGAGCGCGCCATGAATCCGCGGGTGGAAGTGGTAGCGCTGGATTGCCTGATGCTGCGCCTGTTCGATGAAATCGCCGAAGCCAACATGCCGTGGATGCTCGCCGCCAGTGAGCGGTTGCGCACGGTGTTCGGCGCACATCTGATCGATCTGGTGCCGTCGTACACCACGTTGATGGTGCATTACGAGCTGACCGAATTGAATCCGGGTCAGGCCCGGGAACTGATCGCCGAAGCGCTGATCGACCTGTCGCCAAATGCGCGAACCGGTGGCCAGTGTCATGTGTTGCCGGTGTGGTACGACCTGAGCGTCGGCCCGGAATTGAGCCTGCTGTCGCAACGCAGCGGTTTGGCGGTGGAAGAAGTGATCCGCCTCCACAGCGCTCGCGAGTATCAGGTGTTCGCGCTGGGATTCGCACCGGGGTTTGCCTTCATGGGGCTGGTGGAAGAAGTCCTGGCAGCACCGCGTCTGAATACCCCACGCAAGAAAGTCGCCGCCGGCAGCGTCGGCATCGCCGAGCGGCAGACAGCGGCGTATCCGGTGGTGTCTCCCGGTGGCTGGAATCTGATCGGTCGCACGCCGGCAAAACTGTTCGACCGTGAACGCGATGGCTACAGCCTCATGCAGCCCGGCGATACCGTGCGTTTCGAAGCGGTGAGCCATGCCGAATTCATCCGTCTGGGCGGTGACGACACGCCTCTGGAGGCCCTGGCATGAGCCGACTGACGATTGAAGCGAGCACGCCGTTGTGCCTGTTGCAGGATGCCGGACGGTTTGGCGTACGCCATCTGGGCGTGACCCAGGGCGGTGCGGCGGACTGGCGGTCGATGGCCTGGGCCAACTGGCTGCTGGGCAATGGCCTGGACTTGCCGGTGATCGAAATCACCCTCGGCGGGTTTACGGTGGTGGCTGAAGAAGATTGCTTGCTGGCATTGGCCGGCGCCGATCTTGGCGCGCAGATCGACGGTGAAGCGCTGGCGCCGTGGCGCAGTTTCAAACTGCGCAAAGGGCAGACCTTGAAGTTCACCCAGCCGTTGCAGGGGGCGCGGGCCTATCTGGCGGCGCCCGGCGGTTTCAGTGCGCCGAAAGTGCTGGGCAGCAGTGCCACGGTGGTACGTGAGGAACTCGGCGGTCTCGATGGTTTTGGCTTGCCATTGGCCAAGGGCGCTTCGCTGAGTTATCAGGGCGAAACCCTATTGGTGCGTGAGGTCCCGGCGGAGCATCGACCGGACCTGCGTCTCGACGCGCCGCTCGATCTGGTGCTCGGCGCGCAGATCGGTCAGTTCAGCGGGCAGAGCCTGTTCGATGCATTCAACAGTGCCTGGACGCTGGACAGTCGCGCCGATCGCATGGGCATTCGCATGCTGGGCACGGCGTTGCAGTATCAAGGCCAGCCGATGATTTCCGAGGGCATTCCGCTGGGCGCGGTGCAGGTGCCGCCGGACGGGCAGCCGATCGTTTTGCTCAATGATCGGCAGACCATTGGCGGCTATCCACGATTGGGAGCATTGACGCCGTTGGCGCTGGCCCGCTTGGCACAGTGTCTGCCGGGGGCGAAGGTCAGATTGCGCCCGGTGGTACAGGATGTGGCACACCGGGAACACGTCGAATATCTAAAGCGCTTTACTTGATCGTTCCCGCGTCGAACGCGTCTGCGTTTGATCGTTCCCACGCAGACGGTTCGACGCCTCGACATGGGAACCATCCGCTTACTTGGACAGAAACCGCATCCCTTCTTCCAGCCCGCGCAACGTCAACGGATACATCTGATCCTCGATCAGATCCCGCACGATATTGGTCGACGAGGTGTAGCCCCAAGTGTCCTTCGGGTACGGATTGATCCAGATAAGCTTCTTGTACTTCTCCATGAAGCGCTGCATCCACACGTAACCCGGCTCTTCGTTCCAGTGCTCGACGCTGCCGCCGGCCTGGGTGATTTCATAGGGCGCCATCGCGGCGTCACCGATGAAGATCACTTTGTAGTCGGCGCCGTACTTGTGCAGCAGGTCCTGGGTCGACGTGCGCTCGGAAGTGCGGCGCATGTTGTTCTTCCACACCGATTCATAAATGAAGTTGTGGAAGTAGAAGTACTCCAGATGCTTGAACTCGGTCTTGCAGGCCGAGAACAGTTCCTCGCAGATCTTCACGTGGGCGTCCATCGAGCCGCCGATGTCGAACAGCAGCAACAGTTTCACCGTGTTGCGCCGTTCCGGGCGCATCTGGATGTTCAGCAGCCCGGCATCCTTGGCGGTGTGGTCGATGGTGCCGTCGATGTCCAGCTCTTCCGCCGCGCCCTGACGCGCGAATTTGCGCAGGCGGCGCAGGGCGACCTTGATGTTGCGGGTGCCCAGTTCCACCGAGTCGTCGAGGTTCTTGTACTCGCGCTGATCCCAGACTTTCACCGCTTTGCCCTGGCGCTTGCCAGCATCGCCGACCCGGATGCCTTCCGGGTTGAAACCGCCGGAGCCGAACGGGCTGGTGCCGCCGGTGCCGATCCATTTGTTGCCGCCGGCGTGACGTTCCTTCTGTTCTTCCAGGCGTTTCTTGAACTCTTCGATCAGCTTGTCCAGACCGCCGAGGGACTGGATCTGCGCACGTTCCTCGTCGCTCAGCGAGCGCTCGAACTCCTTGCGCAGCCAGTCTTCAGGGATCAGCGCCTGCAAGTGATCGTCGAGCTTTTCCAGGCCATTGAAGTAGGCGCCGAACGCACGGTCGAACTTGTCGAAATGCCGTTCGTCCTTCACCAGGATCGCCCGCGACAAGTAGTAAAACTCGTCCATGTCGGCGAAGGTCACACGCTGTTTCAGCGCGTTGATCAGGTCGAGCAGCTCGCGCACCGACACCGGCACCTTGGCTGCACGCATTTCATTGAACAGGTTGAGCAACATGGCATCAGCCTCTTAGCGGGTGCCGCGACGGCTCATGAACGCCAGGCGCTCAAGCAGTTGCACGTCCTGTTCGTTCTTCACCAGCGCACCGGCCAGCGGCGGGATGGCTTTGGTCGGATCGCGTTCGCGCAGCACGGCTTCGCCGATGTTGTCGGCCATCAGCAGTTTCAGCCAGTCGACCAGTTCCGAGGTTGAAGGCTTCTTCTTCAGGCCCGGTACCTTGCGCACGTCGAAGAACACGTCCAGCGCTTCGCTGACCAGGTCCTTTTTGATGTCCGGGTAGTGAACATCGACGATTTTCTGCAGGGTGGTGCGGTCGGGGAAGGCGATGTAGTGGAAGAAGCAGCGGCGCAGGAACGCGTCCGGCAGCTCTTTCTCGTTGTTGGAGGTAATGATGATGATCGGACGCTTCTTGGCCTTGATGGTCTCGTCGATCTCGTAAACGTAGAACTCCATCTTGTCGAGTTCTTGCAGCAGGTCGTTGGGAAACTCGATGTCGGCCTTGTCGATTTCGTCGATCAGCAGGATGACGCGTTCTTCGGACTCGAACGCCTCCCAAAGCTTGCCCTTCTTCAGGTAGTTGCGCACGTCGTGGACTTTTTCATTGCCCAGTTGCGAGTCACGCAAACGGCTGACCGCATCGTACTCGTACAGGCCCTGATGGGCCTTGGTGGTGGACTTGATGTGCCAGGTGATCAGCTTGGCGCCGAACGATTCGGCCAGTTGCTCGGCGAGCATGGTCTTGCCGGTACCCGGTTCGCCCTTGACCAGCAGCGGCCGCTCCAGGGTGATGGCGGCGTTGACCGCCAGCTTCAGGTCATCGGTGGCGACGTAGGCCTGGGTGCCTTCGAACTTCATCTGCTAATCCTCGAACGGTAACGCCGACCTGAACGGGCAGGGCGGGGGCGAAATAATCGGATGCCCGACTATAACGCGCGGCCCGGTCGACTGTGAACGCAGACGGCTTATTCAGTCTCTGAATGGGGCGTCACATGTTGACTCAGTTTCGGCCGAGAGCGAGTTGAGCAAGCGCGCTATCCGGCATCCGGCTTCGGCCGTTCATACCGGGCATTGAAGGCCTGGATAAATCCGTTGCGCAAAATCTGCAAAAACGCTTCGAACGCGTTGATATCCTGCTGGTGCACGCTGCCGCTGAGTTCGACCCGGGTGGCAAACTGGTTCTTGCCCTGGTTTTTCAGCACGGTTTCGGTGCCGCCGACCAGTGCTTCCCAGATCGAACGGAAGATCCCCTTGTTCTTGTTCTCGACATCCTGCTGCCAGTTGAACACGTCGACGTCGCGCAGCAGCGGTTTGATGTAGCCCTTGAGCTGGCCCTTGGTCGCGGCGGCTTCGATGACCACGTCGCCGTGGCCGGCGTTGAAGTCGAATTTGCCGTAGGCCGAGGCGAAGTCGTTCATGCGCTTGAGTTCGATGTCGCGGGCCCGCAGGCGAAATTCGAAGTCTTCGAAATTGCTCAAGGGGTCGAAGGTGGCTGTGGTTTCCAGCGGCGCATGGCCCAGCAGCAGGGCTTTACCCTCGAAGCGGGCGTCGCGTTTGCCCTTGGTGTCGACCACGTTGGTCAGGTTGAAGATGCTGGCGTCGACATTGGTCGCATTCATGTTCACCGGTGGTTTTGAGTTGAAGTTGCGAAAGCTGATGCGGCCATCGCTGATCTGCACTTCGTCGAGCGTGATAGGCAACAGTTTGCCCAGTTGCTCACGCCAGTCGGTGCCCTGACCGGTCTGGGAGTTCTGCTTGTTGGCACCACCATCGACGAAGTTCACCTGAGGTTTAAAGAATTTCACCTGTGCCACGACAGCATGGTCGTACCAAAGCGAGTGCCAACTGACAGACAGGTCGATAACCGGCGCATCGACGAACGGCACCGGCACCTTGCCGTCGGCCTTGACGATTTTCAGGCCATTGATCTTGTAGGCCCCGCGCCAGAGCGCCAGGTCCACGTCGGTGATCTGGCCGCGGTAGTCGCCCATATTGGCAAGCTTGTCATTCAGATAGTCGCGCACGAGGTAGGGCAGGGCGATATGCAGGGTGACCAGCAATACCACGATGGTGGCGAAAATCCACAACGGCCAGCGGTAGCGACGCTTCATGGCAACAAATCCCGAACGGTGTAAAGCGATTGACTGCCGCCTGCCGCAGACGTTCGGCCCGACTGGACTGACACGGGCAACAGGCTTACCTTGGAAGGCTGAATTCAACGCTGCACAAGGACCCAGCCATGAGCCGTATTTTTGCTGACAACGCCCATTCCATCGGCAACACGCCGCTGGTGCAGATCAACCGCATCGCGCCCCGTGGCGTGACCATTCTGGCCAAGATCGAAGGTCGCAACCCGGGCTACTCGGTCAAGTGCCGGATTGGCGCCAACATGATCTGGGACGCCGAAAGCAGCGGCAAACTCAAGCCGGGCATGACCATCGTCGAGCCGACCTCCGGCAACACCGGCATCGGTCTGGCCTTCGTGGCGGCCGCGCGCGGTTACAAATTGCTGCTGACCATGCCGGCCTCGATGAGCATCGAGCGGCGCAAGGTGCTCAAGGCGCTGGGCGCCGAACTGGTGCTGACCGAGCCGGCGAAAGGCATGAAGGGCGCTATTGAAAAGGCCAACGAAATCGTAGCCAGTGACACGGGCAAATACTTCATGCCCGCTCAGTTCGATAACCCGGCCAACCCGGCTATCCACGAAAAAACCACCGGCCCGGAAATCTGGAATGACACCGATGGCGCCATCGATGTGCTGGTGGCGGGCGTCGGCACCGGCGGAACCATTACCGGCGTGTCGCGGTATATCAAGAATACGGCGGGCAAACCGATTCTGTCGGTGGCGGTGGAGCCGGTGTCTTCGCCGGTGATTACCCAAGCGCTGGCAGGTCAAGAAATCAAGCCGAGCCCGCACAAGATTCAGGGGATTGGCGCCGGTTTCGTGCCGAAGAACCTTGATCTGTCGATGGTTGACCGGGTCGAGCTGGTGACGGATGACGAATCCAAGGCCATGGCCCTGCGCCTGATGCAGGAGGAAGGGATCCTGTGCGGTATTTCCTGCGGTGCGGCCATGTCGGTGGCGGTGCGTCTGGCGGAGACGCCGGAAATGCAGGGCAAGACCATTGTGGTGGTGCTGCCCGACTCTGGTGAGCGTTATCTGTCGAGCATGCTGTTCAGTGATCTGTTCACCGATCAGGAGAACCAGCAGTAAGGGCGCGTTGATTCAGGTCAGCCAAGGTTCAGGATCGTTATGTTAAGAAGTGCTTTGTTGCGCAATTCTTAACACTGAATCTTGAGTCGGGCGGGTTTTTCCCGGAGCCGGTAGTGTTTATCATGGCCGGCCGCCATCTCGGGTAAATGGCATGGCGTGGCGTTGTCTTATTTCAAGGAGTTGTTGATGACCTTTTCGTTAGCCGCCAAGGTGTCGGTGTTGCTGCTGTTTGTGGGCAGCATCCTCTACGTGCATTTGCGCGGCAAGGCGCGTTTGCCGGTGCTGCGTCAGTTCGTCAACCACTCGGCACTGTTCGCTCCATATAACGCCTTGATGTACCTGTTCTCGGGCGTGCCGTCCAAGCCGTATCTGGACCGCAGCAAGTTTCCGGAACTGGACGTGTTGCGCGATAACTGGGAAACCATTCGCGACGAGGCGATGCACCTGTTCGACGAGGGTTATATTCGCGCCGCCGAGAAGAACAACGACGCCGGTTTCGGCTCGTTCTTCAAGAAGGGCTGGAAGCGTTTCTACCTCAAGTGGTACGACAAACCGCTGCCTTCGGCCGAAACCCTGTGCCCGAAAACCGTGGCGCTGGTCAGTGCCATCCCCAACGTCAAAGGCGCGATGTTCGCGTTGTTGCCGGGCGGCAGCCATTTGAACCCGCACCGCGATCCGTTCGCCGGTTCCCTGCGTTATCACCTCGGCCTGTCGACGCCGAACTCCGACGACTGCAGGATCTTCGTCGACGGTCAGGTCTACGCCTGGCGCGACGGTGAAGACGTGATGTTCGACGAAACCTACGTTCACTGGGTCAAGAACGAAACCGACAAGACCCGCGTCATCCTGTTCTGCGACATCGAGCGTCCCCTGAGCAATCGCTTGATGACCCGCATCAACCGCTTCATCAGCGCCTGGCTGGGCCGTGCCACGGCACCGCAGAACCTCGACGACGAGCGCGTCGGCGGGATCAACCAGGCTTACGCGTGGAGCAAGAACTTCAGCGACAAGTTCAGCGGTGGGGTCAAACAGTGGAAACGCCGCAATCCGAAGGCCTACCGCGTAATGCGGCCGGTGCTGGCGGTGGTGGTGTTGACGTTGCTGGGGTATTGGCTGTTTGGTTGAGGCTGGAATTAAAAGCATAAAAAACCGCTCGTTTGAGCGGTTTTTTGTTTTCGGAATCAGGGACGGCCAGCAAGTAAGCTTGGTTCATCGATAGCGGTGCCGGTTGCAATGATCTGTAAGAGCCGTCGTTGACTGGCTGTCAGAACCGCCGGATCAGATTCACCCCTTATTGCATGCGCTTTTTTCTTCCTGGGGGATTTTTTTATTTCTTTGCGCATATTCCCACCTTGGTTGATCAATATTTGAGCCTTTTTCACAATACTGCCAATGATGCGGGCGTATTGCTCAATTGCCAGAACGGATAGCGGTGCAACACGGTTTTTCAATGGATGTGTTTCTCTTGGCCGCCCCTCCAGTCGTACGATTCGGATGCGTTGTCGACTTTTATTCGGGTTGGCGAAGCAAAGTCCGCACAGTTCAGATTCAAACCAGATTGCGATGTCGAGAGCGAGAGGTTCGCGCGCTTTCCATCCAATGACTTCTTCCCATGAAAAATGTGGGCTCTCCCAACACTCAAAAGCACTCAGTGCCAACGAGTCGATGGGTTCGAAACGTACTTTCGAAAGGTCAAGCGTTGTGGGGCCAGCCATCTCCAGGTCAATCTGGAGTTGAGTCGTGGCAAGGCGGGCAAGCTTCCTGGCTTGCGATTTGTACAACTGATACCGCAGATGATTCCGTTCCCTTGGCATTTGATCTCGCGCATTCCATGTCCCCCATCAATGGTCGTTGCAATTGCAAACGAGCCTATGCGCCTGCCTCCTGCCTGTCGCTACTGGCCCTTTGTCCAAGTCGTTGCAATCCATGTCCCGCGCTGGTTATAGTCGGCGCTCGTGAGTCCCACGACTCACCTTTCAACCCTTCAAAAAAGATCAGCCCAGATGCCTGCATCCCTCATCAACGCGGTAGTCGATTCAGCGGTCAACGCTG
The DNA here is from genome assembly GCF_004368175.1 of Pseudomonas sp. CH235. Classification (NCBI taxonomy): domain Bacteria; kingdom Pseudomonadati; phylum Pseudomonadota; class Gammaproteobacteria; order Pseudomonadales; family Pseudomonadaceae; genus Pseudomonas; species Pseudomonas sp. CH235. The sequence goes on from NZ_RRZJ01000023.1 coordinate 39,175, forward strand.
GCGTCGTGCCGTGCAGGAATCAGCAGCCTGTGCAGATCAGTCATTACCCTCCACCTGTCAGCAGCACGCCGGTGTGCGCAGTCGTATCACCGCCGGGCGTTGGTGTTTCGGGCTGATCAGCGTTTTCTGCTGACCCCTGTGCCCGCCTGAAAAAACCTACTGAATTTCAGCTTCGGCTGAGTTGGCTATTTGCCTGACTACAGGTGGTATTCATGTTTGTCCTTTCGAAAAAGTCCGCGCTCGCGGCGGCGTCCACGAGCCTGTTCGTTCTGCTGTGGAGCAGCGGGGCGATCTTCTCCAAGTGGGGGCTGGCCCACGCTTCGCCCTTTGCCTTTCTGCTGATCCGTTTTGTGATTGCCCTGTGCGGGCTGGTGCTGCTGGTGCCGTTGCTCAAGCTGAAACTGCCCAAGGGCGGCAAGCCGATGCTGTACGCGATGGCCACCGGCGTGGTGCTGTTGGGGGCTTATCAGATCTTCTATCTGCTGGCGCTGGATCTGAAAGTCACGCCCGGAGTGATGGCGACCATCATGGGCGTGCAGCCGATTCTCACGGTGGTGATCATGGAGCGGCAGCGCTCGGCGAGCCGGATGTTTGGTCTGACGCTGGGGTTGGCCGGTCTGATCATGGTGGTTTACCAGGGCATCGGTCTGGCCGGGATGTCGCTGGCGGGAATGTTGTTCGGGCTGCTGGCGCTGGCGAGCATGACCTTCGGTTCGATCATGCAGAAGCGCATCACCGACAACCCTCTCGGCACGCTACCGGTGCAGTATCTGGCGGGGCTGTTGCTGTGCGGGATCTTCGTGCCGTTTCAGCCGTTCCACTTCGAGCACAGCGCCGGTTTCATCGTGCCGGTGTTGTGGATGGGGCTGGTGGTTTCCGTGCTGGCGACGTTGCTGCTGTATCGACTGATCGCCCGGGGCAATCTGGTGAATGTCACCAGCCTGTTTTATCTGGTGCCGGCCGTGACGGCGGTGATGGACTATCTGATCTTCGGCAATCGCCTGGCCGCGTTGAGCGTGCTGGGGATGCTGTTGATCATCGTCGGTCTGGTGTTCGTGTTCCGTAAATCGGCGTAACCGCCGCGCATGAAAAAGGCCCGGGAGGAAACTCCCGGGCCTTTGTGCATCTGCGAATCAGCGGGCGGTGATTTCTGCCGGTTTCACCACAGCGGGTTTCAGCACCAGCCACAGCGCAATCGCGATCAAGACCCCGCCATACAAGTGGGCCATCGACAGCGGCTCATCGAGAAACAGCGCCCCCCACAACACGCCGAACGGCGGAATCATGAAGGTCACCGTCATCGACTTCACCGGCCCGATGGAGCTCAGCAGGCGGAAGTAAATGATGTAGGCAAACGCGGTGCAGCCCAGACCCAGGCCCAGCAGCGACAGCCAGACATTCCAGCCACCCCAGTTCACCGGCGGCTGAGTGATGATGCTGTAACCGAACAGCGGCAACAGAAACAGGGTTGCACCGAGCATGCTGCCCAGCGCCGACAGACGACTGTCGAGCCCACCGGCCTGATCCAGCCAGCGTCGGGCTAGGAACCCGGCGAAGCCATAGCAAGTGGTTGCGAGCAGGCAGGCCACCGCGCCCATCAGCAGGTGCAGATCGAACGCGACCGGGCCGGCGCGGGTCAGCACGCCCACCCCGAGCAGGCCGAGGAACACCCCGGCGAGTTTGGCCAGCGTCAGTTTTTCACTGAAGAACAACCCGCCGATCAACACGCCCATCAACGGCGTGGTGGCGTTGAAGATCGCCGAATAACCGGCCGGCAGCACCTGGGCGGCAACTGAATACAAGGTGGCCGGCACGCCGGAGTTGATCACGCCCAGCATCATGACGGTCTTGAGTTTGCCTTTGAAGTCCCAGCTGATGCGCATCAGCCCGAGGATCACCAGCAGGCCGACGGCGGCAATTGAAACGCGGAAGAAACCGGTCGGGACCGTACCGATCGCGGGCGCGATGATGCGCATGAACAGGAAGCTCGCGCCCCAGATGGCGGCCAGCGACAACATGCGGAAAATATCGACAGGGCTCACGGGCCACTCCTTCCTTGATCGGGACGAGAGTGTTGCCGAGGGCCCCGGCGATGGCAACCGCTAATCGGGCATTTAATTGTCTGATCAGATCACGAAGCGCGTCACCAAACCGTTCAGGTCGACGGCCAGTCGCGACAGTTCCTGGCTGGCGGCAGACGTCTGGGTGGCGCCGGCAGCGGTCTGGGTCGACAGATCGCGGATGGTCACCAGGTTTTCGTCGACTTCCCGGGCCACCAACGCCTGTTGCTCGGCGGCGCTGGCGATCACCAGGTTGCGCTGGTTGATCTGCGAGATCGACGCGGTGATTTTCTCCAGAGCCTGGCCGGCGCTGTTGGCCCGGCGCAGGGTGTGGCTGGCCTGCTCGGCGCTGGTTTGCAAAGCGCCGACGGTGGCGCTGGTGCCTTGCTGAATGCTGCTGATCATCAGCTCGATTTCTTCGGTGGAGTTCTGCGTGCGCTGGGCCAGCGAGCGGACTTCATCGGCAACCACCGCAAAACCACGTCCGGCCTCGCCGGCCCGCGCGGCTTCAATGGCGGCGTTCAGGGCAAGCAGGTTGGTCTGCCCGGCGATGCCGCGAATCACTTCCAGAACCTTGCTGATGTCCTGGGCCTGGGTCGCAAGGCCCTCGGCCTGTTCGGATGCACCGAGCACCGCGCTGACCAGTTCCTGAATCGAACTGATGGTTTCGCTGACCTGCACATGCCCATGCTTGCTGTCCTCGTTCGAGGCTTCGGAGGCTTCGGCACTGGACACCGCATTGGCGGCCACTTCATCGACCGCCGTGCTCATCTCGGTGACCGCCGTGGCCGCCTGTTCGATCTGGTCATTCTGCTGTTGCAGGCCGCGGGTGCTCTGTTCCATCACCGAACTCATTTCCTCGGCGGCGGAGGCCAGTTGTTGTGCCGACTCGCTTATTCCGCGAATGGTCGAACGCAGATTGTCCTGCATCTCCGCCAGCGCCGTAAGTAACTGCGCCGCTTCGTCCTTGCCGTCGCTGTCGATGCGACCGCTGAGGTCTCCCGAAGCAATCCGCCGTGCCACGTTCAGCGCCTGATTGATCGGCGCAGTGATGCTGCGGGTCAGCAACCAGGCCAGCAACAACGTGGCAATCAGGGCGATGACGATGATTGTGGCGACGATCCAAAGCGCCTGCTGATACATCGCCGCAGCAGACTTGGCGGCGGTATCCGCACCTTGCTGATTGAGGCTGATCATTTGCTCCAGCGTTTTGTCGAGTACCCTGCCTTGGGGCGCCAGTTCATTGTTGAGGCGCGTGTAGGCCAGTTCGCTTTGTCCGGCGTCGAGCTGTTTGATGATCTGGTCGAGGATGCTCAGGTACTTGGCCGTATCGGCGCTCAGGCTATCCAGCATTGCCCGTTCCTGATCGTTGGCGATCAGGGCTTTGTGGTCGTCGAGGCGCTTGAGCAATTCCTGGCGTTGCGCGGTGAGAAGGCCCTTGCTGCGTTCGCGAACGGCAGCCTGGGTGCTGGTGATCAGGCGCAGGGATTCGAGGCGGATGCTGGCGATGTTCGCCGCCGCGTCATGGATGCTTTCTATGCTGGGCATCCACGATTCTTCGATCACCGCCGCGCTTTCGCGCAGGGTTTTCATCTGGCCCAGACCGAACAGGCCAACCACCACCAGCAGACTGGCCAGAACGGCAAAACACAAACTGGCGCGCAAACCGATGCGCAGATTCCGGATAGTCATCAATGTGCTCCTTGGGCTTTGGGGGGAGAGAGGTCGTCCTCGTGGGCCGAGGATCTTGTTGTGAGGCGGGTGATGGCGGGCTGTATATCAAAGTGCCATTATCTTGGTAAGGCCAGTCGCTGACGGGAATGGACAGGCATGAACAACTCGGGCAAAAGCGCGGGCTAGAGATGTCGCCGCTGAATTGGATCCGAAACCCAGAGAAGACGCGGGCTGGCGCCCAGTGGTGGGGGGAACCGAAGTGGGTATTTATTGACCGAACGGTCGATTAAAAAAACTTTGATAAAAACTGTGTCGTTGTACAAGCCGCAAGAGGATTTGGCAGAAATTGCGCTTCTCCTGCGCCCGCTTCCGTGGCTAAGCTCAGGCCTTCGAGCACAGATTCTCCAATTCCCGCAGAGGTCTCATCTATGCCGCAGCAATGGCCAGCCACCGACATCGCCCGCCTGATCCTCGATGGCTTTGACGATTACCGCGAGCATTTCCGGCGGATCACCGACGGCGCCCGGGAGCGTTTCGAGCAGGCCCGCTGGCAGGACACGCAAACGGCGTCGGCAGCACGGATCAACCTCTATGAAGAAAAGGTCGGTGAAACCGTCGCCCGCCTGCGCGAGTATTTCGAGCCGGACACCTTGATGGACGTCACCTGCTGGCCGCTGGTGAAAAGCGCCTACATCAGCATCATCGACCTGCGCTTTGACGATGAGCTGTCCGAGACCTGGTACAACTCGATTTTCTGCGGCCTGGTCAGCCACGACCTGATCAGCGACGGCTGCATGTTCATCCACACCACCCGCCCGAGCCTGCGTCGGGCCCGCGCCGCGCAAACCCGCACCTATAAACCGCAAGGGCAGATATCGGGCATGCTCGCGAGCATCTTTGCCGATTACCGGTTCAACGAGGCCTACGCCGATCTGCCCGGTGACTTGCATCGCCTGGAAGCGCAACTGCGCGAGAATCTGCCGGACTGGGTGTGCAAGGATCCAGAGCTGAGCGTCGAGCTGTTTTCCTCGGTGCTGTACCGCAACAAGGGCGCGTACCTGGTCGGGCGCATCTACACCAACGACGATCAATGGCCGCTGGTGATTCCGCTGCTGCACCGCGAGGGGCGGGGGATTCAGATCGACGCTCTGATCACCGACGAAGCCGACGTGTCGATCATCTTCTCGTTCACCCGTTCGTATTTCATGGTGGATGTGCCGGTGCCCGCGGAGTTTATCGGTTTCCTCAAACGCATCCTGCCGGGCAAGCACATCGCCGAGCTGTACACCTCGATCGGCTTCTACAAGCACGGCAAGTCCGAGTTCTACCGCGCCCTGATCAACCACCTGGCCAACACCGACGACCAGTTCATCATGGCGCCGGGCGTGCGCGGCATGGTCATGAGCGTGTTCACGCTGCCGGGCTTCAACACCGTGTTCAAGATCATCAAGGACCGGTTCTCGCCGTCGAAAAACGTCGACCGCGCCACAGTGATCGAGAAGTACCGACTGGTGAAAAGTGTCGACCGCGTTGGGCGCATGGCCGATACCCAGGAATTCGCCGACTTCCGGTTTCCCCTGAGCAAGTTCGAGCCGGCGTGCCTGGCGGAATTGCTGGAAGTCGCGCCGTCCACGGTGTCGCTGGAAGGCGAAACCGTGCTCATCCGCCACTGCTGGACCGAGCGCCGGATGACGCCGCTCAACCTCTATCTGGATAACGCCAACGAGGCCCAGGTGCGCGAAGCGCTGGAGGATTACGGGCTGGCGATCAAACAACTGGCGGCGGCCAATATCTTCCCCGGCGATATGCTGCTGAAGAACTTCGGCGTCACCCGCCATGGTCGGGTGGTGTTCTACGACTACGACGAGATCTGTTTCCTCACCGAAGCGAACTTCCGCCACATCCCGGCACCGCGCACGCCGGAGGATGAAATGGCCTCCGAACCGTGGTATTCGATCGGGCCGCTGGATGTGTTCCCCGAGGAGTTTCCGCCGTTCCTGTTTGCCGATGCGGCGCAGCGCAAATTGTTCGATCAGCTGCATGGCGAGTTGTACAACGCGGATTACTGGAAGGGATTGCAGGAGGCGATTCGGGCGGGGAAAGTCATCGACGTCTTTCCGTATCGGCGAAAGGGCCTCGATAACGAATAAAGCAGCCGCAAGCAGCAAGCTACAAGCCTCAAGTCAAACGCCGCTTTCAACTTGCGGCTTGTAGCTTGCCGCTTGTAGCTGCTTTTCTGCGACAATCGCGTCCTTGCGCCACTAGACGACCGAATTGCGTACCCGATGACCGACGAATCGCCCTCCATCGACAAACTGCTGAAAAACCTTGATCACGCCATGCTCGCCGACCGCCACCGGCTGCGGCGGCAGTTGCTTGAGCTGCGCAAGAAACCCGACGAGGCCAAGCTGGCCCAGTGGGTGGCGCGCATGCAGGCGTCCTGCGATCAGGTGCTGGCGCGCAAGGCCAGCCTGCCGGTGATCCGTTACGACGACAGCCTGCCGATCGCGGCCAAGCGTGACGAAATCAAGAAGGCCCTGGAAAAGCACCAGGTGCTGATCATCGCCGGCGAAACCGGCTCGGGTAAAACCACCCAGTTGCCGAAAATCTGTCTGGAAATCGGTCGCGGCCAGCATGGTCTGATTGGCCACACCCAGCCTCGGCGAATTGCGGCACGCAGTGTGGCCAGTCGGGTCGCCGAAGAACTCGGCACGCCGCTGGGCGCACTGGTCGGTTATCAGGTACGGTTCGAAGACCAAAGCGATTCGAACACCCTGATCAAACTGATGACCGACGGCATCCTGCTGGCCGAAACCCAGAACGATCGCTACCTCGAACGCTACGACACGATCATCGTCGACGAAGCCCACGAACGCAGCCTCAACATCGACTTCCTGCTCGGTTACCTGAAAACCCTGCTGCCGCGTCGTCCGGATCTGAAAATCATCATCACCTCGGCGACCATCGATCTGGAGCGTTTCTCCAGGCATTTCGACGATGCGCCGATTGTCGAAGTGTCTGGCCGTACTTTCCCGGTGGACACCTGGTATCGCCCGCTGACGCTTGAGCAGGACGAAGAGGGCAACCGCGTCGAGGACGACCTGACTGTCGATCAGGCGATCCTCGCCACCCTCGACGAAATCGCCGCCTATGAACGCAGCGAGCGCCGCAGTCCCGGTGACGTGCTGGTGTTCCTGCCGGGCGAGCGCGAGATCCGCGACGCCGCCGACATGCTGCGCAAGGCCCAGCTCAAACACACGGAAATCCTGCCGTTGTACGCGCGCCTGTCGCCGGCCGAGCAGCAGCGGATTTTCCAGTCGCACCCGGGTCGACGCGTGGTGCTGGCGACCAACGTCGCCGAAACTTCGCTGACCGTGCCGGGCATCCGTTACGTGATCGACAGCGGCACCGCGCGCATCAGCCGCTACAGCTACCGCGCCAAGGTTCAGCGGCTGCCGATCGAAGCGATTTCCCAGGCCAGCGCCAACCAGCGTAAAGGTCGCTGCGGCCGGGTCGAGCCGGGCATCTGCGTGCGCTTGTACAGCGAAGAGGATTTCCTCGGTCGCCCGGAATTCACCGATCCGGAAATCCTGCGCACTAACCTCGCGGCGGTGATTCTGCAGATGCTCCATCTGCGCCTTGGCGAGATCACCGATTTCCCGTTTATCGAGCCGCCAGACGGCAAGGCGATCAGCGACGGTTTCAACCTGCTGCAAGAACTCTCGGCGGTGGACCGCAACAGTCAGCTGACCCCGCTCGGCCGCCAATTGGCGCGCCTGCCGGTGGACCCGCGCATGGGCCGTATGCTGCTGGAAGCGGCAAAGCTCGGCAGCCTGCAGGAAGTGCTGATCGTCGCCAGCGCCATGTCGATTCAGGACCCGCGCGAGCGTCCGCCGGAGCGTCAGCAAGCTGCCGACCAGGCTCACGCCCAGTGGAAAGACGCCGACTCCGACTTCGCCGGGCTGGTCAATCTGTGGCGCGGTTTTGAAGAGCAGCGCCAGGCGCTGACGGCGAGCCCGCTGCGCAACTGGTGCCGCAAGAATTTCCTCAACTACCTGCGTCTGCGCGAGTGGCGTGATTCCCATCGGCAGTTGAGCCTGATCTGCCGCGATTTGCAGCTGAGCCTCAATAAAGAGCCGGCGGATTATCCGAAGCTGCACAAGGCGGTGCTGGTCGGCCTGCTCAGCCAGATCGGCCAGAAAACCGAGGACGGCGACTATCTTGGCGCCCGTCAACGGCGGTTCTGGATTCACCCGTCGTCGGGCATCGGCAAGAAGCGCCCGCAGTGGGTGATGACTGCCGAACTGGTGGAAACCACCAAGCTCTACGCGCGGATGGTGGCGAAGATCGACGCCGACTGGATCGAGCCGCTGGCCGGACATCTGATCAAGAAGAACCACTTCGAACCGCACTGGGAGAAGAAGCGCGGCCAGGTCGTCGCGTTCGAACAGATCACCCTGTTCGGCCTGATCGTGGTCGGCCGTCGACCGGTGCATTACGGCCCGGTGGACCCGGTGGTTTCGCGCGAGCTGTTTATTCGTGAAGGTCTGGTGCGGGGCGAGATTCAGTCCCGGGCCAAGTGCCTGACCGCCAACAAGCAATTGCTCGAACAGCTCGACGAACTGGAGGCCAAGGCCCGTCGCCGGGACATTCTCGCCGACGAGGAAACCCTTTACGCGTTCTATGACGCGCGGCTGCCGGCGGAGATTCACCAGACGGCGACGTTCGATAGTTGGTATAGGGTCAACAGCCAGAAAGATCCGCAACTGCTGATCATGCGCGAGGAAGACGTGCTGGCCCGCGAAGCCAGCGAAGTCACCGCGCAGCATTACCCGGACACGCTGCACATCGGCGATCTGGAACTGGCCCTGAGTTATCACTTCGAACCGAATCACCCACGCGACGGCGTGACTTTGCGTGTGCCGGCGCCGCTGTTGCCGATGCTGCCGCCGGAACGCCTGGAATGGCTGGTGCCGGGGCTGATCGAGGCCAAGTGCATTGCGCTGGTGCGCAACCTGCCCAAGGCCTTGCGCAAAAACTTCGTGCCGGTGCCGGACTTCATCAAGGCCGCGCTGCAACGCATGACGTTTACCGAAGGTTCGTTGCCGCAAGCGCTGGGCCGCGAACTGCTGCGCATGACCGGCGCGCGAGTCAGCGATGAAGCCTGGGCCGAAGCGGCGCAGCAAGTCGAAAGTCACCTGCGGATGAACCTGGAAATCGTCGACGGCCAAGGCAAGTTCCTTGGCGAAGGCCGGGATCTGGCCGAGCTGACCGCACGTTTCGCCGAAGCCAGCCAGGCTGCTTTGGCCGTGCCGCAGAGCGCGAAAAGCCAGCAACCGGTGGAGGCCAAGGTCTTCGCGCCGGTGGCGGAAAAGACTCAGCAGAAGATCGCCGGGCTGTCGATGACGGTCTATCCGGCGCTGGTGGAAGAGGGCGGCACGGTCAAGGAAGGGCGTTTCTCGACCCCGGCCGAAGCCGAGTTCCAGCACCGCCGCGCCTTGCAACGTCTGTTGATGCAGCAGCTGGCGGAACCGGCCAAGTTCCTGCGCGGCAAGTTGCCGGGCCTGACCGAACTGGGCCTGCTCTACCGCGAACTGGGTCGGGTCGATGCACTGGTCGAAGACATTCTGCTGGCCAGCCTCGACAGCTGCATTCTCGACGGCGAAGACCCGTTGCCGCGTGATGGCGCGGGTCTGGCCGCGTTGGCCGAGCGCAAGCGCGGCAGCTGGACCGAGCACGCCGAGCGCGTGGCACGCCTGACGCTGGAAATCCTCAAGCTTTGGCACGGCCTGCAAAAACGCTTCAAGGGCAAGATCGACCTGGCTCAGGCGGTGGCGCTCAACGACATCAAACAGCAGCTCAGTCATCTGGTGTATCCGGGGTTCGTGCGGGAAACGCCGATGCTCTGGCTCAAGGAGTTGCCGCGCTACCTGAAAGCGGTCGAGCAGCGTTTCGAGAAACTGGGCGCGCAGGTGCAGAAGGATCGGGTGTGGAGCGGCGAGCTCGCCGGGCTCTGGACGCAATACCAGACCCGCGCCGCCAAACATGCGCAGGAAGGCAAACGCGATCCGCAGCTCGAGCTGTATCGCTGGTGGCTGGAGGAGTATCGGGTTTCGCTGTTCGCCCAACAGTTGGGGACGAAAGTGCCGATCTCCGACAAACGGCTGAACAAGCAGTGGAGCCAGGTCGAACAGTGACACTGATCGTTCCCACGTCGAGGCGTCGAACCGTCTGCGTGGGAATGCCTTCGGGGACGCTCCGCGTCCAGTGACGCGGAGCGTCACGGGCTGCATTCCCACGCAGGAGCGTGGGAACGATCATTGCGCGTCGATCTTGAGAAAGACGCCAAATGGCCACGGTTATGGCAAACTTCGCCACCATAAATGCCGTTTTCGCGTCCCAGAGCCTTCGCCGGGCCGCGCAACGGAATAAAGCGATGCCAGGTTTTTGCGTCCCTTATACGGGAATGGACCCTTTGCGTGTTGGCACGTCGGTGCCAGCACTTTCTGCCTGAACAGATTAGAGAAACGACCATGCATAACGTCGTCATCAGCGGCACCGGCCTGTATACCCCGGCCAACAGCATCTCCAACGAAGAGCTGGTGCAGTCTTTCAATACCTACGTCGCCCAGTTCAACGCGGACAACGCCGACGCCATCGCCAGCGGCGAAGTCCAGGCCCTGACCGAGTCCAGCGCCGCGTTCATCGAAAAAGCTTCCGGCATCAAGAGCCGCTTTGTCATGGACAAGGATGGCATCCTCGACCCTGCGCGCATGGCGCCACGTCTGCCGGAACGTTCCAACGACGAATGGTCGGTGCTCTGCCAGATGGCCATCGGCGCTGCCGAGCAAGCCCTGCAGCGTGCCGGCAAGACCGCCGCTGACATCGACGGTGTAATCGTCGCCTGCTCCAACCTGCAGCGCGCCTACCCGGCCATCGCCATCGAAGTCCAGGAAGCGCTGGGCATCCAGGGTTTCGGTTTCGACATGAACGTTGCCTGCTCGTCGGCGACTTTCGGCATCCAGCAAGCCGCCAATACCGTGCAACTTGGCCAGGCTCGGGCGATCCTGATGGTCAACCCGGAAGTCTGCACCGGTCACCTGAATTTCCGTGACCGCGACAGCCATTTCATCTTCGGTGACGCCGCCACTGCCGTGATCATCGAGCGCGCCGATCTGGCAACGTCGAAACACCAGTTCGACGTGGTCAGCACCAAACAGCTGACCAAGTTCTCCAACAACATCCGCAACAACTTCGGCTTCCTCAACCGCGCAGCGGAAGAGGGCATCGGCGCCCGCGACAAACTGTTCGTGCAGGAAGGCCGCAAGGTGTTCAAGGACGTGTGCCCGATGGTCGCCGAGCTGATCGGCGAACATCTGGAAGAGAACAAGCTCAACGTCGGTGACGTGAAGCGCTTCTGGCTGCACCAGGCCAACCTGAGCATGAACCACCTGATCGTGCGCAAGTTGCTGGGTCGCGAAGCCACCGAAGAAGAAGCCCCGGTGATTCTCGACACCTACGCCAACACCAGCTCCGCCGGTTCCGTGATTGCGTTCCACAAATATCAGGACGATCTGGCGGCCGGCTCGCTGGCGGTGCTGAGTTCGTTCGGTGCCGGTTACTCGATTGGTAGTGTGATTCTGCGTAAACGCTAAAATCGGGTTCATTTCCTCTTAATCGCGCTGACGTTTCCTACATCCGAATCGGCGCGAACGCTGTAATTTTCGAAAGTGGCGGCAGGCGAAGTCCTGCCGCTATCATTTTCGAAGTCAGGAACAGGGGATTGATGGATGGCAGTTGACGACACCCGATTGCTTGAGCGGCTGCTCGCCGGTGAGCAGAAGGCTTTCAAGGAGCTGGTCAGCACCTATCAAAGCCCCATGCGCGCGGTGGCCTACGCGATTGTCGGCCAGCGCCATGTCGAAGAAGTGGTACAGGACGCCTGGCTGTCGGTGGTGCGTAATATCGGCCGTTTCGAGGGGCGCTCCAGTCTCAAGACCTGGCTGCTGACCATCACCGCCAACTCGGCCAAGAGCCGCTACAAACTCAATCGTCGCGAAGTGTTGCTGGATGATCTGCCGTCACCCCACGGCACCATCGACGATGATCGTTTTTCTCCCGGCGACGGCCACTGGCTGGTTGCACCGTTTGCCTGGCACCAGGACACGCCTGAAGCGTTGCTGACGGAAGGCGAGCTGCGTGAATGCCTCGAGCACACGTTGTTGAGCCTGTCGGAACTGCAAAGCAGCGTGCTGTTGCTGCGCGAACGCCAGGGCCTGGAGCTGGAGGAGATCTGTAATCTTCTGGAGATCTCGCTCTCCAATGTCCGCGTGCTGCTGCATCGGGCACGTTTGAAGGTCTTTGCGACCGTGGAGCATTTTGAGGAGACGGGAGAATGTTGACCTGCAAGGAGCAAGTGGCGCGATCCAGCGATTATCTCGATGGCCAGTTGAGCTTTCGCGAGAAACTGATGGTGCGTCATCACCTGATGTTCTGCCGCAATTGCCGGCGTTTCATTCGCCAGATGCGTTTGATGCAGGCGACGTTGCGGGCAATGCCGCAAAAGCCTGAAGAGGGCGTGGACGCGTTGGCCGAACAGTTGGCACAACTGCGGCGCGAGGATAGTCCCTGAAACACAGACTGGCGCGGCCGCAGCGAACGGATGATGGGGATCGCTGAGGTCGCGCCAGTCTGTTGAAGCCTCTTCAAACGATGGAACCGGATGTCCAACCCATCGTTTGAAGTCTGTTGCCGGGTTGCTTAGAACTTCGCTTCCGCATCCAGCTGCAGGGTGTTGGTGTCTGCATCACGCTGGGTACGGCTGGAGAAGTCGGCCTTGGTCAGGAAGTAAGTCGCACCGATGGCGAAGTTCTTGTCGATGTCGTAACCGACCTTGAACTTGTGGCCACGGGAACCGGTGGTGCCGTTGGCGAAGTCCGAATCGGTGAAGGCGCCGACCACAGCGTTGCGCTGCACGTCACGATAGTTGTAGTCGAGGTTCAGGCCGAAGACTTTCGACTTGGCACCTACCAGCCACGCGGTGTCCTGATCGGTCACGGCATCGTTGTTCTTCACGTACTGCCCGTAGAACGACAGCGGCATTGGCAGGCCGCCGATGTCGACCTGGCTGAAGCCTTCGTACAGACGGAATTCGTTGTCGGCCGAGTTGCCGTTGACGGCCAGGGCGCACGGCGTGGAGGTGCCGGTGCAACGGCTGTCTTCGTCGTTCTGGTAGGCGTAGACGCTGCCGCCCAGGGTCAGTTTCAGGTTGTCGGTGATGGCAAAGCGGCTGCCCAATTGGCCGGCGGTCAGGCGCAGGTCGTGACGGAACTGCACGCCGTCGCCGTCGACGTTGTCCTTGAGGTTGTAGTTACCCAGGCTGCCGAACAGTTCGACGCTGCTGCCCAATGGATACTTGTAGGTAACGGCCAGACCTTCCGGGTTGATGTCGCTGTCCCAGATCACGTCGCCCATGCTCACCCAGGGTTGCAGCATCTTGCCGCCGATGATGTGCAGGTTCTTGATCTGATCCGGGTGGTAGTCGATGTAGCCCAGGTCGAGCCAGATCTGCTTCTTGTCGAAGTAGTTGTCCTGGTCCTGGTTGGTCGAACGGGCGTCGTCGCCGCCGCCGGTGGCGATACGGATGCCGGTGTCGACTTGCGGGTTGATCTCGGTGTAGGCACCCAGACGGGCACGGATGCGCTGACGATCCTTGTCGCGGCCGCCGTTGTTCGGCTCGCCATCGATCTTGATGGTTTCCTGACGGATACGCACGTCGCCCTTGAACTGGGTCTTGGCGGCCCAGGCCAGTTTCTGGTCGAAACTGCTGAGCTCGTTGGTTTTCTTCGCGGTCGCCGCGATTTGCTCGTTGGTCTCTTGCTGCGCCTGCTGCGCGATTTGCTGGGCCTTCTGATCCTTGGCCAGTTCAGTTTGCAGTTCAACGTACTGCGCCTGGGAAATCGAACCGTTAGCCTTGAGCATGTCGAGCAGTTTGGCGTCGACTGCGGCACTGGCCGGTACACTCATGGCCAGCAACAGGCCACCGCACAGGGCCGCCGCAGTTTTCGTGGAAGCAAGACGCATAGCAATCTCCGAAGATGAAAAGGGGATGGCTGAACCATCCTGGGCACAACCGACGGTTTGACGGTCGGAAAACAGTGTCCGGGGTAGAACCCGGCGCTCTAAAAACAGGCGCCAGTATCGCGATGGTTTATGACAGAGCAGTGGCACGATGATGGCAGGTTGATGACGATACAAAACTGCCGTGAACTATTGATCTAGAGCGCTGTCGTGCAATCGAACGTGGGCAACGCCCGGCCAATCAGCGATACTCGCCGGGCGTTCACGCCCGAAAGTGGAGAGGAAAATGCCGCTGCAACGTCTGCACAAACTGTCGGAAATTCCAGCGTCCGACTGGGATGTTCTGGTCCCGCAAAACCAGCCGTTTCTGCGCCATGCCTTTCTGGCTTCGCTGGAGGACAGCGGCAGCGTCGGCCCGCATACGGGATGGCAAGCGGAGCATTTGCTGCACGTCGAAGCGGGGCGTGTAATTGCCGCATTGCCCGGTTATCGCAAGTGGCATTCCTACGGCGAATACGTGTTCGATCACGGCTGGGCCGATGCCTGCGCCCGGGCCGGCATCGATTACTACCCCAAGTTTCTGAGCGCGGTGCCGTTCAGCCCGGTCAGCGGCCCACGGTTGCTGGCAGCGAATGTCGAAGACGGATTCGAACTGCTCAAGAGCCTGCCGGGGTATCTGGAAATCGAAGAGCTCTCCAGCGCCCACATCAACTTCACCGACGCGTTCACCGATGCCGCCATGGCCGAGCAGCCGGGCTGGCTGCAACGCATCGGCTGTCAGTACCACTGGCAGAATCGCGGCTACCGCGACTTTCAGGATTTCCTCGACGTACTTGCCTCGCGCAAGCGCAAACAGATGCGCAAAGAGCGCGAACAAGTGGCGGGGCAGGGCTTCGAGTTCGAATGGCTGGAAGGCCGCGAGCTGGACGAGGCGCAGTGGGATTTTGTCTACGCCTGTTACGCCAACACCTACGCGGTACGCCGGCAGGCACCGTACCTGACCCGGGAATTCTTCAGCCTGCTGGCCGAGCGCATGCCGGAATCGATCCGCGTGGTCCTGGCCCGGCAGGGCTCACGGCCGGTGGCGATGGCGTTCAGTCTGGTGGGCGGCGACAGTTTTTACGGGCGCTACTGGGGATGCCTGGCCGAGTTCGACCGGCTGCACTTCGAGACCTGTTTCTATCAGGGCATGGACTATGCGATTGCCAATGGATTTCAACGTTTCGATGCCGGTGCCCAAGGCGAGCACAAACTGATTCGCGGCTTCGAACCGGTGATCACCCATTCCTGGCATTACCTGCGCCATCCCGGTCTAAAAGCCGCGGTCAAAGACTTCCTGCACCAGGAGCGCGCCGGTGTACTGGCCTATGCCGAAGAGGCGAGGAGCGCCTTGCCGTATCGGCAAGCCTGATCCTCGCCGACACCTTCAGCTGTCTTCCTTGCCCAGCCAGCGATAGAGCACGCCGCCAACCACCGCACCGAGTAGTGGCGCGACCCAGAACATCCACAACTGGGCGATGGCCCAGCCGCCGACCATCAGCGCCGGACCCGTGCTGCGGGCCGGGTTGACTGAGGTGTTGGTCACCGGAATCGAGATCAGGTGGATCAGCGTCAGGGCCAGGCCGATGGCGATCGGTGCCAGTCCTGCCGGGGCGCGTTTGTCGGTGGCGCCGAGGATGATCACCACAAACATGGCGGTCATTACCAGCTCGGTGACGAAGCCGGACGTCATCGAGTATTTGCCCGGCGAGTGCTCGCCATAACCGTTGGAGGCCAGGCCGGCGGCGATGTCGAAACCTTCCTTGCCGCTGGCGATGTGGTAGAGCAGTGCCGCTGCCAGAATCCCGCCGATCACCTGGGCGATGACGTAGGCGGGCAGCTCCTTGGCCGGGAACCGACCGCCGACGACCAGGCCGACCGACACGGCCGGGTTGAGGTGACAGCCGCTGATGTGGCCGATGGCAAACGCCATGGTCAGCACCGTCAGACCAAACGCCAGGGCCACCCCCAGCACGCCGATTCCCAAAGGTGAAGACGCGGCGATGACCGCACTGCCGCACCCGCCCAACACCAACCAGAACGTACCCAACAACTCAGTGACTGAACGTTTGAACAGAGACATGACAGAGTCCTTGATAGGCGTGCTATCGAGACTGCATCGAGTGGTGCTCCCTGCAGATTTACGACAGGTTCCGTTCCGGAGCCTTGGCTCAGTACAGCAGGGTTTGTGCGGATTTCCAGCAGTCGATAAAAAACCGCCAGAGCACGTGGTTAAAGGGCTCTGGCGGTTTTTTGCGTTTTGACGCAGGATCAGTCGATGCCGACAAACCCTCCGGTCTGGTGCGCCCACAGCCGCGCATACAATCCGCCATGGGCCAGCAGTTCGGCATGGTTGCCGCTTTCGGCGATCTTGCCGTTCTCCAGCACCACCAGTCGGTCCATGCGGGCAATGGTCGAAAGGCGGTGGGCGATGGCGATCACGGTCTTGCCCTGCATCAGGGTTTCCAGGCTTTCCTGAATCGCCGCTTCGACTTCCGAGTCCAGGGCCGAAGTCGCTTCGTCCATGATCAGGATCGGCGCGTCCTTGAGCAGCACCCGCGCAATCGCGATCCGCTGACGCTGGCCACCGGACAGCTTCACCCCGCGTTCGCCGACATGCGCGTCGAATCCGGTGCGTCCTTCGGCGTCCGACAACAACGGGATGAACTCATCGGCGCGGGCCTTGCGCACCGCTTCCCAGAGTTCGGCGTCGGTGGCGTCGGGCTTGCCGTACAGCAAGTTGTCGCGGATCGAGCGGTGCAGCAACGAGGTGTCCTGAGTGATCATGCCGATCCGCGCGCGCAGACTTTCCTGGCCGACTTCGGCGATGTTCTGGCCGTCGATCAGGATCCGCCCGCCCTCGACATCGTAGAGGCGCAGCAGCAGGTTGACCAGGGTCGACTTGCCGGCGCCGGACGGCCCGATCAGACCGATTTTTTCGCCCGGTTTGATGGTCAGGTTGAGGTCGCCGATGATGCCTTTCTTCTTGCCGTAGTGAAAATCCACGTGCTCGAAACGCACTTCGCCACGGGCCACGGCCAACGGTTTGGCCTGCTCCCGGTCGGTGACGCTGACCGGTTGCGAGATGGTCTGCAGACCGTCCTGGACCATGCCGATGTTTTCGAAAATGCCGGTGACCACCCACATGATCCAGCCGGACATGTTGACGATGCGGATCACCAGGCCGGTGGCCAGGGCGATCGCGCCGACGCTGATCAGCGACTGCGTCCACAGCCACAGGGCCAGCGCCGTGGTGCCGACGATCAGCAGACCGTTCATGGTGGTGATGGCCACGTCCATGCTGGTGACCACGCGACCGGCCAGCTGGGCTTTTTCGGTCTGTTCCTGGATCGCCTCGCGGGCGTAGTGCTGTTCGAAGTTGGTGTGGGCGAACAGCTTCAGGGTGGCGATGTTGGTGTAGCCGTCGACGATCCGGCCCATCAGTTTCGAGCGCGCGTCTGAGGCTTCCACCGAGCGGTCCTTGACCCGTGGTACGAAGTAATAGAGTGCGCCGACGTAGGCCGCGATCCATGTCAGCAGCGGGATCATCAGGCGCCAGTCAGCCTCGGCGAACAGCACCAGCGAACTGATCGCGTAGATCAGCACATGCCACAACGCATCCACCGCCTGCACGGCGGAATCGCGCAGCGAGTTGCCGGTCTGCATGATGCGCTGGGCAATGCGCCCGGCGAAGTCGTTCTGGAAGAAATTCAGGCTCTGCTTGAGCACGTAACTGTGGTTCTGCCAGCGAATCATGCTGGTCATGCTCGGGCTCAGGGTCTGGTGCACCAGCATGTCGTGCAGGGCCAGGAAGAGGGGGCGCAGCAGCAATGCCACGACGGCCATCCACGCCAGTTCGGCGCCGTGCACCTTGAAAAAATCGGCGTTCGGCGTGCCCTGGGCGAGGTCGATGATGCGGCTCAGGTAACTGAACAGCGCCACTTCGATCAAGGCACCGAACAGGCCGACGATCAGCAGGGCGGCGAAACTCGGCCAGACCTGCTTCAGGTAATAGGTATAGAAGGGCAGAACGCGGTCCGGCGGGGATGCCGTCGGGGCATCGCGGAATATGTCGATCAGTTGTTCGAAACGGCGATAGAGCATCAGATAACCGCCCGGAGCACGGGCTCTCCTTTTATCAGTGTGAGCGGCGCGATGGGTAATCGGCGCCGCTCGATAATGCCCTGTAAAGCTTAGTCGATGCGCTTGGCCGACTTGATGATCACAGGGTCGACCGGCACGTTTTGCATGCCCTGTTTGGTGGTGGTCTGGGAGTTGACGATGATGTCGACCACGTCCATGCCCTTGACCACTTTGGCGAACACCGCGTAACCGGCGTCACGGCCCGGATCGAGGAAGGCGTTGTCGGCCACGTTGATGAAGAACTGGCTGGTGGCCGAATCCGGGTTGGAAGTACGGGCCATCGACAGGGTGCCACGAACGTTATGCAGGCCGTTGCTGGCTTCGTTCTTGATCGGCGCCTTGGTTTCTTTCTGTTGCATCTGCTGGGTGAAGCCGCCGCCCTGGGCCATGAAGCCCGGGATCACGCGGTGGAAAATGGTGTTGTTGTAGAAACCGCTGTCGACATACTCGAGGAAGTTCTTGGTACTGATCGGCGCCTTGACCGGGTCCAGCTCGATTTCGATCTGGCCGTTGGTGGTGTCCAGCAGCACGTGCGGCGCTTTTGCCGGTGTGGCAGCCATCAGGTTGGCAGCGAACAGCACGGTGCCGGCGGCGAGGGCGAGTTTTTTCAGCATGGGTCAGTGATCCTGAGGGTGATTATCGGCTGTGGCGAGGAACTCCAGCAGCGTTTGATTGAAGCGTTCGGGCTGATCGAGCGGGGTGGCGTGGCGCGAATCGGCGATCACCACCAGCCGCGCATGGGGCAGCAGTCTGACATAGGTTTCTTTCAGCGAAACCGGGGTGTAGTCCCGGTCGGCGCTGACGACGAGGGTTGGACAGGTGACCCGGGAAAGTCGTTCCTGAACCCCCCAGCCAACAATCGCATCGAAGCTGGCGAGATAAGCACGTTTGTCGTTTTTTGCCCAGCGCTCTGCCATCTTCTGACGCAAACCGGCCTGCTCCGGTTTGGGGAACAGCTTGGCGCCAAGGGCTTTGCCGATGGTGGCGAGGCTGAGCACACGCATCAGACTCCAGCGCTTGAACCACTGCCAGTAATCGTCGCGGGTACGCACCTTGACCTCGGGCGCGCTGTTGACGATGGTCAGGCTCTTGAGCATCCACGGCTGATCGACCGCAAACTGAAAGCCGATCATGCCGCCCATGGACAGCCCGGCGTAGTGCACCGGGCCGAGCTTCAGGTGCTCGATCAGGGCGACGATGTCGGCGCTGAAGCCGGCGATGCTGTAGCGCTCGTGGGGCTTGTCGGAGCGGCCGTGACCGCGCACGTCCGGGACGATCACCCGGTAATGTGCGGCCAGTGCGGGAATCTGCATTTCCCAGTCCAGGGTGCTGGAGCCCAGACCGTGAACCAGCAGCAACGGATCGCCGTGGCCATATTCCTCGTAGTGCAGGTTGCAACCTTCATGCTCGAAATACGCCATCGGTGAACTCCGTGTCAGGCTTGTTCGGGGGCGGCGAACGGTGCGTCCAGCGGCAGGGTGTCGAAGGTGCGCAGCAGTTCGATCAGGATTTGCGTCGCTGGGCCCAAGGGTTTGTCCTTGTTCGAATACAGATAGAAACTGGAGTTGCGATTGCCGCCTCTGTCCAACGGTAGCAGCTTGAGCGAGCCGTCTTTCAGTTCCCGCTCGATCATGTGGCGTGGCAGCCAGGCGAATCCCAGGCCACTGCTGACGAACGTCGCAGCCGTGGCGAGACTGCCGACGGTCCAGCGCTGTTCGGCGCCGAGCCAGCCAACGTCCCGGGGTTGCTGGCGGCCGGAGTCGCGGATCACCACTTGCATCTGGGTTTCCAGGTCCTGAAAGCTCAGTTCGCGGTTGAGCCGGTGCAGCGCATGATCAGGATGGGCGACGGCGACAAATTCGACATCGCTCAATTCCGCGCCAAGGTAACCGGGAATGCTCAGCCCGGTGATGGCCAGGTCGGCCACGCCTTCGAGCAGCACTTCTTCGACGCCCGACAACACTTCCTCACGCAGCCGCACCCGGCAGCCGCGACTCTGCGGCATGAAAGCGGTCAACGCGCGCACGATACGGGCGCTCGGGTAGGCGGCGTCGACCACCAGCCGCACTTCGGCTTCCCAACCCTGCTCCATGTGATGGGCGAGGTCTTCCAGCTGGCTGGCCTGTTTCACCAGTTGGCGCGAGCGGCGCAGCAACACGCCGCCGGCTTCGGTCAGCACAGCCTTGCGTCCATCGATGCGCAACAGCGGCACGCCGAGCTGATCCTGCATGCGGGCGACGGTGTAGCTCACCGACGATTGCGAGCGATGCAGGGCCTCGGCGGCCTGGGCGAATCCGCCGTGGTCGACCACGGCCTGCAACGTTCGCCATTGATCAAGGGTCACGCGGGGCGCTTTCATCAATAGCTCCTCTTGTCCTAAGCTGGCGGTCCCTCATGGAGACTGCCGAATGAAAAAATTCTGTTGTGTGTTGCTGGCGCTGCTTCCGCTGACTGCGTTTGCGTACCCGATCGATGTGGAAAAGGACCTCAACGGCCTGAAGATCGACTACAACGCGTTCGACACCGATAACGACATCGGCTCCATTCAGGTCAACAACTACGGCGACGTCGACGCGACCTGCAAGGTGGTGTTCACCAACGGCCCGGAAGCGCCGCGCACCCGCAACATCGAAGTGGCCGCGGGCAAGCATAAAAACGCCACGGCCAAGTTCACCCGGACCATCATCAAGCTGCGCATCAAACTGAGCTGCACCCCGAAATAGCGTCACGGCCCTGTGGGGGGCGGGCTCCCACAGGGTATGGCTTGCATCTAAACGAATTTTTCGATGCTTTGCAGCAATTATTTGCGCTTTTTCATCGATACGACACTGTTTAACCTTCACTCCATCGACTTACAACATTCTCGGATGGAGGCTACACAACATGTCCCGCGTTCTGATCATCGAAAGCAGCGCCCGCCAGCAAGACTCGGTTTCCCGTCAACTGACCCAGACCTTCATCAGCCAGTGGAAAGCGGCGCATCCGGCCGATCAGATCACCGTACGTGACCTCGCCGTGAACCCGGTGCCGCACCTGGACATCAACCTGCTGGGCGGCTGGATGAAATCCGCCGAGCAGCGCAACGACAGCGAACAGGCCTCGCTGGACCGTTCCAACGAATTGACCGATGAATTGCTGGCAGCCGACGTGCTGGTGATGGCGGCGCCGATGTACAACTTCGCGATCCCGAGCACCCTGAAAGCCTGGCTCGACCACGTACTGCGTGCCGGCGTGACCTTCAAGTACACCGAAACCGGCCCGCAAGGTCTGCTCAGCGGCAAGCGTGCCTACGTGCTGACCGCTCGCGGCGGGATCTACGCCGGCGGCCCGGCGGATCATCAGGAACCGTACCTGCGTCAGGTGATGGGCTTCATCGGCATTAATGACGTGACCTTCATCCACGCCGAAGGCATGAACCTGGGCGGCGACTTCCAAGAGAAAGGCCTCAACCAGGCCAACGCCAAACTGTCCCAGGTCGCTTGATATGTTAATCGCCAGATAATCGCCGATTGTTCTAGTGACCTGGCGCAACCCCTTCAAGGCTCTACGCGCATCGAACCTCCCTTTGCACTTATTGCTCCTGAGTGCTGTAGCCCGATTGAACGCTTTAGCGAGATCGGGCTTTTTTTTGCCCGGGATTTAGCGATGGCCGGCAAAAAACGCTATCGTCGCCGCCATTCGAAATCGAGGCGAGCATGGGCTATCTACTTTTTGTCACGCTGATCCAGGCGTTTTCCTTCAGTCTGATCGGCGAATACCTGGCCGGTCATGTCGACAGCTACTTCGCGGTGCTGGTGCGGGTGGTGCTGGCCGGGCTGGTGTTTATCCCGCTGACGCGCTGGCGCTCGGTCGAACCGGCGTTCATGCGCGGCATGCTGCTGATCGGCGCGTTGCAGTTCGGCGTGACTTACGTCTGCCTGTATCTGAGCTTCCGCGTGCTGACGGTGCCGGAAGTGCTGCTGTTCACCATCCTCACGCCACTGCACGTGACGCTGATCGAAGATGCGCTCAACCGACGCTTCAACCCGTGGGCGCTGATCGCCGCACTGGTGGCGGTCGCCGGCGCGGCGGTGATTCGCTACGACCGGATCAACCCGGACTTCTTCATGGGCTTTCTGCTGCTGCAACTGG
This sequence comes from Pseudomonas sp. CH235, assembly GCF_004368175.1. Lineage (NCBI taxonomy): Bacteria > Pseudomonadati > Pseudomonadota > Gammaproteobacteria > Pseudomonadales > Pseudomonadaceae > Pseudomonas > Pseudomonas sp. CH235. The sequence goes on from NZ_RRZJ01000023.1 coordinate 61,302, forward strand.
CCAACTTCACCTACGCCGCCGGACAAGTGCTGTACAAGCATCTGGTGGCGAAGCACCCGAGCGATCTGCCGCACTACCGGCGCTTCGGTTTCTTCTACCTGGGTGCACTGGCGGTGGCGTTGCCGGCGTTCCTGCTGTTCGGCAAATCCAACTTCCTGCCGGAAGCGCCGCTGCAATGGGGTGTGCTGGTGTTCCTTGGTCTGGTCTCGACCGCACTCGGTCTGTACTGGTGGAACAAGGGTGCGTGCCTGGTCAACGGTGGCACCCTGGCGGTGATGAACAACCTGCACGTGCCGGTGGGGCTGCTGCTGAACCTGCTGATCTGGAATCAGCATGAAGAACTCGGGCGGTTGTTCCTCGGTGGCAGCGTGATTCTGGCGGCGGTGTGGATCAGCCGGTTGGGGATTCGCCAGTCGGCGCCAATTGCTCCACCAGAAACGCGATAAACGCCCGAGTCTTCTGCGGCACTCGCCGGGCTGACGAATACACCGCGTTGATGGTGATCGCCGGGGCTTGCCATTCGCACAGCACCGGCACCAGTCGCCCGGCCGCCAGTGCTTCTTCGACGATGAAGTCCGGCAGCAGCGCAATGCCCATGCCGGCCTCCGCTGCTTGCGCCAGCAGGTCGCCGTTGTTGGCGTGCAACGGCCCGGTGACGTTGACTCGCTGGGTTTCCTTGCCGTTGCACAGTTGCAGGCTGACCCCGCTCTGCAGATAGCCGTAGTTCAAGCATTGATGTGAGCGCAGATCCTGCGGGGTCTGCGGCGTGCCTGCGCGTTCGAGGTAAGCGGGGGAGGCGACCATGATCCGTGGGGCCGGCGCCAGTTGCCGGGCGATCATCGTCGAGTCGGGCAGGCTGGCGATGCGGATGGTCACGTCGAACCCGCCGCGCACCGGATCGACCTGCTGGTCGCTGAGCACCAGTTGCAGTTCGATGTTCGGGTGCTGCTCGTGGAACAGCGGAATCAGCTTGCCCAGCCGCCGCAAGCCGAACGACATCGGTGCGTTGACCCGCAACACCCCGCGCAATTCGCCAACCCCGTCCCGAGCTCGCTGCTCGGCCTCGTCCAGCGCCGCAATCACTTCCCGCGCCGCTTCGAAATACTCGGCGCCGGCTTCGGTGAGGTGCAGGCTGCGGGTGGTGCGTTGCAGCAGCTGCACACCGATGGCTTCTTCCAGTGCCTGAATCTGTTTGCTGACTTTCGAGCGGGGCACGTCCATGGCCCGGGCGGCGGCTGCGAAGCCGTTTTCGCCGACCGTCACCACGAAGGCGCGCATGCATTCGATGCGATCCATGATTGTCCCTTTTTTAGAATCAATGATTCTCGATTTTAGGGAATTGTCCCTTTATCAGCTAGCCCCTAAAGTGACATCCAAGCCGAGACAACAACGCCGCAGACGGCAAAACGCCTCGACTCACCCAATACCCAATCGAACTTTGAATCGACATCAAAAGGAACGCGCCATGTCTATCCGTGAACTGCTGAACCCAACCAACTCCGCCCTGATCCTGATCGACCACCAGCCGCAAATGGCTTTCGGCGTGCAGTCGATCGACCGTCAGACCCTGAAGAACAACACCGTCGGCCTGGCCAAGGCTGCCAAGATCTTCAACGTGCCGACCATCTACACCTCGGTCGAAACCGAAAGCTTCAGCGGCTACATCTGGCCGGAGCTGCTGGCGGTACACCCTGAGCAGAAGCCGATCGAGCGCACCTCGATGAACTCCTGGGAAGACAAGGCGCTGGTTGACGCGGTGAAGGCCACCGGGCGCAAGAAACTGATCATCGCCGCGCTGTGGACCGAGGTCTGCCTGACCTTTCCGGCCCTGGAAGCCCTGGCTGAAGGCTACGAGGTGTACATCGTCACCGACGCGTCCGGCGGCACCACCAAAGAAGCCCACGACATGTCGGTACAGCGGATGATTCAGGCGGGCGCAGTACCGGTGACCTGGCAGCAAGTGCTGCTCGAATACCAGCGTGACTGGGCGCACAAAGACACTTATCAGGCGGTAATGGACCTGGTGCTGGAACACAGCGGCGCGTACGGCATGGGCGTCGATTACGCCTACACCATGGTGCACAAGGCACCGCAGCGGCAGGCCTGATAAATCGGCCGGACAAAAAAAGACGCAACCGGGGTTGCGTCTTTTTTTTGCGTTTGAAGAAAGCGTTACATCAGATGTTTTTCGGCTTCCGGAATATGGCTCGCACCAAGAACTGCCGGCAATATTCCGGAACGCAAATCCCCACCGCTCGGTTGCTGATACAGGCTCAGCCCGAACTCCGGCAGCACCGCCAGCAGGTAATCGAAAATATCCCCCTGGATCCGCTCGTAATCGGCCCACACCGTGGTGGTGGTAAAGCAGTAGATTTCCAGCGGAATGCCCTGGGCCGTGGTCTGCATCTGGCGGACCATGCAGGTCATGTTCGGCTGGATCTCCGGGTGGCTCTTCAGATAGGCCAGCGCGTAAGCGCGGAAGGTGCCGATGTTGGTCATGCGCCGGCGGTTGGCCGACATCGCCGCGACGTTGCCCTGCGCCTCATTCCAGGCTTTGAGCTCGGCTTTCTTGCGGCCCATGTACGCCGTCAGCAGGTGCACCTGGGAGAGTTTTTCTTCTTCATCGTCGCGGATGAACCGCACACCGCTGGCGTCGATGAACAGACTGCGCTTGATCCGCCGTCCGCCGGACTGCTGCATGCCGCGCCAGTTTCTGAACGACTCGGACATCAGGCGCCAGGTCGGGATCGAGACGATGGTCTTGTCGAAGTTCTGCACCTTGACCGTGTGCAGGGTGATGTCGACCACATCGCCATCGGCGCCGACCTGCGGCATTTCGATCCAGTCGCCGACCCGCAGCATGTCGTTGCTGGTCAGTTGCACGCTGGCAACGAACGACAGCAGGGTGTCCTTATAGACCAACAGGATCACCGCCGACATCGCACCCAGACCGGACAGCAGCAACAGCGGCGATCGGTCGATCAGGGTGGCGACGATGATGATCGCGCCGAACACGTACAGAACCATTTTCGCCAGTTGCACGTAACCCTTGATCGAGCGGGTGCGGGCGTGTTCGGTGCGGGCGTAGATGTCCAGCAGTGCATTGAGCAGGGCGCTGACCGACAGCAGCAGGAAAAGAATGGTGAACGCCAGCGCGACGTTGCCGAGGAACACCATGGCGGTCTTGCTCAGTTCCGGCACCAGATGCAGGCCGAACTGGATCACCAGCGACGGCGTCATCTGCGCCAGGCGCTGAAACACCTTGTTATGCCGAAAGTCATTGATCCAGTGCAGCGCGGGCTGGCGACCGAGCATGCGACTGGCATGCAGGATCAGGTAGCGCGCCACTCGTCCGAGGACCAGCGCGATCACCAGCAGCAGGAGCAAAGCCAGGCCGGCGTGCAGGAGCGGGTGCTGTTCGAGGGTACCCCAGAGGTCTTGGGCGTTGAGCCAGAGCTGTTTGAAATCCATGAGAGAGACGATTCTTCTGTAAGACGCGACGGGCGATTAGAGCATTTAAGACGCTGTGTATTACCGTTGGAGACAAATCGAGCAACAAAAAAGCCACTGATTACGGCGTATTTCATAAAGAAACTCGGCCTGAGCGCTCGAAACCGGTAACCTATGCAGCTGATTTTTTGCATATCTTCGAGGTAGCACCCGTGTTTTCCCAATTCGCCCTGCACGAACGCCTGCTCAAAGCCGTGGCCGAGCTGAAATTTGTCGAGCCAACGCCTGTGCAAGCCGCGGCCATTCCGCTGGCGCTTCAGGGGCGTGACCTGCGGGTGACGGCGCAAACCGGTAGCGGCAAGACCGCCGCTTTCGTCCTGCCGATCCTCAACCGCCTGATCGGCCCGGCCAAGATCCGCGTCAGCATCAAGACCCTGATCCTGCTGCCGACCCGCGAGCTGGCCCAGCAGACCCTGAAGGAAGTCGAGCGCTTTTCGCAGTTCACTTTCATCAAGTCCGGCCTGATCACCGGCGGTGAAGACTTCAAGGTCCAGGCCGCCATGCTGCGCAAGGTGCCGGACATCCTGATCGGCACCCCGGGCCGGATGATCGAGCAACTGAACGCCGGCAACCTCGACCTCAAAGAAGTCGAAGTGCTGGTGCTCGACGAAGCCGACCGCATGCTCGACATGGGTTTTGCCGAAGACGTGCAGCGTCTGGTCGACGAATGCCCGAACCGTCAGCAGACCATGCTGTTCTCCGCCACCACCGGCGGTTCCGGCCTGCGCGAGATGATCGCCAAGGTGCTGAACAACCCTGAGCACCTGCAGCTCAACGCGGTCAGCCAGCTGAACGACACCACCCGTCAGCAGATCATCACCGCCGACCACAACCAGCACAAAGAACAGATTGTGAACTGGCTGCTGGCCAACGAGACCTACCAGAAGGCCATCGTCTTCACCAACACCCGGGCCATGGCCGACCGCATCTACGGTCGCCTCGTCGCCCAGGAATACAAGGCGTTCGTGCTGCACGGCGAGAAAGACCAGAAGGATCGCAAGCTGGCGATCGACCGTCTGAAGCAGGGCGGCGTGAAGATCCTGGTGGCTACCGACGTGGCGGCCCGTGGTCTGGACGTTGACGGCCTGGATCTGGTGATCAACTTCGACATGCCACGCAGCGGCGACGAATACGTGCACCGCATCGGTCGTACCGGCCGTGCAGGCAACGACGGTCTGGCGATCTCGCTGATCTGCCACGGCGACTGGAACCTGATGTCGAGCATCGAGCGCTATCTGAAGCAGAGCTTCGAGCGCCGTACCATCAAGGAAGTCAAGGGCACCTACGGCGGACCGAAAAAGGTCAAGGCCTCGGGCAAGGCCGTCGGCGTGAAGAAGAAAAAGACCGACGCCAAGGGCGACAAGAAGAAAACCGCCGCCAAGACCCCGACCAAGCGCAAGAACGCTAATCGTCCGAAACCAGACTCTCTGGTGAGCAGCGATGGCATGGCTCCGCTCAAGCGCCGCAAGCCGGAAGCGCCGGCGGCTGAGTAAGTCGTTTCAGGCAGGCAAAGAAAAACCCGGACATGGTCCGGGTTTTTTTATCGCCAGGGTTTATCAACTGCCCAGCAGGCCAGTGGTGTCGGCATCAAAGCGCCGCTTGGCCTGATCGGCTATCGGTTTGAGCTGCGCGAGCAGGGCTGCCTCGCTGTACAGCCCGGGCAGCGCCGACTCCTTGGGCGTCGGCTCGATCGGGATCAGCACATCTTCACCCGCCGCGTGCAGCCAGATCGCTACAACGTGCAGCGCCGAAACGAACAACACTCGCAGCTCAACGGTTTTGCCCTGCAACTGTGGCGATTGCTCGGCCAGTTTCAGCGCATCGACCGTAGCGGCCGCCAGGTTGCCGTGGTTTAACGAGGCGAACTCGACGTGACCGCGGACTTCGGCCAATTGCGCATCGGCAATCGACACACCGTCGGCAAACACCAGGTAATGCCAGTCACCGAGCCGGGCGTCTTTCAGGCCTTTGCCATCGCTCAGATCTTCCAGGCTGAGCGAGTAGCCGCGATAGGCCTCGCTCAGGCTGATTTTCGCAGGCGCCGCACTGGCGAACTGGCGATTGACGCCGAAGCCCTGGGTCTGCAACGCGGCCTGCAGGGCCGGACGCAAGGTCTGTACGCCGTTGGAAGGCGCTTTTGGATAAGTCAGTTTCATGATGCCGCCCCCTGGTTTTTCGCCGTGAAGTAAGTGTGAGTCCAGTTGCCGCCGCCATTGTAGGAACCGGGGAAGGCACTCAGCGCGCGGGTCGAATAGCCGTAGATCGAATCCGCAACCAGCACGTAATTGCCGTTGGTGCCATAGATCGCCAGAAAGTGCGCACCGCCGCCATACCAGGCGCAACGCAGACCGACAGGGCGGCCCATGTTGATTTGGTTCTGGATGGCCGACATCTGCAACGAACCCTGATTCATCCCGTTGTAGCTGCGGGTGGTTTGCAGGGCCGAATCCAGATAGCCGTAGACGTTGCACGGCCCCGGTTGGCTGCAGCAATTGCGGTCCAGTTGGGTGCTGGCCACGCCGCACTGCGTCCAGGACCCGGTGCCGTAGTAATTGCCGACCGAAGCGGAAACCGCCGCCCAGCACCAGTTGGTCTGGGTCTGCTGCTGCATCGTAAAGTTGAGACTCGAGGCAGCCAGGGCCCTGGCCTGTGGGGCCGCTTCGACCTCGACCAGTTGCGGGTCGAGCAGATGGCCGATCAGGCACCCGGGCAGGGTGTTGCCAGTGAATGCCGTTGTTTCAGTGGTTAACATTTTTCAATCCTCCATGAATGAAAACAAACGTTCCGCGTTTGCGGGATAACGGTATTGCCGAGCGATCGGTGTTCAAGGGTTGCCATCTCCGATGGCCGGTTCTGATCAGGCTCGGGGTAACCCTAGGTCTGAATATGCGTTTATGCAAATAATAAAATGCACTAATGCAAATTTCCGGACAAAAGGAAGCAGGCTTTGGTATCGATTTAGCCTGATCGATGCCGAAGCCTGCCGTTGTCTGAGCGGGTGTTATCCCTCGGTTTTTTTCTCCGCCGAACCCAGTTCCTTCAAGCGCTGATCGATCAACTGGCATTTGTCCGGGAGGTCGGCGGAGGCAGTGCCCAGGTCCATTTTCTGCAACTCGGCGTTGATCTCCTTGGCCTTTGTCGGGTTTTGCTCTGTGAGCTTCGCGACTTCCTTGGCCAGTTGCTCGCGTTTGGCGGTGGCTTCCTCCGGCGTACAGGCCCAGACGGGCAGGGCGCAGGCGAGCGTGGCGGCGAGGGTGAGCTTGAGCAGGGTTTTCATGGGGAATGGCCTCAGTTCCGGTTAAGGCGGGTTAACCGGTTGAGGGTTCTGGCTAGCGAAAAGTTCACTGCGACTGGCGTTGGGGGGATGCCTTGTTCAAAAGTCGACCTCGGCAATTGAAATGCCTATGCATCGGTTGAATACATCGACAAGAAGATCGTCATCACCGTGGTAGGAGTGAATACATGCCTTGATCCATTCCTCTTGATCGACCATCCCCCAGTCGATGAGATAACCGGCGTTGAAAATGATGTATTCAAACAGGATGCGCTGGGTTCGGCCATTTCCTTCCCTGAACGGGTGAGCCACATTGAGAGTGCCATACGAAGCGGCGACTGCTGAAACCAGTTGTTGACGGGAAAACCCTTCAAACCACCCAGCGTCCGCCATTTTCGAAAGTTCTCTTGCGACTTCACGCTCAATGTATTCCGGGCTGCAAAATCGCGTACTGCCTTTACTGATCGCCAGTGTCCGGATTTCGCCAGCCCATGGATAGATCGCTTCAAACAAGGTGCGGTGCACCCGTTTTAACGTTGCAAGGCTGTAGGGAGGAGGAATGAATTCCAAACGCGCAGAGGCGACTTCATTGATGTAGCGTTCTGCTTCATCCAGGTCTTCGGCGTTGCGTAAGTCGAGCAAATTGACAAGAACGTCAGTGCCCGGATAACAATCCGGGGCTTGGTCAGAACCGTATTTATCGTTGCTCAAGCTTTCAAGAGCTGGACCGCTCTCAAGGCAGCGGCCCTGGTGGGAAGTTTGATATCGCCATCAGTCGGAGATGGAACAAAGCCTTCCAGGCGCAGACTGGCCGCGAAATTGGCTCTGCGTTGCTTCGCGAACCAGGCTTTCTTGGTTTGCAGACTCAGCTTTTCCATATCGGCCTCTTGATGCGGGAATGCGCCAATTATAGTCGAACGAAGCCGTGACGGCTCGTTCGACCTAGCATCGCACATCCTGCGGCACCATTGAACCCGTTCACGCAGACGGGCTACCCATCATGGCAGCAACTGGATTTTGCGGCGCCGTCATAGCGGTCATGGTGCCGCACCCATTCCATGATCTCGTCCTCGTTCCGGCCCTTGGGCGTGAGGTCGAGGTAGTTGTAGGCACCGACCAGCAAGTCCAGGCCTCGCGCGTAGGTTGAGTAAGTGTGGAAAATCTCGCCGTTGTCAGCGCGATAAAACACGCTGAGCCCGGGCATTTCTTCCTCGGCGCTGTCGGTCTTTTCGTAGTTGTACGTAGCTTTGCCAGCGTCGACATCCTCAGCACGGGCGCACACGCCGAAGTCGTAGTTGAAATCGCAACCGTCCGACGACACCCAGTCGAATGTCCAGCCCATCCGCCGCTTGAAGGCCTGGAATTCGGCGAACGGTGCGTGGGACACCGCCACCAGCGCAATGTCGTGATGGGCCAGGTGCAGGTTGGCGCCGTCGATGTGGTCGCTGAGGAATGAACAGCCCGGGCAACCTTCCTCCCAGCCCTTGGCGAACATGAAGTGGTAAACGACGAGTTGGCTGTGCTTGCCGAACAGGTCGGCGAGTTTCAATTCGCCGTTCGGCCCCATGAAGCGGTAATCCTTGTCGATCTTTACCCAGGGCAGGGCGCGGCGTTTGGCGCTGAGGCGGTCGCGTTCTTTGGTGAAGGCCTTTTCATCGGCCAGATGCTGCTTGCGGGCGGCGAGCCATTCTTCGCGCGACACCACCGGATGATTCTCAACGTTCATGATGATTTCTCCTGCGGGGGTTGAAACCGTCTGTCTCAGACTAGTCGTTCAACCACCCGGGAAATCGACAGACCGCCGGTCGGTCGGGGCGCCGAATAATCCTGAACGGTGGCGCAACGCTCCGGTCACAACCTGTGAACGCGCCAAAAAATCACGCGCACCGGAGGTTGAATCAGGATGACGACTTATAACTGGGATTTGATTGAACGCCTGCTGCATGAAGTGCAGAACGGCGCGGGCCACAGCTTTGCGCCACGGTCTTTTGCCGAAGACTATGCGGCGGAGAAAGCGGCGGCGGGCCAGCCGATCGAGAATCTGGATCACCTGAAAACGCTTGCCTGCGACTATGAGCAACTGCTGCTGTTGCGCGGTTACATCCAGCCCCGTGGCGAAGACGAGGGCAGCACCGGCAACAACTTCAGCCTGACCCCGCGCGGCTCCAGTCTGTTGAGCCTGATCGACAGCAGCATTCCCGGCAATGATCATCCGCGCGAAGTGCTGGATGATCAGGAAGACGCGCTGGATGAGCTGACGTTCGATGAGGTAGCTTCCAAAGCGCAGATCGCCTGAGGTTTGCACAAAAAAATGTGGGAGCGAACGTGCTCGCTCCCACATGGGTTTCGCAGTGGTCTCAGCTTTTTTGTGCGGCCTTCAGGCACTTCAAATCATTGAAGTCCTTGCGCACTCCCTCGATCTTTTTCAACAGGCGCTGGCGCTGCTGCGGCGTACTGTCGGCCATCAGATCGACGAACAGCGAACGGGCCTGCGCCTCCGTATTGGCGTAGGCCTTTTGGTAATCCGCTGTCCATAACCGCTCGCGATTGACCAGAAGCGTCTCGATCCGTTGTGGAAATTCAGGACTGTTGCGTTGCGCCACCGCCGCGCTGAACTGCTTCTGCCAGTGAGCACGGTTGGCAATCCACTGGGTGTTCTGATCGCCCAGAGCGGTCGACCAGGCCATCACCCGCTGTTCCTGTTTGGCGTTCAACGGGCCGAGCCAATCGTTGAGACGCTTGTCCATGCGCGCGCCACGCTCGGCAATCTGCTGTGAAAGCGGTGGCTTGAGGTATTCCTGTTGGCGTTTCTGCAGGTCTTTGGCAAAGGCGTCGTTCATTTCAGCGACCTGCCGATCATCCAGGCCTTGCAGCAATTCAATCGCCGACGGGGTGATTTCCCGGGCGGTTTCGGCGATTGCCTGCTTGGCCTCTGCGGTGCGGGCCTGAAGTGCGGCGTCGGTGACCTGATTGGTCTCGACCATGGTTTGCAGGCGATCAAGCCAGTCCAGATAACCCGGTAACTGCGTGGTGCAGTGCCAGCTCAGGTGTTCCCTGAGGCGTTCGTTGAACCAGCCTTTCTGCTCGCCGTTCATGTCCAGGTAGTCGCTGAGCGTCCACGGAATGATCACGTCGAGATTGCGATAGGCCAGGCCGACACGGCTGCAGGCGCCGAGGGCGAGGGTCAGGATCAGTAGAATCGCGATGCGTTTGAACCAGCTAGACATGGGCGAGTCCTTGCGAAAGCCAGCCTTGAGGGTCTGATGCTCATGTGAACGCAGGATGGCCCCGGCAGTTCAGCCAATCAATAGAACGCGCGTTCGGCCTTGAGCGTGACCAGCCCGTCGCACTGACTGTTATGCCCGGAATAGGCTGAGCAATCGCTGCCGCTGAGGCTCGAATTGCTGTAGATCAGGTCGAGGTCGATGCCCATGAACGGCCGGGAAAATTTCACCGACCAATCGGTAAAACTGCTGACATACCCCCCGTCCACCGAGACCGGCGTGTTGAGCTGATGGGTGGTGTATTTCATGCTGATCCCGATGCCGAACGGCTGATTGCCGCCCAGGTCGGCAAACAGGGTGTTGTTCTGTTTATCCGGGTCGTTGCTCAGGGCGATGCCGATCCGGCTGCCGAGCAAGGTCAGGCCACCGAACAGTTCCTGGCTGTCGAGGGTGTCGACCTTGGGATAGCTGTAATGGATCATCCCGACTTCGTAGCCGAGGGTCTGATCGAAAGGTTGTTTAAAGCCGACGTAGGAATCGATTTCGAGATTCTTCCCCGGCGTGAGGCCCATGCTCGGTGCGTACTGACCGACATACAGGCCGCTGTCGTGGCTCAGGTCCAGGCCGCCGTGGAACGAGCCGACCGCCGAAGGCTTGACCAGCCCCTGGGCCATGCTGCGGCTGGGCGTGGTGCCGAGCTTGAGGTCGAAGTCACCGAGCTCACGCTGGAAAATCTGCGCGTGCGCCACCGGGCTCGCCAGCAGGCCTACAAGCAATAAACAGGAAGATTTGAGCATGCGTCACTCCTTGAGCAGCGAGCGCAGGTGCGACAAACCTGCTGAAACGCTTGATCCAGACGCGTGCAAGGATACCGGCGAATGATCGGCATCGAGGGCCGTTCGTCGATTTTTGCAGTTTTGAATGTTTGATTAAACGTAAGAGAGGTCTTGCGAGGGATCCGGTCCAGACGCTTCGAAGCTCAAAGCGCCTTTGGACAGGTGTGCTGCGGGGTGTTACTTCTTGCCCAGGCTGATCTGCTTGGACGGGCCGAACGTCTGGCCGCTGACGCCCTTGGCAATTTGCTGGATCTCGCCGCCGGACTTGAGGAATGCCGCGATCTGATCGTTGATCGATTCGCTGGTTTCAACGGCTGGAGCTGGCTTTGCTTTGCTGGTGGATGCTTTTACACGCATGGCGGCCATTAACCTGTAGAAAAGTAACTCGGCCAGGCATCGTACAGGAATAACTTGACAATTGCTTGGTAAATATCCCTCGGAATAACCCAGCGTGCAGGTGGATTATTCTCGATTAATTATTCGAAATATCCCGCTAACCTGCTGTTTTAAATAACAACATTTATTCGATTTGAGGATGCTGGCCGGCCTCGGGATCAGGCAAAAGCCGTCACGCTGGCCTGACGAGTGGTGCTCGTGCGGCGCGAAATCCAGGAAAATCAAGGCCTCCCGCAGATTTTCACTCGGCCGTCCGATCTGGCGACCGACGAACCCGGCAAAACCGGGTAGAATGCCGCCCACGCAATGAGGGTATTGGAAATGGCTTTAGTCGGGCGTTACAACAGTTTGCAAGTGGTTAAACACACTAACTTCGGTTTATATCTGGACGGCGGTGCCGACGGCGAAATTCTTTTGCCCAACCGTTATATTCCTAAAGATATTCCCAGCGAAGATGAAGACTGGCTCAATGTTTTCATTTATCTGGACAGTGACGACAAACTTATTGCCACCACTGAAAAACCAAAAGTTCAGGTCGGTGAATTTGCCAGTTTGAAAGTTGTTGAAGTCAACAGCATCGGCGTGTTCCTCGACTGGGGCCTGCCGAAGGATCTGCTGCTGCCTTACTCCGAAGAAAAACGCCAGATGACCGCCGGCGAGTACTGCGTGGTGCATGTCTACCTCGACAAGCACACCCGCCGCATCACCGCGACCGCGCGCCTGGATCGTTATCTGGACAAGACCCCCGCCAACTACAGCGTGGGCCAGGAAGTTGATCTGCTGGTGGCCGAATCCACCGACATGGGTTTCAAGGCCGTCATCAACAACAAGCACTGGGGTTTGATTCACAAGAATGAAATCTTCAAGTTCATGCGTTCCGGCATGCGCGAGAAAGGCTTCATCAAGGAAGTGCGCGCCGACGGCAAGATCAGCCTGAGCCTGCAACCGGTGGGGCAGGAAGCAGCCAGCAGCCTGAACTCGAAGATCCTCTCCAAGTTGCGCGAAAACGATGGCACCCTGGCCGTCAGCGACAAGAGCGACCCGGCGCTGATCAGCAGCCTGTTCGGTGTCAGCAAGGGCAACTTCAAGAAGGCCATCGGTTCGTTGTACAAGGAAGGCAAGATCGTCATTCACGCCGATCGCATTGAACTAACCTGAGCCTGACGTGGCCCATGTTGCATGGGCTTACTTGAGGTCGGGCAGATGAAAAAACCACTGATTGCCTACGTCGCCACGCTGCTGACGTTTCTTCTGCTCGACGGCGTCTGGCTTGGCGTGCTGATGGCGCCGACCTATCGCGAACTGCTCGGTTCGCTGATGCTCGAAAAACCGTTGCTGGTGCCAGCAGCGGTTTTTTATTGCCTGTATGTTTTCGGCTGTGTGGTGTTCGTGGTGTTGCCGTCGCTGACCTGGCAACGCGCCGCCCGGATGGGAGCGCTGCTCGGGCTGGTCGCTTATGGCACCTATGACCTGACCAACTGGGCGACATTGCGCGGCTGGTCGGCGCAGGTGTCGCTGATGGATTGGGCTTGGGGGACGTTCGCCACGGCGCTGGCCTGTACGGTCGGATTTGTTGTGGCCAGCCGGTTTGGCAGATCAGCTCGTTGATCTTGGTCGCCTGACCTGACGCCATCGCTGGCTTGCCAGCGATTGACGGCGCAGTCGTCAGCCATTCTCCGCTGACGTTGCAGGAGCATGAAATGTCTTTTCCAGACGGCTTTTTCTGGCTGACTGGTTAATAATCCACTCACTACTTTTCGCCCCGGACAAAGAGCCGGGGCTTTGTTTGACCATTGGAAAAACTGCCATGTTGTGTGTGTTAGAGGTGTCGAGGTGAGCGTCAGTCGGCGCAGTGCCGACGGGTTTGCCCTGCAAGTGATGATCGGCCTGTGCCTGATCTGGGGCGTGCAGCAGGTGATGATCAAGTGGGCGGCGACCGACATTGCGCCGGTGATGCAGGCGGCGGGGCGGTCGGGGATATCCGCGTTGCTGGTAGGACTGCTGATCTGCTGGAAGGGCGGCTGGGATCAGGTCGGCGCTACCTGGCGCGGCGGCTTGCTGGCCGGTGCCTTGTTCGGGCTCGAATTCCTGTTCATCTCCGAAGGCTTGCAGTTGACCACCGCCGCGCACATGTCGGTGTTCCTCTACACCGCGCCGATCTTCACCGCGCTGGGCGTGCATTTTCTGTTGCCGAGCGAGCGCCTACGACCGGTGCAATGGGTTGGGATCTTCCTCGCATTTGTCGGCATTGCCATCGCGTTTGCCGGCGGCGTGTCGTGGGACAACCTCGACCGCCGGATGTTGATGGGCGATGCCCTCGGCGTGCTGGCCGGTGCCAGTTGGGGCGCGACCACCGTGGTGGTGCGCGCCTCGCGCCTGTCCGAGGCGCCGGTGACCCTGACCCTGTTCTATCAACTGATCGTCGGTTTCATCGGCCTGTTGCTGATCGCGCTGCTCAGCGGCCAGATCACCCACGTCAGCCTGACCGTCGTGGCCGTGGGCAGTGTGCTGTTCCAGGGGCTGGTGGTGTCGTTCTTCAGTTACCTGACCTGGTTCTGGCTGCTGCGCCGTTATCTGGCGGCCAACCTCGCGGTGTTTTCCTTCATGACACCGTTGTTCGGCGTCACGTTCGGCGTGGTGCTGCTCGGCGAAGAACTGAGCCTGAACTTCATCATCGGCGCCGTGCTGGTGTTGCTCGGCATCACCTTCGTCAGCGCGGAACAGTGGGTGCGTCGGCGTTTGCGCAAAGCCCTCGGTCAGCCGTAACCGATTTGCAGGCCAGACCGCCGGCAATCAGCAGGCCGCTGCCGGCAATCACCAGCGCCGGTTGCAGGCCGCCGCTGAAATGGCTGCTGACCGCCGCCAGCAACGGCCCGCTGAGTTGACCGACGGCGAAGCACGCGGTGAGCAGGCCGGCGTTGCGCTGGGTGGCGTGGGGCGCCAGTTCCCGGGAGCGTTGCATCACCAGTTGCATGCAGGCCAGGAACGGCGTGCCGCACAGGACCACGCCCAATGCCAGACCGAGGCCGCTGCCCAACAGGCAAGCGAACACCCCGGCAGCCTGCAGCCACAACGTCGCCATCAACCAGTGCCGGGTGGTTTGCGGATCGTGCCGACGCAAACTTACCAGCAAAACGCCAATTGCGGCACCGAGGCCAAAGCACGGCCAGAACAGATCGGCCTGCCACTGCCCGTGAAATTGCGCGTTGGCCATCTGTGACAGAAACGTGGCCGGGATGATGTAGCCCACGCCATACAAGGCATACACCGCCGCCAAGCGCCCAATGCCACGATTTGATGAACTCACGGCAGCCGGCACGACCGGCACACCGCCGCCCGGTTGCGGCAGGATCCGCACGATTCCCAGCAACATCACCAGCGCCACGGCGGCATAGATCAGCCACAGAGTCGCGGAAGTCTGCTGCGCCAGATGTGAGAACAGCGCCAGCAATCCCGTCAGAAAAATCCCCAGCCCCGGCCCGGCAAAGACCAGCGCGCCCAATCGCGGACGACCCGCCGCCGCAGCCAGCGGCTGACTCAACGCAGTAATCATCACCAGCACCCAGGCACTCGCCACACCGGTACCGAAGCGCAGCAACAAATGCGACCAGAAACCGTTGGCACAGAACGATGCCAGCGTCAGCAACACACACAACCACAGACCGCCGTGCAGGCGCCGCTGCACTTGATCCGGCCGGCGGGAAAACATCGCATCCACCGCGCCGAGCAGATAACCGAGGTAGTTGGCCGCCGCAATCAGACCGGCGGCAGTCAGGTCGATCTGCCCTTCACTGAGCAGGTGCGGCAGTTGCGGGGTGAGGGCGAAACGCCCGATGCCCATGGCCATCATCAGGGCAATGAAACAGGCGGATAAGCGAATCAGCGGTGACATGTTCTGAATTCCGTTGGAGGTTCAATGACCGTCAGGCTAGGACTGATTGACTTTCTTTAAAATTGAATAATAGTGAGTAACTTGTTCTGTTCAGGAGAAAGGTTGTGGAGTTCAGCCAATTGCGGATCTTCCAGGCCGTGGCAGAGGAGGGCTCGATCACCCGCGCCGCCGAACGTTTGCACCGCGTGCCGTCGAACCTGTCGACCCGGCTCAAACAGCTGGAGGAGCAACTGGGTGTCGAACTGTTCGTCCGTGAGCGTCAGCGTTTGCAGTTGTCGCCTGCGGGAAAAGTCCTGCTGGACTACACCGGCAAACTGTTCGCCCTTCGCGATCAGGCGAGTGCAGCGGTGATGGGCGGGCAACCGGCGGGGGATTTCGTGCTCGGCACGCTGTACAGCACGGCGGCGATCCATTTGCCGGCGCTGCTGGCGCGCTATCACAAGCAATATCCGGCGGTGAATCTTCAGGTGCAGTCCGGGCCCAGCGGTGAATTGCTCGAAGGCCTGCTCACCGGGCGTCTCGACGCGGCGCTGGTAGACGGCCCGCCGCAATTGGCCGGGATCGACGGTGTGCCACTGTGCAACGAACGGCTGGTGCTGATCAGCGAGGCCGATCACCCGCCGATACGCAGCGCCAGGGATGTCGAAGGTCGGGCGGTATTCACCTTTCGCCATGGCTGCGCCTATCGTGCGCGGCTGGAAGCGTGGTTTGCCCACTATCAGGCGGCGATGGGGAGGGCGATGGAGATCGAGTCCTATCAGGGCATGCTTGCCTGCGTGATTGCCGGCAGTGGTGTGGCGCTGATGTCGGAGTCGATGCTCGCAAGCCTGCCGGGGCGCGAAAGCGTGGCGGTGCACCCGCTGGCCGAGCCTTTTGCCAGTGCGACAACATGGCTCATGTGGCGGCGGGGCATGGTCGGTGCCAACCTCAACGCATGGATCGAACAGCAGCAGACGCTCTATCCCGTGGCTGGCGAAGACGTGCGGGACACGGCTTGAACGTACGGTCAGGGATTTGGATCAATTCAGTAACAGATCATTGCGGATTTGGCCGAGCATTGCGTAGGACTTCGGACTATTATCAGTGCGAAGCGGCCTCAGAATTCCGGACGCTCAGCACCACCCTGAAGGGGGCATGACGATGAAAGAGAAAATTCAAAACTGGCTGCACGATTTGGGTGTTGCCCTCGGCTTGATCGAACCGCCTCTGCAACCGGTCCCGATTCGCACCGATGACGAACAGCGTCGGCGTCAGCCACGTCGGCGGTAATGCCCCGCTTTGAAGGATCAAAGGATTTAAACGACAAAAGATCGCACCCGGCTGTCGCTCCATTGGAGTGGCGGGCGGGTGCGATCTTTTGTTTTCAGTGACGCCCGATTTCCATCAGAAACTGGCTCAGGTCATTCGCGGTCTTCGCGGTCTTGAGCATCCGGTCCTCTTCGGCGGTGAAGGCCGTCAGGCCGAATTCATCTTCCAGATGGAAGATCAGATCCTCGATATCCGCTTTTTCCAGCCCCAGCTGCGCGAGGCTGGTGTTGTCGTCGAATTCACGATTTTCCAGCAGGCGCAGGATGAACCGGTGCACGGCAGCACGCACGGCAGCTCTTCTCATGGCAGATCTTTGTGTTGTTAGTCTGACTGAAGTACAGCAGGCCTCAGGCGTGGCGGCGCAACCATTCGTCAATCATCCCGTGCAGATGCTCTGCGGAAAAACTGCCGAAGTGACCGCCATGCACGGTGCGAATCTTCAGAGCCTGTAAGCGGCGCAGGC
This sequence comes from Pseudomonas sp. CH235, assembly GCF_004368175.1. Taxonomy (NCBI): domain Bacteria; kingdom Pseudomonadati; phylum Pseudomonadota; class Gammaproteobacteria; order Pseudomonadales; family Pseudomonadaceae; genus Pseudomonas; species Pseudomonas sp. CH235. Next base: position 78,205 of record NZ_RRZJ01000023.1, read on the forward strand.
TGGCGGCGTAGTCGTCGAGGTTGGAATGGTAGGCGTCTTCGATCAACGGCCCGTCGTAAATGATGTCGCCGCTGAACAGGGTTTCGCTGGCCGCTTCGTAGAGGCTGATCCCGCCCGGTGAATGGCCCGGCGTGTGCAGCACCTGCAACGCGCGGTTGCCGAGGTCCAGCACATCGCCATCCTCGACAAAACCGGTGGCCGGCGCAGCCTTGACCCGGTATTCGGCGTAGCACAACGGGCAATCCGGGTGCGCTTCGAACATGTCGTCGCCGACGAAGGCCCGGCTCAGATCGTTCTCGCCATCCGGCGCCGCCAGAATGTCCGCTTCGGCCGGATGCACCAGCCGTTCGGCAAATTCGTGGTGCCCGGCGATGTGGTCGAAATGGCAATGACTGGCCACCGCCACCAGCGGCCGTTCGGTCAGCCACGGCAGCTGTTCGCGCAGGCTGACCAGCCCGGAACCGCTGTCGAGCAGCAGATCCTTGTCCCGCCCCTGAACGTGCCACAGGTTGCAGCGATAGAACGGGCGGATGAACGGCTCGTGAATCAGCCGAATGCCGTCGCTCAGGGTTTGCACTTCGAACCACTGATCGCGAGAAACAATCTTCATCAAGCATTTTCTCCAGACGAAAAAAACGGGTGTGGCAACCGACGCCACACCCGCCGAAGAAAGCATCAAGTCGTTATAGCGAGCTTAGACCGCGCTGGCCACCGGGGCAGGGCGACGGGAAAACAGGCTGACCACCACAAAACTCACCAGACCCACAGCCAGGCTGTAGTAGATCGGCGTGTTGGCATCCAGACCGTCCTTGAACATGAACAGCAGGGCGGTGGCGAAACCCAGGCCCATGCTGGCGATGGCGCCGGCAGTGGTCGCGCGTTTCCAGAAGATCGCACCGATCAGCGGGATCAGCATGCCGCCCACCAACAGGTTGTAAGCGAGGGTCAGAGCGCTGATCACGTCGTTCACAACCAGAGCAATACCCAGCACCACGACACCGGTCAGCAGGGTGAACAGACGGTTCACACCCAGGCTCGACTGTTTGCCGCCACGCAGTTTTGGCAGCAGGTCTTCGGTCAGGGTGGTGGCAGCGGCGAGCAGGCCGGCGCTGGCGGTGGACATCATCGCGGCCAGGGCAGCGGCGATCACCAGACCACGGATGCCGTCCGGCAGCGACAGTTTGACGATCGCGGCGAAGGCGTTGTTGACGTTGTCCAGATCCGGGATCAGAACGTGCGCCGCCATGCCGATCAGGGCACAGGCCAGACCGTAAAGGATGCAGTAGATGCCCGCGAAGCTACCGGCGTACTGAGCGACTTTTTCGTTCTTGACGGTGAACACCCGTTGCCAGATGTCCTGACCGATCAGGATGCCGAAGAAGTAGATCATGAAGTAGGTGATGATCGTGTCCCAGCCGATGGTGGTGAAGCTGAAGGCGGTGGCCGGCAGTTTCAGCACCAGCTCGTCCCAGCCGCCGACGCGGTACAGGCAGATTGGCAGGAGGATGAACATCAGGCCGACGGTCTTGATGATGAACTGGACGATGTCGGTCAGGGTCAGCGACCACATGCCGCCGATGGCCGAATACACCACGACCACGCCACCGCCGAGCAGTACCGAGATCCAGAACGGCAGGCCGAACAGCACTTGCAGCACGGTGCCGATGGCGAGGATCGAGGTCACGCCGATCATCAGCGCGTAGGCCAGCATGATCGCCGCGCTCGCCGAGCGGGCCATCGGGTTGTAGCGTTTTTCCAGGACCTGGGTAACGGTGTAGATCTTCAGTTTCAGCAGCGGCTTGGCCAGGAACAGGTTCAGCGCCACGATGCCGCAACCCAGTGCCGCGCACAGCCAGAAACCGGAAATGCCGTGCACGTAGCCCAGGCGGACGGTACCGACGGTGGACGCGCCACCGAGAACGGTCGCGGCCATGGTGCCCATGTACAGGCTCGGGCCGAGGTTACGCCCGGCGACCAGGAAGTCCTCGTTGGTCTTGGCCTTGCGCATGCCGAAGTAGCCGAGCAAGAGCATGCCGGCGGCGTAGATGAGGACGACGAATAAATCCAAAGCCATGATGGCGTGTCTCCGATTGTCTTTTTTATGGGGTGGAACACTGTGGGAGAAGGCTGACCCCCACAGGCGATTCGTTTATTCAGGCAGCCTGACGCAGCGCCGCTTCAGCCGGCGCATGCGCGCCTTTGCTGCGGGGATCCTTCGGGCCGTAGACCAGCGCCGGTTCCGGGAACAGGCTCAGCAGCATCAGGTACATCACCGACGCCAGACCGAGGGTCACCAGCAGGCTGATGTCGATGCCGCTGGCCAGTTCACCGAGCGGGCCGACGAACTGCCCCGGCAGGTTGACGAAGCACAGGCCGACCGCCGCGCTCGGGATCCACGCACCCAGACCGCGCCAGTTCCAGCCGTGGCTGAACCAGTAGCGTCCGCCTTGCTCGCCGCGCGTGAACACTTGCAGGTCGTCCGGGCAGTAGAAGCCGCGACGTACCACCAGGCCGATGATCATGATCACCATCCAAGGGGTGGTGCAGGTGATGATCAGCACGGCGAAGGTCGACACGCTCTGCACCAGGTTCGCCGCAAAGCGCCCGATGAAGATGAAGGCAATCGACAGCACACCGATCAGGAGCGTCGCCTTGACCCGCGACAGCAGGCGCGGGAACACGCTGGACATGTCCAGCCCGGTGCCATACAGCGATGTGGTGCCGGTGGACATGCCGCCGATCACCGCAATCAGGCACACCGGCAGGAAGAACCAGCTCGGCGACACCGCGAGCAGACCGCCTACGTAATTGTTGGCCGCGATGTAGTCCGGCGCCTGGATCGCGACGATGGTCGCGGTGGTCAGGCCGAACAGGAACGGGATGAAGGTGGCGATCTGCGAGAGCACCACCGCCGCCATGATCCGCTTGCGCGAGGTCTCACGCGGGATGTAGCGGGCCCAGTCGCCGAGGAACGCGCCGAAGGAAATCGGGTTGCTCATGGCCACCAGCGCGGCGCCGATGAACGCGGCCCAGAAGCCCGGCTGGCCGAGGCTGACGGTGCCGGCGTAGTGCGAATCGAAGGGACCGGCGAAGGCAAAGATGCCCAGCAGGAACAGCAGGCTCGCGCTCCACACCGCGACCTTGTTCACCCACAGCAGGAAGCGGAAGCCGTAGATGCACACGGTCAACACCAGAATCGCGAACAGACCGTAGGCCAGGCCCAGGGTCAGGTCGGTTTCCGGCAGGCCGATCAGGCGTTTCGCACCACCGATCAGCGCATCTCCGGAACTCCACACCGAGAGCGAGAAGAAGGCGATGGCGGTCAGCAGCGACAGGAACGAACCGACGATCCGCCCGTGCACGCCGAAGTGCGCACCGGACGACACGGCATTGTTGGTGCCGTTGAGCGGACCGAACAGGCCCATCGGTGCGAGGATCAGCGAGCCAAGCAGCACGCCCGAGACAATCGCCCAGACGCCCGCCTGGAAGGACAGGCCGAACAGCACCGGGAAACTGCCGAGCACGGCGGTGGCAAAGGTATTCGCGCCGCCAAAGATCATGCGGAACAAGTCCACGGGACCGGCGGTGCGTTCGTTGTCCGGGATCTGTTCGACCCCGTGGGTTTCAATCTGCGTAAGGCTTTGGTCTTTGTTGTTGTTATTCATGATCTGCTCCGATCATAAAGGCGCGCTCATCGTGCGTGAGCGTCACCTGTCTTGGCTAAGGGGATGGCAGCCCTTCCGGCATTGCGGACAAATGTTCGTGGCAGGCCAGCCAATGGCCTTGTTGTTCTAGGCTCGACGCTTGTTTCTTGAAAACAATCGTCTCGCGCTCCTGGCTGAAATGTTGCTCCCCTTGCATGCGCAGCTCGGTGGCCACGTCATGGATGAAAATCGCCACGTCACCCTGCAGGCTGACGAAGGCGTTGCTCGAGGTGCAGGACAACACCTCGAAGCCATCCTCGGCGCGCCAGCTGTCCCACAACGCCTGATAGGCATCGCGCGACAGCAGGGGCTGTTCGAGGGTGTAGAACACGAAGCTGGCATCGGCGCTGAACGCGCCGAAGTAGGCTTCGCGATCGTTGCGGGCGAAGGCGGACACCAGATCGGCGGCCGCTTTCAGAACCTGATCACGTTCGTTCATGACCCGACCCTCAGCGGTGGACGACGCCCGGCAGTACGCAGAGCATTTCGTACAGCAGGTTGGCGGCCAGCAGCGAGGTGTTGCCGGTGGTGTCATAAGCGGGCGAGACTTCTACCAGATCGCAGCCGATCAGGTCGAGGCCCTGGCAGCCGCGAACGATTTCAATCGCCTGAATGGTCGTCAGACCACCGATTTCCGGAGTGCCGGTGCCAGGCGCCCACGCCGGGTCGATGCCGTCGATGTCGAAGCTCAGGTACACCGGGCCGCCACCGACTTTCTCGCGGACTTCGGCCATCAGCGGTTCCAGCGACTTGTGCCAGCACTCTTCGGCCTGCACCACGCGGAAGCCCTGATCGCGGCTCCAGTTGAAGTCGTCAGCGGTGTAGCCCTGCGCCCGCAGACCGATCTGCACCACGCGGTCGCAGTCCAGAAGGCCTTCTTCGACGGCGCGACGGAAGGTCGTACCGTGGGCGATCTTCTCGCCGAACATGTGATCGTTGACGTCAGCGTGGGCATCGATGTGTACCAGACCGACCTTGCCGTGCTTTTTGTGGATCGCACGCAGGATCGGCAGGGTGATGGTGTGGTCGCCACCCAGGGTCATCGGGATCACGTTGTGCTCGAGGATGTTGTCGTAGGCTTCTTCGATGATGCGCACGGCGTCGAGCAGGTTGAAGGTGTTGATCGCCACGTCACCGATGTCGGCAACCGACAGCGAGTCGAACGGCGCAGCGCCGGTGGCCATGTTGTACGGGCGGATCATCACCGATTCGGTGCGGATGTCGCGCGGCCCGAAGCGGGTGCCGGGGCGCAGCGAAGTACCGATGTCCAGTGGCACGCCAACGAAGGCAGCGTCCAGGCCGGCAGCGGTCGGTACATGGGGGAGTCGGAGCATGGTGGCGATGCCGCCGAAGCGCGGCATTTCGTTGCCGCCCAGTGGTTGGTGAAGAATCTTGTCCACGGGTAGGGCCTCATCGTCTTTGTTTTATTTATGTCGGCGCACCGCATTCGCAAGGAGCACGGGCACCGCTGTGGGCCGATTCTGCGAAATGTAGTGGGGCGGAAGAATCGCTACGGGCAAATACTTAGTTCAGAAATTTCTAAACTAATGCCAGACTTCCCCTACGTGCTCGTTCCCACGCTCTGCGTGGGAATGCATCCACGGACGCTCCGCGTCCAGCCGTAATCGCAGGTGACGCAGAGCGTCACGGGCGGCATTCCCACGCAGAGCGTGGGAACGATCCTTGGAGTAGACATGGCCAACGCTTTACCCGACCTGAAACTGTTGCGCATCTTCGTCAGCGTCGTGCGTCATCAGGGGTTTGCCAACGCGCAGCAGGAACTCAACCTGTCGACCTCGGCGATCAGCACCTACATGAGTCAGCTCGAAGCCGCGCTCGGTCTGGTGCTGTGCCATCGCGGGCGCGGTGGTTTCAGCCTGACCAGCAAGGGCGAACTGTTCCACCAGGAAACCCTGCGTCTGCTGGCCGAACTCGAAGGTTTCGAGCAATACGCAGCAGCGCTCAAGGGCGAATTGCGCGGCACGCTCAACCTCGGGGTGATCGACTCGACGGTCAGCGACAAGGCCCTGCCGTTCGCCGAAGCCATCGGCGCCTACAGCCAGGAACACCCGGCGGTGCATTTGCATCTGTCGGTGATGAGCCCTTACGAACTGCAACTCGGCGTGCAGGACAACCGCCTCGATCTGGCCATCGGCGCATTCTCAACGCGCATGAGCGGTCTGGTGTACATGCCGCTGTACCGCGAGCAGCACTGGCTGTATTGCAGCAGCCGTCATCCGTTGTTCAACGAGCGGCGGATTCCCGAGCAGGTCATCACCCAGCAACGCATGGTCGGACGCGGTTACTGGAGCCAGGCCGAACTGGCGCGCCACGGTTTCAAACACAGCGCCGCGACCGTGGAAAGTATGGAGGCGCAGCTGATTCTGGTGCTGTCCGGCGCCTACATCGGTTATCTGCCGGAGCACTACGCCCAGGCCTGGGCCGACAAAGGTGACCTGCGGGTGCTGCTGCCGGCGACCTTCGGTTATCAGGCACCGTTTTCCATGATCATGCGCCGGGGCCGCAGCCGCGAGCCGCTGATCCAGACTTTCCGCGATCTGCTCAAAGCGCAGCTCAATCAGGCATAAGACAATGTCCAGACCCCAATGCCCGCGCTGCCTGCGCCCACAAACCCATTGCCTTTGCCCGCTGATCCCCAGCCTCGACAGCCGCACCCGGGTGTTGCTGTTGCAGCACCCGAGCGAGGTCAATCACGCGCTCAACACGGCTCGGCTGGCGGCGCTCGGTTTGAACAATGCCGAGCTGATTGTCGGTGAAGTGTTCGAGGATCTGCCCGCGCTGCTGAACCGGCCGGGGTATCGGGCGCGGTTGTTGTTTCCGGCGGACGATGCGCAACCGATGCAGGCTTACGCCGCGTCCGATGAACCGCTGTTGCTGGTGGTGCCGGATGGCACGTGGCGCAAGGCGCGCAAGATGCTGCACCTCAATCCGCTGCTGGCGGCGTTGCCACGGGTGACTTTGGCGGAGGGTGGGGTGTCGCGGTATCGGCTGCGCAAGGCACCGGGGCCGGGGGCGTTGTCGACGATCGAAGCGATTGTTCAGGCGTTGCAGACGCTGGAAGCGCCGACGTCGTTCGAGCCGTTGCTCAAGCCGTTCGAGGTGTTGATTGAAGGGCAGATTGCGGCGATGGGGGAGGAGACTTTCCAGAAGAATCACGGTGGCTGATCGGACGGGTACTGATCGTTCCCAAGCTCTGCGTGGGAATGCATACAGTGACGCTCTGCGTCACCGTCGCGAAGGGACGCGGAGCGTCCCGGGCTGCATTCCCACGCGGAGCGTGGGAACGATCAGTCCGGATCATCACTAGCGTTCGCGCATCGCCTCGGTCCGGGCCTTCAGCACCGGTTTGAGCAGGTAATCCAGCACGCTTTTTTCTCCGGTGATGATGTCCACCGTCGCCACCATCCCCGGAATGATCAGCAGCGGTTTCACATCCCCGCCCAGATGATTTTTGTCGGTACGCACCTGGATCAGGTAGAAGCTGTTGCCTTTGTCGTCGGTGATGGTATCGGCGCCGATCAGCTCAAGTTTGGCGCTGAGCCCGCCGTAGATCGTGTAGTCGTAGGCGCTGAACTTGACCATGGCTTTCTGGCCCGGATGCAGAAACGCCACGTCCTGCGGCCGGACCTTGGCTTCGATCAACAGGTTGTCTTCCAGCGGCACGATTTCCACCATGTCGCTGCCCGGCTGCACCACGCCGCCGATGGTGTTGACCTTCATCTGCTTGATAACCCCGCGTACCGGCGAAGTCACGGTGGTGCGGCTGACGCGGTCGTCGATGGCGATGCTCGACGCGGTGATTTTCGACAGGTCGGTGCGTTTCTCGTTGAGCTCCTTGGCCGCCTCGGAGCGGAAGGTCTGTTCCGATTCGTCGATCTTGCTCTTGATCTCGTTGATCGCCGATTCGGCCCGGGGAATGGCGAGCGTCGTGGCATTCAACGAACCGCGAATTTCCACTGCGCTACGACGCAGGCGGAGAATCTCCACGGGCGAAACCGCGCCGGTTTTCACCAGCGGTTCCGACATGTTCATTTCCTGTTGCAGCAGCGCCAGGCTCGAACTGTATTGCCCCTGTTTCGACCGAAATTCCGCCAGCTCCTGCGCCTTCTGTCGCAGCTGTTCGCTGAGGGTGCGTTGCTCGCTGGCCAGCCGCCGTTGCCGTTGTTCGTACAGCGAGCGCTCGTCCTCGGCGACTTGCGGGGCCTTGGCGATCACCTCGTCCGAGAGCTTGAACGGCCGGCCCTCGGCCTCGGCGGACAAGCGTTCGACCTGCGCGGTCAGGGCATAACGATCGGCCTCGCTCTCACCCTTGTTCGACAGAAACCGCGTGTCATCCAGCCGCAGCAAGGTGTCGCCCTTGCTGACCATTTGCCCTTCACGGACGAAGATCTCGGTGACGATCCCGCCCTCGAGGTTCTGGATCACCTGAACCTTGCTCGACGGAATCGCCTTGCCTTCGCCCATGGTCACTTCCTGGAGCACGGCGAACTTGGCCCAGACCAGCGCACTGATTAGCAGCGCCGCCGCCAGCCACACGGTAATGCGCGACCAGCGCGGCGAATCCTGCAGCGAGGCACCGGCGGTTTCCGGCATGAATTCGGCTTCGGCGCTTTTACCGAAGCTGTCGAAATAACCGCGGGGTTTTGAAGAGGAAGAAGCAGACATGGGGCAACTCCTAGACCGCTGCCGAGCCGACCCGGCCCTTGCGCAGTGCATCGATGACCGCTTCTTTCGGACCGTCGGCGACGATCCGGCCGTTGTCCAGCACCAGCAACCGGTCCACCAGGCTCAGCATCGAGGTGCGGTGGGTGACCAGCAACAAGGTTTTGCCCTGCACCCAGCCGTGCAGCTTCTGGCGCAGGACGTCTTCGCTGCTGTTGTCCATGGCACTGGTGGGTTCGTCGAGCAGCATGATCGGCGGATCGAGCAACAGCGCCCGCGCCAGCAGCACCGCCTGGCGCTGGCCACCGGAAAGCAGTTGCCCGCGCTCGCCCACCGGCCGGTCGAAGCCTTGCGGATGCTGCCGTGCAAGCTCGGTGACGCCGGTCAGTTCGGCCACTTCAAGCATCCGCGAATCGCTGATATAGCGGGCGCCGAGGGTCAGGTTGTCACGCAGGCTGCCGGCCAGCAGCGGCAAGTCATGGGCGACGTAACCGATCTGCTGGCGCAGGTCGGCGACATCCAGTTGCCGCAGGTCGAGGCCGTCGAGCAGCAACTGGCCTTCTTCCGGTTCGTAGAAGCCCATCACCAGCCGCGCCAGGGTGCTTTTGCCGGAGCCGCTGCGGCCGATGATACCGATCCGCTCGCCGGGTTTGACGCTGAAGCTGACGTTATTCAGGGCCGGCGCGTTCTGGCCGTTGTAGTGGAAGGTCACCGCGTTGGCGTCCAGCGCGCCTTGCAGTTGCGTGCGCTCCAGTGGCCGTTGTTTGCCGTCGCGCTCCTGAGGCAGGGACATCAGCGCGTCGGTGCTTTTCATGGTCAGTTGCGCTTGCTGGTAACGAGTAATCAGCCCGGCGATCTGGCCCAGCGGTGCGAGCACGCGGCTGCCGAGCATGTAAGTCGCTACCAGCGCGCCGACGCTGAGGTTACCGGCGATGATGCTGTAGACCCCGGCCACAATCGTCGCCATCCCCGAAAACTGCTGGATGAACAGTGTGCCGTTGGTGGCCAGCGCCGAGAGATTGCGCGCATGGCTGTCGAGGCGGGTGAGGGCGCCGTGGGTGCTTTCCCATTTGTGCTGGCGCTCGCTTTCGGCGCTGCACGCCTTGAGGGTTTCCAGGCCGCCGAGGGTTTCGATCAGCAACGCCTGACGCTCGGCGCCGAGGCTCAGGCTTTTCTGCACGGTGTCGCGCAGACGGGCCTGAATGATCATCGCGAAGACGATCGTGATTGGAAACGCCAGCAGCGGAATCACCACCAGCCAGCCACCGAGCAGGCCGATCACCACCAGCATCAACACCACGAAAGGCAGGTCGATCAGGCTGGTCAGGGTCACGGCGGTGAGAAATTCGCGCAGGCCCTGAAAGTCGTGAATGCTCTGGGCGAATCCGCCGATGGTCGCCGGCCGGGCCTTCATCGACATGCCGGTGATGCGCTCGAATAAAGTCGCGGAAAGGATCACGTCGGTCTTCTTGCCGGCGGTGTCCAGCAGATGCGCACGTACCACCCGCAGCACCAGTTCGAAACCGGTGCCGATCAACAGCCCGATGGCCAGCACCCACAGGGTCGACGTGGCCTGGTTCGGAACCACACGGTCGTAGGTCTGCATGACAAACAGCGGCACCATCAGGCCCAGCAGGTTGATCAGGAAACTGGCGAGGATCGCGTCGCTGTACAGCCATTTCGACAGCTTCAGGGTGTCGCGAAACCACGCTTGCACCCTTGGCACCAGCGGCGAGCGCAGGTCTTCCAGTTCATGCCGTGGCCGGGCGAACAGGGCTTGGCCACTGTAGTGTTCGGTGAGTTCTTCACGACTGACCCATTGCTCGCCGCCGTCGGCTTCGCTGGGCAGGATCAGCGCCTTGCCGTCTTCGGCAAAACGTCGCAACACCGCCGTACGCCCGTTGCCCAACAGCAACAGCACCGGCAGGTTCAGCGGTGAAATGTCCTTGAGTTCCCGACGCAACAAGCGCGCCTGCAACCCGGCCCGGGCGGCGGCGCGGGGCAGCAGGTCCAGGCTCAGGCGTTGTTTGTCCAGGGGCAGCCCGGCGCTCAGGCTGGCGCGACTGACCGTCGCGCCATGGAGTTTGCAGAGGATCAACAGACCGTCGAGCAACGGGTCATCGAAGCTCAGCCGCGGATCGATCCCGGCGTTACCGGGTTGCATGCTGGTCATATTGATCGCTCCCCCTGGCACTACTTCAGTTGATCGTTCCCACGTCGAGGCGTCGAACCGTCCGCGTGGGAATGCCTCTAGGGACGCTCCGCGTCCAGTGACGCGGAGCGTCACGGGCTGCATTCCCACGCGGAGCGTGGGAACGATCAGATCACAGCTTTCGGCAGCTCCGGCAGAGTGGTTATTTCAGCTCGGGCAAGCGTGCTTCGTTCTTCACCTCGGTCGCGGCAATCGCATCGGCCGGCAGCACCACGCGCTGCTTGCTCAACAACTGGCCCATGTTCGCCAGCACGCGGTACATCGAGTATTCCTCGGTGTAGCGGATTTCGGTGTAGCGACGGTTGGCGTTGTACAGCTCGTTTTCACTGTCGAGCACATCGAGCAGGGTGCGCTGACCGAGGCCGAACTGATCCTGATACGCGGCGCGTACACGCTTGGTGGTTTCGGCGTATTCGCGGGCGGTCGGGGTTTGTTTCTTGGCGTTGAGCATGGCGTTCCACGCCAGGTGAATGTTCTCGTTGAGCTGACGCAGGGCGTTGTTGCGGATGTCCATCGCCTGGTTGATCTGGTGCGCGTCGGAGGCCAGTCGCGCCTTGTCGCTGCCGCCACGGAACAAGTTGTAGTTCATCACTACGCCGACCCGCCATTCGTTGTCGTGGCCCTCGTCACCCTGCACGTTGTTGTTGGCGCCGACCGCCGCTTCTGCGTCGAAGCGTGGGTAGAACGGCGACTTGGCAACTTCATACTGACTCTCGGCCGATTGCACGTCGGCCTGGGCAGATTTCAGGTACGGGTTGTTCTCGACCATGCTCTGCTGGGCTTCAGGCAAGGTGGCGGGCAATTCGCCGCGGGTAGAGGCCGGGGTTTCCAGCTCATCGGGCATGCGCCCGACCACGCTGTAGAAGTTCGACTCGGCGTCGGCCAGATCGACTTCGGCGGTGTCGAGGTTGTTCTGGGCCAGCGCCTTACGGGCGACCGATTGATCGGAGTCGGCGGTGCTGCCCACGCCACGCTCGGTGCGCAGGCCGATCTGATCGTTGACGCGCAAGTGCGCCTGCAGGTTGTTCTTGGCCAGGGTCACCAGTTCACGGCGCTTGAGCACTTCGAGGTAGACCTCGATGGTGCGCAGGGCCAAATCCTGGGCGGTGCCTTGCGCGTAATAGGCGCGCGAGTTGGAAACGCCCTTGGTGCGTTCGACTTCGTTGGCGGTGTTGAAACCGTCGAACAGCATCTGCCGCAGCCGCAGCTCGGACTGGGTGTAGTTGAGGATTTCGGTGTGGTGGTTACCGAAGGCCCGGGTGTTGGTGTTGTCGCTGTAGCCGCGCCCGTAAGCAGCGTTCAGATCCACCGACGGATAGAAGCCGCCCTTGGCGACCTTCACCTGTTCATCAGCTGACAGGCGCGCGTCCACGCGCGAGGCCAGTTCCGGATGGGTGGCGATGGTGCTCTGGATCGCTTCGGTGAGGTTCATGGCCTGGGCTTGAGAAGTGCAAGCCATGGCCAGCAAAACCGCGCTGCAGAGGGGGGTTAGTACGCGCATGGGTGCATCTCCCTGAGTCCTGATGGTGTTTCGCTGTCGCCAATTTATTGACGATATTTTTAGTAAAAAGCGTTTCATGCCTGTAACAACAGAGCTAAGAACATCCTGAAGCGTAGCTAAGAAAAAATTTTCATAAGGGTTATGCCAAAAAAAACTTATGCGCTTCGCCAAATCCAGCACATTGTTCCACTCGAAAGCCTTTGTTTTATGCGCTTTAGGGAGTGCAGAAAGGCTTGAGGAAAGTTCCACTCACTTTGCGACATACGGCGAAGTACTGCTAAAGGGGAGGGACGCGTAGCGGCTGATGAGCGACAGTTTTTTGTCACTCGGGTGATTCACCACCGTTACGTAGCGCTAGTGGGCGTGCTGCATCGAACAGAGATTCCAAGTGCTTGATGGCGCTGGCGTTTCTGGATTTGCACAACCTGCGAAACGAACTGTCGAGGTGCGAGCGTCGCCCCGACAACCCGCTTGAGCCATGGGCTGCTTCGCGAACCAGCGCCGACGGTGGTCGGCAGCGGAGGAATGCACATGGCAACGCTCATCGGGATCGTCACTAAAGTCATTGGTCAGGTTTTCGCTCAGTCGGCGGACGGCACTCGTCGCGCACTGGTCGAAGGCGATCGGCTGTTTGCAGGGGATCAATTGATCACCGGGGCGGAGGGGGCGGTTGCCGTTCATCTGCAAAACGGCCAGGAACTGACCCTCGGCCGCGACAGCAGCCTGACCATGACCGGCCAGTTGCTCGCCGATCAGGCGGCTCACGTCAATGCACCGGAAGCGGTGACCCCGAGCGAGTCGCAACTGACCGACGTCGAACAGATCCAGAAAGCCATTGCCGCCGGCGATGACCCGACCCAAACCGCCGAAGCGACGGCGGCTGGTCCTGGCGCCACCGGTGGTGCGCCGGGCGCACTGGGTGGCGGCCACAGTTTCGTGTTGTTGACTGAAGTGGCGGGCCGGGTCGATCCGGTCATCGGTTTCCCCACCGCCGGTTTCAATGGCATTCCCGAGTTTCCCGAAGAACGCCACAACGCGGTGATCGACAACGGTGACGACACCGCGCCGCCCGCTCCACCACCACCGCCAGTCAACAACCCGGTAACACTCACCGGGCTGTCTGTTGCCGGTGGTGAATTGAATCTCAACGAAGCCAATCTGCCCGACGGTTCCGCCGCCAACCCTGGCGCGCTGACCCAGACCGGCAGCTTCACGGTGTCGGCACCGGACGGCCTGAGCAGCCTGAGCATCGGCGGCATCAACGTGATCGTCGGTGGCGTGCCGATCGGTTTCCCGCAATCGATCACCACACAACTGGGCAATACCCTGACCATCACCGGCTACAACCCGGCCACCGGTACGGTCAGCTACAGCTACACACTCAATGGCAACGAAACCCACGCGGCGGGCGACGGTGCCAATAACCTCAGCGAACAATTCACCGTGATCGCCGGCGACAGCAATGGCGACACCGCCACCGGCACGCTGGACGTCAACATCACCGACGACGTGCCGAAAGCGTTCGATGACAACAACGGTACGGCGACGGAGACTCAACTGACGCTGACCGGCAACGTGCTGACCAACGATGTGCAGGGCGCCGACCGCGTACCCGTCGGCGAAAATGCCGGCCCGATCACCCCCGGTACATTCGTCGGGACTTACGGCACCTTGGTGCTGAATGCCAACGGCACCTACACCTACACGCTGAATACCAGTGATGCGGACTTCAAAAATCTGCATGGCGGTGGCAATGGCACCGAGACTTTCACTTACACCCTGACCGATGCCGACGGCGACACCAGCACCGCCAACCTCGTGCTGCAGATCCACAACAACGACGATCCAGTGATCATCAACGGGTTGAACGTCGAGGGCGGTGAACTCACCGTTTACGAGAAAAACCTCGGCGACGGTAGCGCCCCGGATTCGGGAGCCCTGACCCAGAGCGGCACCTTCACCATCACCGCACTGGACGGCGTCACTACGCTGACCATCGGCGGCATTGCCGTGGTCACCAACGGTGTGGCGGCAGGCTTCCCGCAATCCATCGTCACTCCGTTGGGCAGCACCCTGACCATCACCGGTTTCAACGCCGCCACCGGCGTCGTCAGCTACAGCTACACGCTGGTCGACAACGAAGCGCACCCGAATGCCAACGGCGCCAACGTGCTCAACGAGCAGTTCGCCGTGACCGTGGTCGATGACAACGGCACCACCGCCAATGCGACGCTGGACGTGAACATCGTCGACG
>NZ_RRZJ01000024.1:0-88114 GCF_004368175.1 Pseudomonas sp. CH235
CGGCTTGGCGGCAGCTGGTTTGGCCGCTGTGGTTTTAGCCGCAGGTTTGGCAGCGCTGGCTGCTGCGGGTTTCTTCGCGGCTGGTTTTGCAGCGACTTTCACTGGCGCTTTGGCAGGCGATTTGGCCGGTGCTTTTGCAGCAGGTTTGGCGGCCGCTTTTTTCGCAGGTGCCGCTGCAGGTTTAGCCGAACGCAGGGACAACGCCTTGCCGACAGCCTCTTGAACACGACCGACACCCTGGGCCAGTTTCAGGCTTTCCTGGGCATCGCGTTTGAGTTGCAGAATGTAGCTGCGGGTATCGGACTGACGATCCTTCAGCGCATCGAGCAGGTCTTCGAGTTCCTTCACGGCAGCCTTGGCCTTGGTCTGCGCCTTGGCTTTACCGGCTGCTGCTGCGTCCTGCAATTTGGTGCGGGATTTGTGCAGTTTTTCTTGCGCCTTGCCGCGTTGCTTTTCCAGTTTGGCGAGCAGTTTTTCAGCATCAGCCAAGGCTTGGGAGCAAGCGTTTTCCAGATGCTCGAGCAGGCTGCCCGAGAGTTGTTGGAGTAAATGCAACGGAGTGTTTACAGGCTTCTTGGTGGCCGACATGGTTTACCTCCTGGCTGACGTGAGTGCGGCTCATACTAGACCTCTGCTGCTACCGCCGCTAGGGCATGTTGACAGTATCGAAAGCACTCGGTTGCAGGCTTGCGAAAAACTTCTGTGCATTGGCAAAAGCAGTTCACCGTTGCAGACGTTCGCGCTGGCATAATCCACCGCAATTCAGGACGGAGAGTGCCCATGTCGCGCTACCTTTTTTTATCCCTCTGCATGATTTTTTCCGTGGCTCAGGCCGACGAAAAAACCACCGCGAATGACGCTCACGATCTGGCTTACAGCCTTGGTGCCAGCCTCGGCGAACGGCTGCGTCAGGAAGTGCCGCAGCTCCAGATCCAGGCGTTGATCGAAGGCCTGCAACAGGCCTATCAAGGCAAGCCGCTGGCATTGAGCGAAGCACGCATCGAGCAGATCCTCGCCGATCACGAATCGCAGACAGCCGAGCAGGCGGCGATGCCTTCGACTGAAGCGGCGATGGAAAGCGAGCGACGTTTTCTCACCGCCGAAAAAGCCAAACCGGGTGTGAAGGAGTTGGCCGACGGCATCCTGCTGACCGAGCTGGCGCCGGGGAATGGCACGAAGGCCGGTCCGGATGGAAAAGTGCAGGTGCTGTACATCGGTCGATTGCCCGACGGCACCGTGTTCGATCAGAACAGCCAGCCGCAGTGGTTCAATCTCGACAGCGTGATCGCCGGCTGGCGCACCGCGTTGCAGAACATGCCGGTCGGCGCGAAGTGGCGTCTGGTGATTCCATCGGATCAAGCGTACGGCGCCGACGGTGCCGGCGACTTGATCGCGCCGTTCACACCGCTGGTGTTCGAAGTGGAATTGCGCGGCGCGACCAGTTGATCGCCCAATAAAAAACGGTGCGCTGTGGGCGCACCGTTTCTGTGTCTTGCGAAGTCCGATTCAGGCCTGAACCGAATCCTCTTCCTTGTGTGCGGTATGCAGCACTTCGATCAGGCAGTCTTCCAGTTCGAAGCGCTCGTGGAGCAGGCCGCCCAGCTCCTTGAATTTCTCCGCAACGCATCTGCCTTCATCGCAAAGGTCGTTGAACGCGAGCAGTTTTTCGGTGATGACATCGATCCGCGGATAGATCGTCTCGGCCAGTTCCAGGCCGCGCTTGTCGTTGAAGGCCTTGGCCTCGCCCGTCAGCTGTTCGTAGATCTCGAAGTGGCCGGCCGAGACGTAATCGACCAGCACGCCGCAGAATTCCTGCAAGGGCTTTCGATCCTCGGACAGTGCCTGAGGTTTGGCGCCCAGCTTGTCATAGGCAGCGATCAATTCCTCACGCTCCTGCAGCCAGCGGTCGATCAGCAGATGAACTCCACCCCAACGTTCCTGAGCATTCTGACAACTTTCGAGCATGGCGATCTCTCTTCCCTTGTGGGTCATGCTGCTCTACACCCGCGCCCCTTCTTGTGAATATTGCTTTGAGAGGCGGCCAGGCAGAGCGTCATCGAGCAACACAATTCCAATGACACGTGCGGGCCAGATTATGCCCGCACGCCTATGGCTTCAAGGTACGCAGGAGAGAAAGTTCATACAAGTGTTTAATCCCTGACCAGCACCGGGTGCGACGGTTGGCCGCTGAGCGGTTGCTGCAACGCCATCCAGACCTGCCGCAGCAACTGGTAAACGGCCAGGATCGACATCCCCACAAAAAACAGCAGGCTCCACTCCGGAATGCTCAGATCGAACAGCGTCCAGGACAATTCCGCGCAATCGGCCGTATCGTTGAACATCCGCATCAGCGCGCATAACCACGGCAGGCTGCTGAACATTTCTTCCGGACCCGGCGCGCAATGCGCCAACCTTTGCAGGGAATCACCTTGCAGCAGCACTTGCCGCCACGCCGCTGTCGTCCCGCCAAGACTGGTGAGCAACGCCATCATCCAGTAAAGCGACAGACCGACACGTTGCGGCCCATGGATCGCAGCCACACCACAACAAAGGGTGAGGACGCTCATGAACAGACGCTGGACCAGACACAGACTGCAAGGCACCAGACCGACCGCATATTCAAGGTAATAGGAAGCTCCCAGGGCCAGAATCCCCGCAGTAAAAGCCATAAAGAACAGGGAGCGTGAGCAGGCCAACGACATGGCTTATCCGTAACAATAAAGACAGGCAGTTACGGTAGAGGAAAGGGCCTCGGGCTTTCAAGGCAGGTCACTGGCGACACTTCAGCAGAAGTGTAGGGAAATCCCGACAGGCACCGAAGGATTCGGTGTAGCCCTCTGTAGGACGTTGCTCTGGAGGAGATTTAACGGTAACTATTCCGTCATCGGAAAGAAAAGGAGGAGCACGCTCCTCCTTTCTGATCACGCCCGAACGGCTACGGGCAATGGCGAAGCCAAAAGTCGTTCATCCAGCATACCGAGTCCTTCCTGGAACAACAGGTTGCTGCGCTCGGTGTCACCCAGCCGGGCCAGCAGGCGCGCCAATTCGGCGCACGCTTCCGGATTGCGCTGTACTCGCAGGCTGCTTTCCAGATAGTCCCGTGCCTTGCCCCACAGGCTGGCTTGCAGGCACAGGCGCCCCAGCGTCAGCAGCAGGCTGGCATCACCCGGATGATCCTTGAGCCAGCCTTCGGCCGTCTGCAACTGACGCGCCGGATCGCTGCCGCGCACCAGACCGTAAAGGCGCGCCAGATGGCTGTCGTACTTGCGCTTGAGCGCCGTGCGCAGCACTTCTTCCGCTTCGACCTGAGCGCCCAACTGACGCAATTGCTCGGCATAGGCCAATACCAGCGCCGGCTCCTGGCGCTGGGCAGAAGTCAGTTGCTGCCAGGCGCGGTTGAGCGACTGCAAACCGACGGCTCCATCCTCTTCACGCTGGGCCGCCAGGGAAAGGTTTTCCCCCCAGGCACGACGCTCGAGCTCGGACAGTTCGGCCGGTGGCAGAACTTTGTCTTTGCGCAGCTCCGGCAACAGCCGGATCACCGACGACCAGTCACCGCGCTGCTGATGCAGACGCTGCAATTGACGCAAGGTCTGGACATTGTGCGGATGGCGCTCGTGCATCGCCTGCAAGGTGACCAGGGCCCCATCGGTATCACCACGATCGGTCTGCAACTGCGCATGGCTGAGGGCGATCGCCAGCTCGGCCTGCGGCTGACGCTCGAGGGCGCGTTCCAGCAGGCGATCGCTTTCCTCGTAGTTGCCTTGTTCGTTGGCGGCGCGGGCGGCACCCAGGTAATAGAGCAACGGCTGACGCTCGGCTTCGGCGGCCCGGTAAAGGTGACGCTGGGCACTGGCCCAGCGACCTTCGGCCAGATCGAGCTGACCGTGCTCGATCGCCACTTGCACGCGACGGCTGCGGTTGCGACGCGACCAGGGATTGACCACGCCGCCCGAGGTCAGCACCAGTTCGACCAGCGCCTTGATACCCCAGACCAGCAGCCACAGCACCGCCACCACCGCCAGGGTCGCCCACAGGCTCGATTCATAACGAAAGCTTTTGTAGGCGACCAGCACGTATCCGGAATGCTCGGCAATCGCCAGGCCCAGCGCCGCCGTTGCCGCGATCACCAGAAACACGATCACATACAGGCGCTTCATGGTGTCGCCTCCTGCGCGGTGCTGGCGGCTGGTTTGGCGAAGGGTTTCACCGAGTCTTCGGCGTTGACGTTACGGCGCTCCAGATACGCCTGAACCGCACTCAAGGTTCCAGCGAGATCCGGCGTGTTGACGGTAACCGGTTGCTTGCTCAATTCCGCGACCTGCTCGAGCATGATCTTGCTCTGCGGGTTGTCCGGATTGAAGTTGCCCGTGAGGACGTCACGCGCTTCTGCAAGGGCCTGGGTGTACACCGGCGCCTGACCGTTGAGCGCGGCCCATTGTGCCTGTTCGAGCGAAAGGCTCAGGGCCAGACGCACCTGGCTCAGACTCTGGCCAGCAAGCAGCGGCCGAACATTTTTGTCAGCGTTGAAATCGATGCGGATGTAGCGCGAGATCTGATCCCACCACTGCGCCCAGCGACTGGCGCCGTCGCCATCGGAGGTCAGGCCCAGCAGCGAATCGCCGCGATCCTTGTATTCCGGCGCCAGCTCGGTGAGGCCGACGACCTGATCACGCAAGGCGCCCAGGCGCAGGAACAGCCCGGTGCGATCCGGTTGCTCGGTGCTGCGCAGCGCCACCAGGGTTTTCGCCACTTGCTCACGAGCGGCGAACGAGCCGGGATCATTCTGCTCGCGCAGGATTTCATCGGCACCCTGCACCAGCGCCTGGGCGCTGCTGATGTCCTGGAGGGCGGAAAGACGCAGGCTGGCCAGACGCAGCAAGTGCTCGGCCTCGGCCAGACGCCAGTCCTTGCGGCTGGCGCCAAGGACGGTTTCCAGACGTTGATTGAGGCGCTGCTGATCGCCCTGAAGTTGCGACACCAGACGCTGGCGATCGGCAAGTTCATCGGCGCCGGGCAATTGCGCGAGGCGCTCGGTCAGTCGTTGCTCATTGAGCTTCAGGGTCTGGGCCTGATCGTTCAACGCCTGGACCTGGCTCAACTGATTCTGAGTGCTGGTCTGCAGGTGTCGCACCTGCCAGACACCCCAGCCACCCACCGCAACACCGGCGG
Organism: Pseudomonas sp. CH235; assembly: GCF_004368175.1. Classification (NCBI taxonomy): domain Bacteria; kingdom Pseudomonadati; phylum Pseudomonadota; class Gammaproteobacteria; order Pseudomonadales; family Pseudomonadaceae; genus Pseudomonas; species Pseudomonas sp. CH235. The sequence continues at coordinate 5,173 of NZ_RRZJ01000024.1, forward strand.
CGCCGAGCAGCAGCGCGAGAATGGCCAATCCGTTGCCTCGGCGCGGTTCCGCGGCCGGTGGCGGTGCATCAACCGGTGCATCGATCACAGGTTGAACGTCATCTTTAGGCAAGGCTGTTTCGCTCACGTATCCATCCTTTGCATTAGAGAACGGGCACGGGATGCTCCCGTAACGCCGTCAGCAAGGCCGCGGCACTCGCGCCGCGACAATCCACAACTGTTCGGGCCCCGGCGGCACTGGCCTGCTCGGCAACCCTTGGGCTTGGAACAAACAACGGCAACTGCGCAAGTACAGGCCAGCTGTCGCCAGCCAGTTGGCGCAGGTGCTCGAAACCCTGTCCACTGCTGACCACCAGCCCGTTCAGGCGTTCCGCTGCAATCCTGCGGGGCAGCTCCTGCGGCGGATAGTCCGGCAGGTCGCGACGGTACAACTCCAAGTATTCGACACTAGCACCAAGCGCGCGCAGGCGCTCGGCCAGCAGCTCGCGTCCGCCCTCCCCGCGCAGGATCAACACCTGCGAGCCGGGCTCTGCCACCGCCGCCAGCAGACGCGGCAATTGCAGCAAGGCTTCGCTGTCGTCACCCGCGTCGGGGAAGCTCACATCCAGTCCTCGATCCCGAAGGATAGCGGCGGTCGCCGCGCCCACGCTGAACCACGGCATCGTCAGAGTCGCCAGACCCAGAGCGTCGAGCAGATCCACCGCGATCCGCGCCGCCGGTTTGCTGACCACGATCACCGCGCTGTAACGCGGCAGTTGCGTGATCGTGCGGCGCATTGTGTCAGAGACCGGCAGTGGCGCGATTTCCAAAAGCGGCAGACAGCTGCTGAAAATCCCTTGTTCGGCCAGCACGGTGGCGAGCGCCGAACAGTCCTCCGCCGGGCGCGTCAGCAGCAGGCGCCAGGCGGTCACTCGTGACCTGCCTCGCCGTAGACTGCCTTGAGAATATCGTCGGCGCCCTGACTGAGCAGGTCTTCGGCCACCTGCACACCCAGCGTCTCGGCTGCGGCACGCGGTGCACGAGCCTGTGCGCTGAGCAGCTTGCCGCCGCTCGGCTCGCCCACCAGGCCGCGAAGCCACAACTGATCGCCTTCGAGCACGGCGTAGCAGGCGATCGGCACCTGGCAGCCGCCATTCAGATGTTTGTTAAGGGCACGCTCGGCGGTGACACGGTCGGCGGTGTCGGCGTGATGCAGGGGCGCGAGCAAGGCATGAATCTCAGTGTCGGCGCTGCGGCATTCGATACCGACGGCGCCCTGGCCACCGGCCGGCAGGCTATCGTCGACGCTGATGGCCGAGGTGATGCGGTCTTCGAAACCGAGGCGGATCAGACCGGCTGCCGCGAGGATGATCGCGTCGTACTCGCCGGCGTCGAGCTTGGCCAGACGGGTGTTGACGTTACCGCGCAGGAAACGGATCTCGAGATCCGGACGGCGCGTCAGCAACTGTGCCTGGCGACGCAGGCTGGAGGTGCCGACGATGCTGCCGGCTGGCAACGCATCGAGGCTGGAATACGTATTGGAGACAAACGCGTCACGCGGGTCTTCACGCTCGCAGATGCAGAACAGACCGAGGCCTTCGGGGAAATCCATCGGCACGTCTTTCATCGAATGCACGGCGATGTCGGCTTCGTTTTCCAGCAGCGCGGTTTCCAGTTCCTTGACGAACAGGCCCTTGCCGCCGATTTTCGACAGGGGCGAATCAAGCAGCTTGTCGCCGCGACTGACCATGGGCACCAGCGTCACCAGCAGGCCCGGGTGGGCTGCTTCCAGACGGGCTTTGACGTATTCGGCCTGCCAGAGGGCCAGAGCACTTTTGCGGGTGGCGATGCGGATTTCGCGAGAGGACATGGATCAATCCGTACTGAATAGATACGGCGGATAATAACAGCTCAGCCAAATCCACTTTGACCTGAATCAGAAACGGCGTGGCCTCCCTGGCCTGCGATGCCTGGTGAATGAAACGAAGAACCGCCCGGAGCCTGCGGACTAAAGCCCCTGCATCATTTTGCGCACGCCCGCCACATGCCGGCGGCTGACGATCAGCGCATCTCCGTTGAGGCCCTTGAGGAACAACTGGAAGTGGCCCAGCGGTGTGCGCTGCAATCGCTCGATGCGGTCGCGGGCGACCAGCGCGTTGCGGTGGATCCGCACGAAGCGCTCGCCGAATTCGTCTTCCAGCGCCTTGAGCGGTTCATCCAGAAGGACTTCGCCACCTTCGTGGCGCAAGGTCACGTATTTGTGGTCGGCAATGAAGTACACCACCTGATCCAGCGGGATCAATTCGATGCCTTTGCGGGTCCGGGCGCTGATGTGGCTGCGCGGGCCGTTACCGCTTTCGGCGGCAGGACGGGTCAGGGCCGAGAGCTGGGCCCGGTTGGGACGTTCAGCCCGTTTCAGGGCGTCATGCAGATGTTCGGTTCGCACGGGTTTCACCACATAGCCCACGGCGCTGGCCTGCAGGGCTTCCACGGCAAATTCATCGGGACCTGCGCAAAACACCACGGCTGGCGGGGTTTCGCGTTCGCACAGACGGGCAGCCACCTGCAGGCCATCGAGGCCCGGCATGCGGATATCGAGCAGCACGATATCCGGCTTGTGGCTGTCGATCAGCGCCAACGCCTCTTCGCCATTGGTGGCGCTGGGCTCCAGGACTGTGTAGCCCTCGAGCTCGCTCACCATTCGGCTGAGTCGCTCGCGGGCCAGTGGTTCGTCATCAACGATCAGGACATTCATATTGCGCTGGATTCCTGCGTGAGTCTCGCACAAGGATAGCGTAGACAAGTGGAGTGACGTCCGTCACCGCGATCCACGCTAAGACTAGCGCGAGCGCCAAAAAGTGCCGTACGTCGGCCGGCAATATTTGCCGACACCTGCAACGTACCGCCTGACGCCCGTCGCCGACTGCGTTTTACGCAGGGTATGCCAATGGCCAATACACCCACCCCTCTCTCTTCTTATAGTCGGTGGCCGGACCTTTGCGCGATCCGCCGCCACGTCGACCCCTATGTCCTACTGTAGACGCTCGTCGGGCCGATATTGCTCAATCGAAAAATATCCTTGCGCAAATCCCCCGGCGACACCGGCGACTATGGATCAGGTCATGAGAAAAAAACGTATCGACCAGTGTCAGCGACAGGATTGGCAACCCTGTTATTATCCGCGCCAGCGTTTCACGCCTTCTTTCTTCAAGCCGATACGAGCGAATTCATGAGCACTGACAAGACCAATCAGTCCTGGGGCGGCCGCTTCAGTGAACCCGTCGACGCCTTCGTCGCCCGCTTCACCGCCTCCGTCACTTTCGACCAGCGCCTGTATCGCCACGACATCATGGGCTCGATCGCCCACGCCACCATGCTGGCCAAGGTCGGCGTGCTGACGGATGCCGAGCGCGACAGCATCATCGATGGCCTGAAGACCATCCAGGGCGAAATCGAGGCCGGCCAGTTCGACTGGCGCGTCGACCTCGAAGACGTGCACATGAACATCGAAGCACGCCTGACCGACCGCATCGGCGTCACCGGCAAGAAGCTGCACACCGGCCGCAGCCGCAACGACCAGGTCGCCACCGACATCCGCCTGTGGCTGCGTGACGAGATCGACCTGATCCTGAGCGAAATCACCCGCCTGCAAAAAGGCCTGCTGGAGCAGGCCGAGCGTGAAGCCGCCAGCATCATGCCGGGCTTCACCCACCTGCAGACCGCTCAGCCAGTGACCTTCGGGCACCACATGCTGGCCTGGTTCGAAATGCTCAGCCGCGACTACGAGCGCCTGGTCGACTGCCGCAAGCGCACCAACCGCATGCCGCTGGGCAGCGCCGCGCTGGCCGGCACCACTTACCCGATCGACCGCGAATACACCGCGCAACTGCTGGGCTTCGACGCCGTCGGCGGCAACTCGCTGGACAACGTGTCCGACCGCGACTTCGCCATCGAATTCTGCTCGGCCGCCAGCATCGCGATGATGCACCTGTCGCGCTTCTCCGAAGAGCTGGTGCTGTGGACCAGCGCGCAGTTCCAGTTCATCGATCTGCCGGACCGTTTCTGCACCGGCAGCTCGATCATGCCGCAAAAGAAAAACCCCGACGTGCCAGAGCTGGTACGCGGCAAGACCGGCCGAGTGTTCGGTGCGCTGATGGGCCTGCTGACCCTGATGAAAGGCCAGCCGCTGGCCTACAACAAGGACAACCAGGAAGACAAGGAACCGCTGTTCGACGCCGCCGACACCCTGCGCGACTCGTTGCGCGCCTTTGCCGACATGATCCCGGCGATCAAGCCTAAGCACGCGATCATGCGTGAAGCGGCGCTGCGCGGCTTCTCCACTGCCACTGACCTGGCCGACTACCTGGTACGCCGTGGCCTGCCGTTCCGTGATTGCCACGAGATCGTCGGTCATGCCGTGAAGTACGGCGTCGACACCGGCAAGGATCTGGCGGAAATGAGCCTGGAAGAACTGCGCCAGTTCAGCGACCAGATCGAGCAGGACGTGTTTGCCGTGCTGACCCTGGAAGGCTCGGTGAATGCCCGTGACCACATCGGCGGCACTGCGCCGGCGCAGGTCAAGGCTGCCGTGGTTCGTGGTCAGGCGTTGATCGCCAGCCGCTAAAAGCCAAAAACATCGCTGGCAAGCCAGCTCCCACAGGTTCAGTGTCGAACATGCAATTGTGTTTCAACCGAAAACCCTGTGGGAGCGGGCTTGCCCGCGATGACTGATTTCAAAACGCTACAAAATGCTACTTTTTGGCGGCGATCATCGCCAAAAACGCCGGCATCGCCGCATCCTTGTCCGCTGCAATCTTCTGCACATGCGCATTCTGCTCAAGCCGCTCCAGCAGCGCCTTGGCCTTCGGCATCTCCGCCAGCAAATCCAGACCGAACAGCTTGTGCCCCACGGCAACCGCCAGCGGCACGCTGTAGAGGAAATACAAATCCGCAATGCTCAAGCTGTCGCCCGCTACATACGGGGCGAACTTGCCGTGGCGCCCCAGCGCCGCAAAGCCCAGCAGCAATTCAGCCTTGGTTTTCTCCTTGATCGCCTCCGGCAGCGCCGTACCGAAAAACGCTTCGCCGTAACAGGCTCGTGCCGGCAGCTCGATATACAGCTCGATTTCCTTGGCCACTGCCAGCACCTGAGCACGGGCAAACGGCTCGGTCGGCAACAGCGGGACACCCTTTTGACTGCTTTCGAGGTATTCGAGCATCACCATCGTTTCGTTGATGTAACCACCTTCGGCCCCCAGCACCGGCACCTTGCCACGCGGGCTGATGGCCAGAGACTCAGGCGTTGGTGTCGGGTAGAACGTGACCTCCTCGAACGGCAGGCCTTTTTCCAGCAGCGCCAGTTTGACCATGTTGTAGTAGTTGCTGACGGAGAATCCATAGAGCTTGAACATCACATAGCCTCCAGGCCGTGCGGGGTGGGCAGTGCCTGTTTATAGATCGCACCAGGGATTCGCGCCAGCAGCATCACGCTGCTGAATGCGGGTAAACTGGCGCCTTTCCTTGAGGAGCCTGCCATGAGCGAGCCGACTGACATCGACAATGATGAAGAAGAGTTCACCGAATCGACGCTGATCGAAGCGATCGAGAACCAGATCGAAAGCGACAACCCGCCAGCGGCCAAGGCAACCTTCAACAAGCTGACGCTGGTCGGTTACGAGCGTGATGACATCCTGAATCTGATGGCCCACGTGCTGGCCTGTGAAATCGACGCGATGCTCGACGAAGACCGCGCGTTCGATACCGAGTGGTACGAAACCTCGCTGCGCGCACTGCCCGAGTTGCCACCGGAAAAGCAGTAAACGGCCCCTCGCTGTGGGAGCAGACCTGCTCCCACACAATTTGTCACCCATCTTCGCGGCCTTCTGCCGCCCCCTGACTACACTGGAATCCACCCCGGGATAAAAACCCTGACACGCGCACTGGACAGGCCGCGCCGGCAGGTTCACCTTAGGGGCGCTGTCGTCCAATTCCTAGAAAGTCTGGAGTCCTTATGTCGCTTACCCCTGAGTTGGTTGCCGAACTGGAAGTCCTCGCACTCTTCAACCTGGACAGTTCCCAGGAAGGTCTGAAAATTCATCAGACCGCTGCCCCGAAGCACATTGCCGCCGCACAACGCCTGTTCGAAAAAGAACTGACAGACCAGCCTGATGGCGGTTACCTGACCAGCCTCGGTCGCGATGCCGCACAGAACGTGCAAACCGTACTGACGATTCTCAAAGAGCAGCAAACCGCCTGATCCTCCCGACTTTGCCCACGGAAACCCCTGCCACGGGATTTCCGCGGGCCAGCCATGAACGTCGCCCATCGCCGCGCGATAGAAATCTGACGTCAAAAAACAAATTCAGCTTAAAACTCCTGTCGCTCAGGCGCTAAACTCCCGGACACCCGAGACCATTTGCCTCCGAGCCCTGCGCGCCGGTTTGAGCCGACATGACCCGCACCCATGAAATCCGCCCCGACCTGGACGAAGGCATCGACCGCAAGGTACTCAGCCAGCTACGTGCACGTTTTCTCAAACTCAATGAAGGCCGCCTGAACCGGGCGCTGGAAGGTCTTTCGACGCGCCAGCAAAGTGTGCTGACGCTGCTGCCGCTGTTTTTCCACGTCAATCATCCGCTGTTGCCGGGTTATGTCTCGGGCAGTACGCCGGCCGGGCTGTCGAATTACGAACCGGAAGCCGATGCGCTTGCCGAAGCCCAGCGCCTGACCCGCTCGTTCTCCTACAAGCCGCGTCACGGCAGCAACCCGCCACGGCCGATTCATGGGCTGTTCCTGATGGGCAGCCTCGGCACGCTGGCCCAGGCCGACCAGAGCGACATGGACGTGTGGGTCTGCCACGCCCCCGACCTGAGCGACAGCGAGCTGGCCGAACTGCGCAAGAAATGCCAGTTGCTCGAAACCTGGGCCGCCAGCCAGGGAGCCGAGGCGCACTTTTTCCTGATCGACCCGGTGCGTTTCATCAAAGGCGAACGCGACACTCAACTCAGCTCCGAAGATTGCGGCACCACCCAGCACTATCTGCTGCTGGACGAGTTCTACCGCACCGCGATCTGGCTCGCCGGGCGCACGCCGATCTGGTGGCTGGTGCCGGTCTACGAAGAACGTGCCTACGACGCGTACACCCACACGCTGATTTCCAAACGTTTCATCCGCAATGATGAAACCCTCGACCTGGGGCCGATGGCGCACATTCCGCCGGGCGAGTTCGTCGGCGCCGGGCTGTGGCAACTGTTCAAAGGCATCGAGTCACCTTACAAATCGGTGCTCAAGCTGCTGCTGACCGAGGTTTACGCCAGCGAACATCCGCAGGTGCAATGTCTGAGCCTGCGCTTCAAGCAGGCGGTGTTCGCCAACCGGCTGGATCTCGACGAGCTGGACCCGTACATGGTGGTCTACCGGCGGATCGAGGAATACCTCACTGCGCGCAACGAGCCGGAGCGCCTGGAGCTGGTACGCCGCGCGCTGTACCTCAAGGTCAACCGCAAGCTCACCGGCAACACCCGCACCCAGAGCTGGCAGCGTTCACTGCTGGAAAGACTGGCCAGCGAATGGCACTGGGATCAGCGGCAACTGGCGCTGCTCGACAGCCGCAGCCAGTGGAAAGTCCGCCAGGTCAGCGCCGAGCGCCGGGCGCTGGTCAACGAGCTGAATTACAGCTACCGCTTCCTGACCCAGTTCGCCCGCACCGAACAGACGGTCAGCCTGATCAACAAGCGCGACCTCAACGTTCTCGGCCGGCGCCTGTACGCAGCGTTCGAACGCAAGGCCGACAAGGTCGAGTTCATCAATCCCGGCATCGCCCCGGACCTGGCCGAAGACACCCTGACCCTGGTGCAATCGCCGAACAAAAAGGAACCGGGACAAACCCAGTGGGGCCTGTACAACGGCAGCCTGACGGCGCTGGAGTGGGAACACTTCGCGCCGATCAAGCGCAGCCGCGAGTTGCTCGAACTGCTGACCTGGTGCCACCGCAACGGCGTGATCGACAGCAGCACCCGACTGGCCCTGCACCCCGGCACCAGCGATTTGAGCGAGTTCGAGCTGTTCAACCTGCTCGGCAGCCTGCAACAAAGCATCGCCCTGCCCTTGTCGACCGTCGCCGAAGAACCGCTGCTGCGCGCCGCCGTGCCGAGCGAAGTGCTGATGCTGGTGAATGTCGGAGTCGATCCGCTCAAGCATCACCGCGACCTGAACATCCTGATGACCACCGAGCGCACGGACTCCCTGAGCTACGCCGGCGTGCGGGAAAACCTGGTGCTGACCCTGGATCAGGTCACGCTCAACAGCTGGAACGAAGTGCTGGTCAACCGCTTCGATGGCCCGCATGCCCTGATGGACTGCCTGCGCGATTACCTCAACAACCTGCCGCGCGGGCCGCAACAGCCCTCGCTGCGAGTGCGCTGTTTCTGTCACAACCGCGCGCAATTCATCGCCCGCCGGGTGGAAGAAATTGTCGACACCGCGCAGACGCTGTTGCTCAGCGACCTGAATCACCGCTACCTGATTCAGGTGCAACAGCATTACCACGTGCTGGAACTGGTGCCGGGCCAGGTCAGCCATGTGCCCCTCGCCACCCTGCCGGCGCTGCTCGATTACCTGGGCGAGGAACAGCCGCGCTACAGCCCGCTGCACCTGGACCCGATGGCGCTGGAAGACCACGACCTGGCGTTGATCCTGCCGATGGGCCAGCCCGAATGCATTCAGGTGTTCTACCGGATCACCGAACAAACCGCCGAGCTGTACGTACTCGACGAGTTCAATGCGCTGTGGCAACAGCACTTGCCCTATCACGACGAGCAAAGCCTGTTGGTGCCGCTGCAGCGGTTCCTGCAATCGATCCAGTTCCGCCGCGAAGCGCTGCTGCCGATGGATGCGGGCCATGCCGCCAGCCTTGAAATCTTGTATTACCAGTTATTGCCATCAGGGCCGGGACGCGCACGACGGGTCGAAATGCGCCCGGCGCCGCAGACGCCGGTCAACAAACCGTTCTACGACGTGCAGGCGATCGTCGGCAAAGCCGCACCCGGCGAAGTGCAGGTCACGCTGTATTGCAATCAACGGGAATTCAGCGAGCTGGAACATGGCGACCAGCTGTTCAGCGTGGTCGCCCGGGAGATCGTCGGGCAGCGCCGGGAAAGCGAGCGCTACCGCTGCTACATCACCGACCTGGACCTGTCGGGTGTGATCGGTGACGGGCAGAGTTCGAGCAATCTGTATCTGCGTTACAAGGCCGACCTGGAACGCTCTCTGAACGACGCGCTCGAGCAGGTCTGAGGCGGGTTACTCCGGGAAATCACCGCCGTTGGCCGGCTGCGATTCGACTTCGAGCAAAGTCAGTTTCAGGGTCTTGCCACCCGGAGCCGGCCAGTCGATGTGCTGACCGACTTTCAGGCCCAGCAGCGCACTGCCGACCGGGGCCAGGATCGAGACTTTGCCTTCGTCGGCGTTGGCGTGCTTCGGGTAGACCAGGGTCAGGTGGTAGTCCTTGCCACTGCTCTCTTCGCGGCAGTGCACGCGGGAATTCATCGTCACGACATCGGCAGGCACTTCATCGTGACCGACCAGGGTATCGGCGCGGTCCAGTTCGGTTTGCAGCGCGATCACGCCCGGCAGCGTGTCATCCAGGCTGTCGATCAGGCGCTCCAGACGTTGCACGTCCAGACGGGTAAGGGTGATGGAAGGTGCGGTCATGATCCGGGCAGACTCCTTTCTTCTGCACACAAAAAAAGCAAAACCCCGCCAAAAAAGACGGGGTTTTCACCAGGCCTCGATGGGTTGAGGCGTTTCCGGACACTATCACAGCTCAAAAAATATACAAGCTACGCTCCGGCGAGCTGCCGGCGCTGAGCCGCCTGCGCGCAAATCACCCGGCGGCGCTCGTCATCGGCCGAACGCCACTCGCGGATGTCTTCGACATGGCGCATGCAGCCGAGGCAGACCTTCTGTTCATCCAGCCGGCACACGCCGGTGCACGGCGAAGGGACGGCCGGGCTGACGTTGCTGTAGAGCGGCTTCGGCGGACGGACGGGCGCAGTATCAGTCACGAAATCACAGGCCTTCGAAATCGAATTCGGTGCCGGCCTGCTGCTTGACGATGCGCTCGAGCATTTCGCCCAGCTGTTCTTCGCTCTTGTCGCACATCCAGCGTTCGCTTTCTTCGTCGTAGTCGAAGTGGAAACCGCCGGACACCGCGGCCAGCCACAGCTGACGCAACGGTTCCTGACGACTGAAGATCAGCTGGGTGCCGTTCTCGAACTTGACGGTCAGCACACCGGCCGAGTTCTCCATGTCGATGTCCAGGTCGCTGTCGTCGAAGATGTCTTCCAGTTTTTCCTGGGTTTCATCGACCAGATCGTGGAAACGGGCTTCGGACAAACTCATTGCGGCAACCTCAAAAAATGTCTGATCAGGCTCAAGCGCCGCAAGATACGGACGCTGCCAGCCGATTGCAAAGGATAACGACCAAGCGCCCTGCCCGGCGACGAAATATCCACCCGCCACGCGGGAAAAGTTTCCGCGCCGCAGCCCGAGCCCCGCCGGACGGGAGTTCCGTCGCATAGGCAAGCTGCCGGGTGGCCGGTATACTCCGGCGCAATTAACGCATTTTCAAGGATTTCGCCATGAAGCGCCTGATCTCTTCCCTTGCTGCGCTCGTCGCGGTTGCCTGCCTTGTTTCGGCTTGTGGTCAAAAAGGCCCGCTGTACCTGCCCGATGAAGATCAGGACCCGGCCGAGCAAGCCCAGTCTTCGCAAAAGCAGCCTGTCTCCAAGGCACACAAGCACGACGTTTACTAAGGGATCGCCATGGACGCTTTTAACTACCGTGGCGGGGAACTGTTCGCGGAAGGTGTGGCGCTGTCCGCCATCGCCGATCGCTTCGGCACACCGACCTACGTCTACTCCCGCGCGCACATCGAGGCCCAGTACCTGGCCTACGCCGATGCGCTGGCCGGCATGCCGCACCTGGTGTGCTTCGCGGTCAAGGCCAATTCCAACCTCGGCGTCCTGAATGTCCTGGCCCGTATCGGTGCCGGTTTCGACATCGTTTCCCGTGGCGAGCTGGAGCGTGTTCTGGCCGCCGGCGGCAGCCCGGACAAGATCGTGTTCTCCGGCGTCGGCAAGACCCGTGACGACATGCGCCGTGCGCTGGAAGTCGGCGTGCATTGCTTCAACGTCGAATCCACCGACGAGCTCGAGCGCCTGCAAGTGGTCGCCGCCGAACTGGGCGTTCGTGCGCCGATCTCGCTGCGCGTGAACCCGGACGTCGATGCCGGCACCCACCCGTACATTTCCACCGGTCTCAAAGAGAACAAGTTCGGCATCGCCATCGCCGACGCCGAAGACGTGTACGTGCGTGCCGCGCACCTGCCGAACCTGGAAGTGGTCGGCGTCGACTGCCACATCGGTTCGCAACTGACCACCCTGCCGCCGTTCCTCGATGCCCTCGATCGCCTGCTGGATCTGGTCGATCGCCTCGGCGATTGCGGCATCCACCTGCGTCACATCGATCTCGGTGGCGGCCTGGGTGTGCGTTATCGCGATGAAGAGCCGCCGTTGGCCGCCGATTACATCAAGGCTGTACGCGAGCGTCTGGTCGGTCGTGATCTGGCGCTGGTGTTCGAACCGGGCCGCTTCATTGTCGCCAACGCCGGTGTGCTGCTGACTCAGGTCGAGTACCTCAAGCACACCGAGCACAAAGACTTCGCTATCGTCGACGCGGCCATGAACGACCTGATCCGCCCGGCGCTGTACCAGGCCTGGATGGACGTGACCCCGGTCAAGCCACGCGATACTGCTGCGCGTACCTACGACATCGTCGGCCCGATCTGCGAAACCGGCGACTTCCTCGCCAAGGAACGCGAACTGGCGCTGGAAGAAGGCGATCTGCTGGCCGTGCATTCGGCCGGTGCCTACGGTTTCGTGATGAGCTCCAACTACAACACCCGCGGCCGTGCCGCTGAAGTGCTGGTGGATGGTGATCAGGCATTTGAAGTGCGTCGCCGCGAAACCGTGGCCGAGCTGTTTGCCGGCGAAAGCCTGCTGCCGGAGTAACCCCATGCTGCTGCGTTTTACCAAGATGCACGGCCTGGGCAACGACTTCATGGTTCTCGACCTGGTCAGCCAGCACGCGCATATTCAGCCCAAGCACGCAAAAATGTGGGGCGACCGGCACACCGGCATCGGTTTCGACCAGTTGCTGATCGTCGAAGCGCCGAGCAATCCGGATGTGGATTTCCGTTACCGGATCTTCAACTCCGACGGTTCCGAAGTGGAGCAGTGCGGCAACGGTGCGCGCTGCTTCGCCCGCTTCGTGCTCGACAAGCGTCTGACCGCCAAACGGCAGATCCGCGTCGAGACCAAGGGCGGCATCATCGAACTGGACGTGCGTAATGACGGCCAGATCGGCGTGAACATGGGCGCCCCGCGCCTGGTGCCGGCGGACATTCCGTTCCAGGCGCCGGAGCAGGCCCTGAGTTATCAGGTCGATGTCGACGGTACGCCGGTCGATCTGGCGGCGGTGTCCATGGGCAACCCCCATGCGGTGCTGCGGGTCAGCGATATCAACACTGCACCGGTGCATGAACTGGGGCCGAAAATCGAACACCATCCGCGCTTTCCGGCGCGGGTCAACGTCGGTTTTCTCCAGGTCATCGACCGCCATCGCGCGCAACTGCGCGTCTGGGAACGCGGCGCCGGGGAAACCCAGGCCTGCGGCACCGGTGCCTGCGCTGCTGCTGTAGCTGCGATCAGTCAGGGGTGGATGGATTCGCCACTGCTGATCGACCTGCCGGGCGGGCGTCTGTCCATTGAGTGGGCAGGCCCCGGCCAACCGGTGTTGATGACCGGCCCGGCAGTGCGCGTATACGAAGGACAAGTGCGTCTTTGAGTGAGCAGAAGCCATGACCGATAAGCCTCAGGTACCCGCCCGACAGTCCGGTGAATCAGCGTCCGAGAGCCTGGAGGCGGCAGCGGTTGCCGCGTACCTGGAGGCTCATCCGGACTTCTTCGTCGAGCATGAAGAACTGCTGCCGTCCCTGCGCATCCCCCATCAGCGCGGCGATACCGTCTCGCTGGTCGAGCGCCAGATGGCCATCCTGCGCGACCGCAACATCGAGATGCGTCATCGTCTCTCGCACTTGATGGACGTCGCCCGGGACAACGATCGCCTGTTCGACAAGACCCGCCGCTTGATCCTCGCCCTGATGGACGCCGCCACTCTGGAAGACGTGGTGATCAGCGTCGAAGACAGCCTGCGTCAGGATTTTCAGGTGCCCTTCGTCAGCCTGATCCTGCTGGGCGACAACCCGGCCCCGGTCGGCCGCTGGGTGACCCACGCCGACGCGCAAACCGCCATCGGCGGATTGCTCACCGAAGGCAAGAGCGTCAGCGGCAGCCTGCGTGAGCATGAGCTGGACTTCCTGTTCGGCGAAGAACAGCGCAAGCAGATCGGCTCCACCGCCGTGGTCGCCGTCAGCCATCAGGGCATCCACGGAATCCTGGCCATCGCCAGCCGTGATCCGCAGCACTACAAGAGCTCGGTCGGCACGCTGTTCCTCAGCTACATCGCCGAAGTCATGGGTCGCGTGCTGCCACGGGTCAACAGCTCCCTGCGCTCGGTACGCTGAGCATGGAACGACAACTGGACGCTTACTGCGAACACCTGCGCAGTGAGCGGCAGGTGTCGCCGCACACGCTGTCGGCCTACCGACGCGACCTCGACAAAGTCCTCGGCTGGTGCAACAAACAGAACATCGATAGCTGGCAGGCGCTGGACATCCAGCGCCTGCGCAGCCTGATCGCCCGCCTGCATGCCCAGGGCCAGTCCTCACGCAGTCTGGCGCGCCTGCTCTCAGCGGTGCGCGGGCTCTATCACTATCTGAATCGTGAAGGTCTCTGCGATCACGATCCGGCCACCGGCCTGGCACCGCCCAAAGGCGAACGCCGGCTGCCGAAAACCCTCGACACCGATCGCGCCCTGCAACTGCTTGAAGGTGCCGTGGAGGACGATTTCCTCGCGCGGCGCGATCAGGCGATTCTGGAGTTGTTCTATTCCTCCGGACTGCGTCTGTCGGAGCTGACCGGGCTCAATCTCGATCAGCTCGATCTGGCCGACGGCATGGTTCAGGTGCTCGGCAAGGGCAGCAAGACGCGTCTGTTGCCCGTCGGCAAAAAGGCCCGGGAAGCACTGGAGCAATGGCTGCCGCTGCGGGCGCTGACCAATCCGGCGGACGACGCGGTATTCGTCAGCCAGCAAGGCCGACGCCTTGGCCCGCGCGCGATTCAGGTGCGGGTCAAACTGGCCGGCGAACGCGAGCTGGGACAGAACCTGCACCCGCACATGCTGCGGCACTCCTTCGCCAGCCATTTGCTCGAGTCCTCTCAGGACCTGCGAGCGGTGCAGGAACTGCTCGGCCACTCGGACATCAAGACCACCCAGATCTATACCCACCTGGACTTCCAGCACCTGGCGGCGGTCTACGACAGCGCCCACCCACGGGCCAAACGCATGAAAGGCGACGATTCATGAGCATCCAGTTGATCACCTTCGACCTCGACGACACCTTGTGGGACACCGCCCCGGTGATCGTCAGCGCCGAAGCGGTTTTGCGCGAATGGCTGAGCGAACATGCGCCGAATCTGGGCGCGGTGCCGGTCGAGCATCTGTGGTCGATCCGCGAGCGGGTGCTGGCCAACGAACCGGGCCTGAAGCACCGCATCAGCGCGTTGCGCCGGCGCGTGCTGTTCCATGCGCTGGAAGAAGCCGGGTACGCCCACGGCGAAGCGTCGGATCTGGCGGACAAGAGTTTTGAAGTGTTTCTGCATGCGCGGCATCAGATCGAGGTGTTCCCGGAGGTCGAGCCGATCCTGGAAACCCTCGCCAAGCATTACGCCCTCGGGGTGGTCACCAACGGCAACGCCGATGTCCGTCGTCTCGGGCTGGCGGATTACTTCAAGTTTGCGTTGTGTGCCGAAGACATCGGCATAGCCAAGCCGGATGCTCGACTGTTCCATGAAGCGTTGCAGCGCGGCGGCGTGAGCGCCGAAGCCGCTGTGCATATCGGCGATCACCCGGGGGATGACATCGCCGGGGCGCAGCAGGCCGGTCTGCGAGCGATCTGGTTCAACCCGGCCGGCAAGGACTGGGAAGCGGAGCGCCTGCCGGATGCCGAGATTCGTAGCCTGAACGATCTGCCCGCGGTGCTCGCCCGCTGGAACAGCCGCGGCTAACTTTCTTTCGCCCATGAAAAAGCCCGCAGCGACGGCGGGCTTTTTCAGCAAGCAAGCGACACGCCTCAGATAGGGCGGCTGCCGTACTTGTTGTCCGGCTTCTTGGGCGGATCGGCGACCACGTTGGCCTCCACTTCCTGCACCTTGCCGCCGCGCGCAAGGAACTCTTCCATGGCCTTGGCCAGGGCATCGCGCTCCTTGTTCTTGGCTTCGATGCTCGGCAACTCGTCGACCGACACCGCAGCCTTGGCCTTGCCTTTGGCAGCCGGGGCCGGCGTATCGTCACCGCCATCGTCTTCAGCAACGTCTTCCGCTGCTGCTTCCAGACCGTCTTCGGCCTCGTCTTCGTCGCCTACTTCGAGGTCGTCGTTTTCCAGATCATCGTCGCTCATGTTCTACCTCATGACTTGCGAAAAGCAGATTAGTTATAGACCAGCTTTGGCGACTGTCGAAAGTCGCCGGAAAAAAATCGGTAACCATTGGTGACCAACGGTTTATGCCCCTTCACCGTGCAAGGTGGCGAGGACTTTACGGGCACCGCCATGATCACGGTGCTCGCCCAGGTAAACGCCTTGCCAGGTGCCCAGTGCCAGTCGGCCTGCCGTTACCGGCAAACTGATCTGACAGCCCAGCACGCTGGCCTTGAAGTGCGCCGGGAGGTCGTCCAGGCCTTCGTCGTTATGCTCATAGCCGTCTGCTCCTTGTGGGATCAGACGATTGAAAAATCGTTCGAAGTCGCGACGTACCGCCGGATCGGCGTTCTCGTTGATGGTCAACGACGCCGAGGTATGCTGCAGCCACAAATGCAACAGACCGACCCGGCATGCCTTGAGTTCAGGCAGGCCGGCGAGCAACTCGTCCGTCACCAGATGAAAGCCCCGGGGCCGTGCCCGCAGGGTTATCAGAGTCTGTTGCCACATACAGTTCTCCGCACGTTCGGGGCGCATTCTAGCGCGCTCTGGAAAAAAACAAAGGCCCTAATATTCCTTCAATGATGTAAGCCTTTGGCCGCAGAAAAACACTCGTCGTAAACACGACCAAAGCAGTACGAAAAATCCTTTCAGCTGTATCAGGGAAGACAAATTCCAGACAAAAAAATGCCCGGCGAGCCGGGCAAGTTTTTTGCGGCGCGTGCTTACAGGTTGTAGCCGCGCTCGTTGTGTTGTGCCAGATCCAGGCCGACCGATTCTTCTTCCTCGGTCACGCGCAGACCCATCACGGCATCCAGCACCTTGAGGATGATGAAGGTGACGATCGCGGTGTAGATCACGGTGAAGCCGACGCCTTTGCACTGAATCCAGACTTGTGCGGCGATGTCGGTGACGGTGCCGAAGCCACCCAGCGACGGTGCAGCAAACACACCGGTCAGGATCGCGCCGAGGATACCGCCGATACCGTGCACGCCGAAGGCGTCCAGGGAGTCGTCATAACCGAGTTTGCGTTTCAGGGTGGTAGCGCAGAAGAAGCACACCACGCCTGCCGCCAGACCGATCACCAGTGCGCCCATCGGGCCCACGGTGCCAGCGGCCGGAGTGATCGCGACCAGACCTGCGACGACGCCGGATGCGATACCCAGTGCGCTTGGTTTGCCGTGAGTGATCCACTCGGCGAACATCCAGCCCAGTGCCGCAGCGGCGGTCGCAATCTGGGTCACCAGCATCGCCATGCCGGCGGTGCCGTTGGCAGCCGCAGCGGAACCGGCGTTGAAGCCGAACCAGCCAACCCACAGCATCGCTGCGCCCATCAGGGTGTAACCCAGATTGTGTGGCGCCATCGGGGTGGTCGGGAAGCCTTTGCGTTTACCCAGTACCAGGCAGGCAATCAGACCGGCCACACCGGCGTTGATGTGCACCACGGTGCCGCCGGCGAAGTCGAGTACGCCCCAGTCCCACATCAGGCCGCCGTTGCCGGACCAGACCATGTGCGCGATCGGTGCGTAGACAAGGGTGAACCAGATGCCCATGAAGATCAGCATCGCGGAGAACTTCATCCGCTCGGCGAACGCACCGACGATCAGCGCCGGGGTGATGATCGCGAAGGTCATCTGGAAGGTGATGAAGACCGCCTCGGGGAACAGCGCCGCCGGGCCGGTCAGGCTCGCTGGGGTGACGCCGGCCAGGAACGCCTTGCCGAAACCGCCCACGAACGAGTTGAAGTTGACGACGCCCTGCTCCATGCCGGTGGTGTCGAACGCGATGCTGTAGCCATAAATGACCCACAGGACGCTGATCAGACCGGTAATGGCGAAGCACTGCATCATCACGGAAAGAATGTTTTTCGACCGAACCATGCCGCCGTAGAACAGCGCGAGGCCAGGAATGGTCATGAACAGCACGAGGGCTGTGGAGGTGAGCATCCAGGCGGTGTCGCCGGAGTTCAGGACTGGAGCTGCCACTTCGTCTGCCGCCATGGCCAGGCCGGGCATTACGATAGACAACAGGGCTCCTAGCCCTGCGAATTTACGCAGAGTCATATTGTTTTCTCCTGGGGCGTTGGGTTTGTGGCGGCGTTTAGATCGCGTCGGTATCGGTTTCGCCGGTACGGATGCGGATCGCCTGTTCCAGATTGACCACGAAGATCTTGCCGTCACCGATCTTGCCGGTGTTGGCAGCCTTGGTTATCGCCTCGATAACCCGATCCAGATCCTTGTCGTCGATGGCAACGTCGATTTTCACCTTGGGCAGAAAATCGACCACATACTCCGCGCCGCGATACAGCTCGGTGTGACCCTTCTGCCGACCGAAGCCTTTGACTTCAGTAACGGTAATGCCCTGCACGCCGATTTCGGACAGCGACTCGCGCACGTCGTCCAACTTGAACGGCTTGATGATGGCAGTGACTAGCTTCATGAAACTCTCTCCCGAATTGGTGGACTTGCCCCAGGAAAACAAACCCGACTCAAGTCTAAGCGCAGTGCCTGGCTTTGTAACGCTTCGTTGTCGACGCCAGCTAACCGCTCCAGACGAAACTCCCCGCTCCGTCTGCCGCACTGCATTCGTCACAGCGACTGCATCAGTGCATGGGTCGAAGGTGACTAAGCAGAAAGCTTGCCATCTCGCCAAAAACCACTGATTTCAATCCCTTGGCCGCTGCGGCAGATGCCATCACCCAAATGGCACTCGGGATACGCACAACAACGGTGCGCGGCCGTGCATCCAGTTGCGCGAAAAGCGTGCATCCGTGCCTGCGCCAATGACTATAGACACTGCGTGATACACTGCCGGCCATTGTTTCCAGGACATATCCCATGCTCGCGCCCAAAGACTTCCTCGACGCCCTGAGCGGCACCGCCTCCCGCCTGTTCAGCGGCGACACGCCCTTGCCAAAAGCCGAAATCGAAAGCCAGTTCAAGATGCTGCTGCAAAGCGCCTTCAGCAAACTGGACCTGGTGAGCCGCGAAGAGTTTGACAGTCAGATGGTAGTGCTGGCGCGCACTCGCGCCCGGCTCGAGAGCCTTGAGGCGAAGGTGGCGGAGCTGGAAGCGAAGCTGACGCCGCCGGCTGAGTGAGTCCTCATCCCAGCCTGCCACTGGCTGGCGGAATTTCGTTGATGCTTGCGCCAGCGATCAAACATGCATAACCTCGGGATACGCGAGTGTGTCCACTAAGGATGCGCAGGCCTTGGCCTCACCGAAGCCTGCAACTGAAAACCGTCTCCTCAAGGCGGTTTTTTTTTCGCCTCGAGATAGCTGCAACAATCGGTTTTCTGAGGAGTAGTCACAGCAACTGTTCAGCTCCCCGCCGTACGACCTTGAATTCAGATCAAGCGCAATGCGCCAGCCACTCCACTTGATCACGGACGGAAGCTCCTCTCTAAACTCCAGCTTTTCGCAAATCGTAAGTCGACTGAAGATTCATCCAGAACTCAGTCGTGGTGTTGAGGTGAATGGCCAGCCTGATTGCCAGATCGGCGCAGATCCTGAGCTGGCATTTCACAAGCTTCTCGATCTCGGTTTCAGGCCAGTTTGTGGGCATGGCCAAGTCCATGACAGTCATGCCCAACGGCTCCATGAATTCCTTATTCAGAACCTCACCCGGATGAATCGGGCGCATACCATTGCGGTCCATTTTTCGCCTCCAGAGGCTGCATTGAGCGGCCAAACTGGAGCATCCGACTTTGCGATACAAGACCGTCGGGTCGCTTTCGCTGGCGTCCTACAACTATTAGGGCATGCCCCTACAAAAATCAGCGTCTGCGCCTATTTATGTTGTCCTTACGCCTGTCATTACATTAGCGACACCCATCAGGAATGAGGTCTCTGTGAAGGATAAAAAGAGAAAGACAAAGCTACTTCAGGTTGTTGAACTACACCTCGAAGCACTCCGACTGGCTGGAAATTGTCAGCCAATCAACGGAGGTTTATTGAAGTTGCCGTTACGTGCGGACCTGAGCTTGAGCCAAGTGGTCTGTTAGCAGGCAGAAGATGAGTGCATCGGGCCTCACAACCGCTTTCTGATACGTCTTGTAAACCTCTACTCAAACGCTAGAACCCCGCTCAACTACCCTTCAAAAACCCGCAGGAAGCGGCCTCTGTCTTTTCAAGGAACGACCATGTCACTCGCCATCGTCCACAGCCGCGCCCAGATTGGCGTGGATGCTCCCGCCGTCACCGTCGAAGTCCACCTGGCCAACGGCCTGCCCTCGCTGACCATGGTCGGCCTGCCCGAAGCCGCGGTGAAAGAGAGCAAGGACCGGGTGCGCAGTGCGATCATCAATTCGGGGCTGCAGTTTCCGGCGCGGCGGATCACGCTGAATCTGGCGCCGGCTGATTTGCCCAAGGATGGCGGGCGGTTCGATCTGGCGATTGCGCTGGGGATTCTGTCGGCGAGTGTGCAGGTGCCGACGTTGACGCTGGATGACGTGGAGTGCCTTGGCGAACTGGCGTTGTCCGGTGCCGTGCGGGCGGTGCGCGGGGTGTTGCCGGCGGCACTGGCAGCGCGCAAGGCCGGGCGGACGCTGGTGGTGCCACGGGCGAATGCCGAGGAGGCTTGTCTGGCATCTGGGCTGAGGGTGATCGCGGTGGATCATCTGCTGGAGGCCGTGGCGCATTTCAACGGGCATACGCCGGTCGAGCCTTATGTCTCGGATGGGCTGATCCATGCCGCCAAACCCTATCCCGACCTGAATGAAGTACAGGGCCAACTGGCCGCCAAACGGGCGCTGCTGATTGCCGCCGCCGGCGCGCACAACCTACTGTTCAGCGGGCCGCCGGGGACGGGCAAGACGTTGCTGGCAAGTCGATTACCCGGTTTGCTGCCACCGCTGGCCGAGAGCGAAGCGCTGGAGGTGGCGGCGATTCAATCCGTCGCCAGCGGCGCACCGTTGACCCACTGGCCGCAGCGCCCGTTTCGCCAGCCGCATCACTCGGCCTCCGGGCCGGCACTGGTCGGTGGCAGCTCAAAACCGCAACCCGGCGAAATCACGCTCGCCCATCACGGCGTACTGTTTCTCGATGAACTGCCCGAGTTTGATCGCAAGGTGCTGGAGGTTCTGCGCGAACCGCTGGAATCCGGCTGCATCGTCATCGCACGGGCCAAGGAAAGGGTGCGGTTTCCCGCGAGATTCCAGCTGGTGGCGGCGATGAATCCCTGTCCCTGTGGATATCTTGGCGAACCGAGCGGCAAGTGTTCGTGCACGCCGGACATGGTGCAGCGCTATCGCAACAAACTGTCGGGGCCGTTGCTGGACCGGATCGATTTGCACCTGACGGTGGCGCGGGAGGCGACAGCGTTGAACCCTGCGGTGGAACCGGGAGAGGACAGCGCCAGCGCGGCCACATTGGTCGCAGAGGCCCGCGATCGTCAGCAAAAACGCCAGGGCTGTGCCAATGCATTTCTCGATTTGCCGGGGCTGAAGAAGCACTGCAAGTTATCCACAGCCGATGAAACCTGGCTGGAGACGGCGTGCGAAAGACTGACCTTGTCGCTGCGCTCGGCGCATCGGCTGCTCAAGGTCGCGCGGACGCTGGCGGATCTGGAGAAGTGCGCGGATATCAGTCGCGAACATCTGGCCGAAGCGTTGCAGTATCGGCCGGCGACTCAGTAAGTGTCGAGGTCGTGGCGGGCCCAAACGCAAGCAGGCTCGCTCTCACAGGTCCAACAAAAAACCTGTGGGAGCGAGCCTGCTCGCGATAGCTATTTCAGAGACGCCTCACCGGAAGCGGTCGACTTCCTGGCGCAGGTCGGCTGCGAGGCCTTCCAGTTCCTTGGCGGTGATGGCCAGGTTCGATACCACTTCGCGCTGCTCGCTGTTGGCCATCGCGATGCTCTGCAAGTTGCTGCTGAGCAAAGTCGCGGTGCTGCTCTGCTCCTGAGTCGCGGTGGTGATCGCGGCAAACTGCTCACCCGCCGAGCGGCTTTGCTCGTCAATGCGCGCCAGCGCCGACGCCACATTGGCATTGCGCGACAGGCCTTCCTGCATCAGCAGGTTGCCCTGCTCCATGTTGCTGATGGCGTTGCCGGTTTCCTGCTGAATGCTGTGAATCATGCTGGAAATTTCATCCGTCGCCTGACGGGTACGCGAGGCGAGGCTGCGCACTTCGTCGGCCACCACGGCAAACCCGCGACCTTGTTCACCGGCACGGGCCGCTTCGATGGCAGCGTTGAGTGCCAGCAGGTTGGTCTGTTCGGCAATCGAGGTGATCACGCTGACGATGCCGCCGATTTCCTGGGAGCGCTGACCGAGCGTGTTGATCACGGTCGCGGTGGTGTTCAGTGCGCCGGCAATCTGCTCCAGCGAGGAAGACGCTTCTTCCATCGACGTGCGACCGATCTGGGTCTGCTGGGCGTTTTCCTGGGCCAGACGCTGGGTGTTGCCCATGTTGTCGGCAATGTTCAGCGACGTGGCGGAGAACTCTTCAACGGCGCCGGCCATGCTGGTGATTTCGCCAGACTGTTGCTCCATGCCTTCATAGGCGCCGCCAGACAGACCGGACAGCGCTTGAGCCCGACGGTTGACCTCTTCCGAGGCGCGGCGGATGTGCTCGACCATGGTCGACAGGGCCTGGCTCATCTGGTTGAACGCGCGGGCCAACTGGCCAATCTCGTCGTTGCTCGACACACTCAGGCGCACGCTCAGATCGCCGGCGCCCAGGGCTTCAGCCTGGCGGACCAGATCGCCCAGCGGTGCCAGTTTGCTGCGCAGCAACCAGACCACGGAGCCGACCGCCAGCAGCATCGCCAGCAGACTGCCGATGGCCAGCTGAGTGCCGACGCTCCAGGTCACCGCGCGGATCTCGGCTTTCGGCATGCTCGCCACCACCGACCACGGGCCACCCTCGAACGGCACGGCGATGCTGTAGAAGTCTTCGGACTTGTCGCTCCAGAACTGTCCTTTACCCGGCGTTTTCGCCAGACCGTTGATTACAGGAACCGCTTGATCCAGCGCCTGCACACCGGCCGGCGCCACCAGCCACTGGTTCTTCTCGTCCAGCAGCGCCAGCGAGCCGGTCTGGCCGATACGGAAGCGCTTGAGATTGGCGAACTGGGCGTTCTGCGCGTCGGTGTAATCGAAGCCGACGAACAACACCGCGATTACCTTGCCGCTGCTGTCACGCACCGGGGTGTACTGAGTCATGTAGGAGCGATCGAACAGCAAGGCGCGACCGACGTAACCCTGCCCCGCCATCAATTTCGCATAGGCCGGGTGAGCGTGGTCGAGCACGGTGCCGATGGCGCGGGTGCCGTCTTGTTTGCTCAGAGAGGTGCTGACGCGAATGAAGTCTTCGCCGCTGCGCACGAACAGCGTGGCAACGCCCGCCGTCATCTGCTTGAACTCGTCGACTTCCTTGAAGTTGTTGTTCAACACCTCGCTGCCCAAGTGCAGGCCCGGGGTCTGGGTGCCCGCAACATTGACCGGCTCGCTCGGGTGAATGCTCAGACCCGCGATGAAGCGCTTCTCGAACAACCCGCTCAGGCGCTGGGTGCTTTCGCGCAGCGTGCCGTGAAAAGTGCTCAGCTGGTCGGCGAGCAGGCGTGCCTCGCTGGCCAGGTGTTCTTCACGGGTGGCGAGATTGGCGGTGTCCAGCGAACGCAGGGCGAACACCGTACTGCCGCTGATGACTATCGCCAGTATCACGGCGAGCGCGAGGCCCAGCTGCGAGGCGATCCGAGCGCGAGGTTGAGACATGGACAGCTCCTGGCCGAACTTCCGATCCTCCTTGATCGCAGCTCGGGTAATTTTCTAATGGGGGTAAATCGTGGCCACCGGCACGACGGTTCCACATGCACGTATTCGGCGGTAAAACCGAATACTTGAGCGAACAGCAGGGTTATGGCGAAAGGCCGGCATTGTGCAGGCTCGAACGTTTCAGCTCAAGCGCGTGACCGCCGGCAGCGCCATGGCGCGGACTTCGCCTTGCAGGAAGTCGCTCAGACGGCGCAAACGTTCACCTCCCGGACGAGTCTTTGGCCACACCAGGTAATAATTCAGGCCGCTGGCGACCGCCGTCGGCCACGGCAGACTCAAGCGTCCTTGCGCGACATCCTCGGCCACCATCAGCAGATCGCCCATGGAAACCCCATAGCCCCGAGCCGCCGCAATCATCCCGAGTTCCAGAGTATCGAACACCTGTCCGCCCTTGAGCGACACCTGATCCGACAGCCCCATGTGCTCCAGCCAACTGCGCCAGTCGCGGCGGTCCGGTGTCGGGTGCAGCAATTCGGCGCTGGCCAGCCGCGCCACGTCCCACGGCTGATCGTTGAGCAGATTCGGCGCGCCGACCGGAATCAGCTCCTCCGGAAACAGCAGGCTGGCTTCCCAGTCCGGCGGAAAATGCCCGTCACTCAACAACACCGCGCAATCGAAGGGTTCGTTATTGAAGTCCACCGAATCCACGTCCATCCACGCGCTGGTCAGTTGCACCTCGTTTCCTGGCTGCAAATGGCGGAAGCGACTGAGCCGGGCCAGCAACCAGCGCATCGTCAGGGTCGACGGGGCTTTCATGCGCAGGATGTCATCTTCGGCGCGCAAGGTATTGCAGGCCCGTTCCAGCGCGGCAAAGCCATCACGGATGCCCGGCAGCAGAAGGCGTGCCGACTCGGTCAGTTGCAGGTTGCGCCCGCTGCGGTGGAACAAGCGGCAGGCGAAATGCTCTTCGAGCGTGCGGATGTGCCGGCTCACCGCACTCTGAGTGATCGACAACTCTTCGGCTGCCCGGGTGAACGAACTGTGGCGGGCCGCCGCTTCGAATGCGCGCAGAGCATACAAGGGTGGAAGACGACGGGACATGCACAACGCTCCAATGGCGGGATTGCGCCAACTTAGCAGAATCGCGACAGGATGAGTTTTAATCATGCTACCCATCCTTTTTATCCCTTTGTGCAACCCGCGCCAAACCCTGAGAATCGACGGTCTCTTGCTCCCTCTTTTATAAGGATGTGAAAACATGCAGCGTCCTGTGCGTACCGAACTCTGGGCCATCCTGCGGCTGGCGGGGCCGTTGATCGCCTCGCAGTTGGCGCACATGCTGATGGTGCTGACCGACACCCTGATGATGGCCCGCCTCAGTCCCGAAGCGCTGGCCGGCGGCGGTCTGGGCGCGGCGAGTTATTCGTTCGTGTCGATCTTCTGCATTGGCGTGATTGCGGCGGTCGGCACTCTGGTGGCGATTCGTCAGGGCGCCGGCGACATCATCGGCGCCGCCCGCCTGACCCAGGCCGGGCTATGGCTGGCGTGGCTGATGGCACTCGGTGCCGGGCTGCTGTTGTGGAATCTGAAACCGGTGCTGTTGCTGTTCGGCCAGACCGAGACCAACGTCAACGCCGCCGGGCAATTTCTGGTCGCCCTGCCGTTCGCCCTGCCCGGCTACCTGAGTTTCATGGCCTTACGCGGTTTCACCAGCGCCATCGGCCGGGCAACGCCGGTGATGGTCATCAGCCTCGCCGGCACGGTGGCCAACTTCCTGCTCAATTACGCGCTGATCACCGGCATGTTCGGCCTGCCGCAGCTCGGGCTGACCGGTATCGGCCTGGTCACGGCGATTGTCGCCAACTGCATGGCTCTCGCACTGGCCTGGCACATTCGCCGGCATCCGGCCTACGACGCTTACCCGCTGCGTGAAGGCCTGTCGCGGCCGAACCGGCAGTACCTCAAAGAGCTCTGGCGCTTGGGTCTGCCGATCGGCGGGACCTACGCGGTGGAAGTCGGGCTGTTCGCCTTCGCGGCGCTGTGCATGGGCACCATGGGCAGCACGCAACTGGCGGCGCACCAGATCGCTCTGCAAATCGTCTCGGTGGCGTTCATGGTTCCGGCGGGGATGTCGTATGCGATCACCATGCGCGTCGGCCAGCATTACGGCGCCGGGCAATTGAGCGATGCGCGGATGTCCGGGCGGGTCGGCATCGTCTTCGGAGCAGTGGTAATGCTGGGGTTTGCGATGGTGTTCTGGCTGCTGCCGAATCAGTTGGTCGGCTTGTTCCTCGACCATAACGATCCGGCGTTTGCCGAGGTGATTCGTCTGGCGGTGAGCCTGCTCGCCGTGGCAGCGTGGTTCGAGCTGTTCGACGGCACGCAGACGATTGCCATGGGCTGCATTCGCGGGCTCAAGGATGCCAAGACCACGTTTCTGGTCGGGCTCGGTTGCTACTGGCTGATCGGCGCGCCGGCGGCGTGGCTGATGGCGTTCCATTTGCACTGGGGGCCGACCGGCGTCTGGTGGGGTCTGGCGCTGGGGCTGGCGTGTGCGGCGGTGAGCCTGACGCTGGCGTTCGAATGGAAGATGAAGCGGATGATTCGGCTCGAACCGCAAGCTCAAGGCTTCAAGATCGCTCAGCCGGAATGACAGGTCGGCGGGAGCAACCTTGCTCCCGCTTACTGGTTCGTCAGACCACAATGCCCAGCGGCGGCTGACTGGCATCAGCCACCAGGTAATCAACCAGTTCCGTCAACGGCAACGGCTTGCTGATCAGGTAACCCTGCACCTGATCGCAACCGAACCCGCGCAACAGATCCAGTTGCTCGCGGGTTTCCACCCCTTCGGCAACCACTTCCAGGTGCAGGTTGTGCGCAAGGTTGATCATCGCGTGCACCAGTTTGCGGTTCTCTTCGCGCTGCTCCATGCCGCCGACGAAACTCTTGTCGATCTTCAGCAAGGTGATCGGCAGGCTGTTGAGGTGCACGAACGACGAGAACCCGGTGCCGAAATCATCCAGCGAGAAACGCACGCCGAGGCGACCGAGAGCGTCCATGGTCTGCTTGACCAGATCGCTGCGGCGCATCACAGCGGTTTCGGTGAGTTCGAATTCCAGCCACTGCGCTTCGACTCCGCGCTCGGCGATCAGACGGCTGAGCGTCGGCAGCAACTGGCTGTCCTGAAACTGGCGGAACGACAGGTTGATCGCCATATGCAGCGCCGGCAATCCGCGTTCGCGCAACGCCTGCATATCGCGCAGGGCCCGGGAAATCACCCAGTAACCCAGCGGCACGATCAGACCGCTCTGCTCCGCCAGCGGCACGAATTCGCTCGGTGGTAGCAGGCCGCGTTCGCTGTGGCGCCAGCGCACCAGCGCTTCGAGGCCGACGATCTGGCCGTCCTGCAGGTTCAGGCGCGGCTGGTAGTGCAGCTCCAGCTCGTCGCGACGCAAGGCCCGGCGCAGCTCGCTTTCGAGGTCGGCCATGCTTCGCGCGTTGCGGTTGATTCGTTCGTTGAAGATGTGAAAGGTGCAGCCTTGCGTGCTCTTGGCCTGCTGCATGGCGATGTGCGCGTGCCACATCAGCGGATCGGCGCCGCCCTGGGCGCGGGCATGGGCGATACCGAGGCTGGAGCCTATCAGCAGGCTTTCGCCATCGACCCAGTAGGGTTCGGCCAAAGCCTCGGTGATGCGTTCGGCCATCCATTCGGCCCGTTGCGGGGCGCGACGGGTATCGATCAGCAAGGCGAATTCATCGCTGCCGAGGCGCGCCAGTTGATCGCCGACTTCCAGCTGACTTTTCAGCCGTGCGACGACTTGCAGGATCAGGCGGTCGCCGGCCTGGTGGCCGAGGGCGTCGTTGGCGTGGCGGAAGTTGTCGAGATCAAGATGCCCGAGGGCCAGGCCGCGGCCGTCATTTTCGGCGAGGCGCGCCGTCAGAAGAGTCTGGAAACCCTGACGGTTGGCGATGCCAGTCAGCGGATCCTGCTCGGCCAGGCGTTGCAGGGTGTTTTCCAGCACGCCGCGTTCGCGCACATGCCGCAGGCAACGCCGTAGCATGCCGGCATCGAGGGCATCGAATACCAGCCAGTCGCTGACGCCGTCGGGCGCGGTCGCCGGCTCGTGTTCCAGAAGCAATACCGTCGGCAGGCTGCAACGGCCGGGCGCCGGCTGCAACGCGGGAACGGTCAACAACACCGCGTGGCGGTTGTCTTCGAACAGACTGCTGACCGACTCCCAGCTCGGCGCGCTGATCAGCACCGCCGCACTCCCCAACGGAGCCAGACACTCGCGCAATAACGCTGTCCACGCTGGCTCTTCGGCCAGTAGCAGCAAACGCAAGGGTTCGACAGGCGTAGTCAAGCTGACTCCCTAGACTCTGCAATGATGTGGGCGGCGGGCATTATGCCGTTGCGGCTACCAATGACCAAACGACAACGGTTATCAAAACGTTATTTTGTGTCACGAATGAGAACATTAGCCGCAAAATCACCGCGCATCCTGCGTGAAAGTAACAAAACCGGCAAATTTGAATCGCGTGTTGCGTCACAAGTCGGAGAGAGCAGCACAAATCGCTGAGCCTGTTAAAATGCCGGCCCATTTCGTCAACGACTCCCGAATTTTCGTATGTCCCGACTCAATCCCCGGCAGCAAGAAGCCGTGAACTACGTCGGCGGCCCTCTATTGGTGCTCGCCGGTGCTGGCTCCGGCAAGACCAGTGTGATCACGCGCAAGATCGCGCACCTGATCCAGAACTGCGGCATCCGTGCCCAATACATCGTCGCCATGACCTTCACCAACAAGGCCGCGCGCGAGATGAAGGAACGGGTCGGCACCCTGCTGCGTGCAGGCGAAGGTCGCGGCCTGACGGTCTGCACCTTCCATAACCTGGGCCTGAACATCATCCGCAAGGAACATGAACGGCTGGGCTACAAACCCGGTTTCTCGATCTTCGATGAAACCGACGTCAAGTCGCTGATGACTGACATCATGCAGAAGGAATATGCAGGCGACGACGGCGTCGACGAGATCAAGAACATGATCGGCGCCTGGAAAAACGATCTGATCCTGCCGGCCGAGGCCCTGGAAAACGCCCGTAACCCCAAGGAACAGACCGCCGCCATCGTCTACACCCACTATCAGCGCACGCTCAAGGCGTTCAACGCGGTGGACTTCGACGACCTGATCCTGCTGCCGGTTAAACTCTTCGAAGAGCACGCCGACATCCTCGAAAAGTGGCAGAACAAGGTGCGTTACCTGCTGGTCGACGAATACCAGGACACCAACGCCAGCCAGTATTTGCTGGTGAAAATGCTCATCGGCAAGCGTAACCAGTTCACCGTGGTGGGCGACGACGACCAGTCGATCTACGCCTGGCGTGGCGCGCGGCCGGAAAACCTGATGCTGCTCAAGGACGACTACCCGTCCCTGAAAGTGGTGATGCTGGAGCAGAACTACCGCTCCACCAGCCGCATCCTGCGCTGCGCCAACGTGCTGATCTCGAACAACCCGCACGAATTCGAAAAGCAGCTGTGGAGTGAAATGGGCCACGGCGACGAGATCCGCGTGATCCGCTGCCGCAACGAGGACGCCGAAGCCGAGCGCGTGGCCATGGAAATCCTCAGCCTGCACTTGCGCACCGACCGCCCGTACAGCGATTTCGCGATCCTCTATCGCGGCAACTACCAGGCCAAGCTGATCGAGCTGAAACTGCAGCACCATCAAGTGCCATACCGTTTGAGCGGCGGCAACAGCTTCTTCGGGCGTCAGGAAGTGAAAGACCTGATGGCCTACTTCCGCCTGATCGTGAACCCGGACGACGACAACGCCTTCCTGCGGGTGATCAACGTGCCGCGCCGTGAAATCGGCTCGACGACCCTGGAAAAACTCGGCAACTACGCCACCGAACGCAAGATCTCGATGTACGCCGCCACCGACGAACTCGGCCTGGGCGAGCATCTGGACAGCCGCTTCACTGATCGCCTGTCGCGCTTCAAGCGCTTCATGGACAAGGTGCGCGAGCAATGCGCCGGCGAAGACCCGATCTCCGCCCTGCGCAGCATGGTCATGGACATCGACTACGAGAACTGGCTGCGCACCAACAGTTCCAGCGACAAGGCTGCGGACTACCGGATGAGCAACGTCTGGTTCCTGATCGAAGCCTTGAAGAACACCCTGGAAAAAGACGAAGACGGCGAAATGACCGTCGAGGACGCCATCGGCAAACTCGTCCTGCGTGACATGCTGGAACGTCAGCAGGAAGAGGAAGACGGCGCCGAAGGCGTGCAGATGATGACCCTGCATGCGTCCAAGGGCCTGGAATTCCCTTACGTGTTCATCATGGGCATGGAAGAGGAAATCCTCCCGCACCGCTCCAGCATCGAAGCCGACACCATCGAAGAAGAACGCCGCCTGGCTTACGTGGGCATCACCCGCGCGCGCCAGACCCTCGCGTTTACTTTCGCCGCCAAGCGCAAACAGTACGGCGAGATCATCGACTGCGCGCCAAGCCGCTTCCTCGATGAGCTGCCGCCGGACGACCTGGCCTGGGAAGGCAACGACGACACACCGACCGAAGTCAAAGCCGTGCGGGGCAACAGCGCATTGGCTGATATACGCGCGATGTTAAAGCGCTAGAATTGACCACTTTTTACTAGACCTTCGACGCACAAAGCGTCAAATGAGGACAGCTTCATGGAAGCATTGCACCAGAAAATCCGCGAACAAGGCATTGTGCTTTCCGACCAGGTCCTGAAGGTCGACGCCTTCCTGAACCACCAGATCGACCCGGCCCTGATGAAGCTGATCGGCGACGAATTCGCCACGCTGTTCAAGGATTCGGGCATCACCAAGATCGTCACCATCGAAGCCTCTGGCATCGCCCCGGCGATCATGACCGGCCTGAACCTCGGCGTGCCGGTGATCTTCGCCCGCAAGCAACAGTCCCTGACCCTGACTGAAAACCTGCTGTCGGCCACCGTTTACTCGTTCACCAAGAAGACCGAAAGCACCGTGGCCATCTCCCCGCGTCACCTGACCAGCAGCGACCGCGTGCTGATCATCGACGACTTCCTGGCCAACGGTAAGGCGTCCCAGGCGCTGATCTCGATCATCAAGCAGGCCGGCGCCACCGTCGCGGGCCTGGGCATCGTGATCGAGAAGTCGTTCCAGGGCGGCCGTGCGGAACTGGATTCGCAGGGTTACCGCGTCGAGTCGCTGGCTCGCGTGAAGTCGCTGAAGGATGGCGTGGTGACTTTCATCGAGTAATCGCTGATAGGCGCAAACACACTGCAATACCTGTGGGAGCTGGCTTGCCAGCGATGGGGCCATATCCTTCAACATCCTAGTTGAGTGATAAACCGCCATCGCGGGCAAGCCCGCTCCCACAGGTTTTTTGTTGTTTGTTATTGCGCGGTGGCCTTCAGGCCCGTTAGCAACAACCGCTGAAACAGGTCTTCCTTCAGACCTTCCGGATCAGTGAGCTGCATGCGCGCCAGATGCTCCGGATACAGCGAAGCCTCAGGCGCATCCAGCGCCGCCTTGCCCAGCTCCAGAATCTCGGTCAGCTTGAATTTGCTCTTGAGCCAGTTCAGCGCCCGCAACAGATCCTTCTCGACCTCAGTGAAGTCGCAGCCCAGCGGATACTCCGGAAACAGGTTCGGATGCCGCGCGGCAATCGCCTGCAAGCGTTGCGGGGTGTTGTCGGCAAAACGAGGATCGAGACGGAAATCCTTCGGCAGCTTGCCGACCTTCTGCGCCTGCTCGATCAGGCCCTGCTGGAAGCGTGAATCGCTGATATTGAGCAACGCCTCGATCACCACCGCATCCGACTTGCCGCGCAGATCGGCGATGCCGTACTCGGTGACCACGATATCGCGCAGGTGCCGTGGAATCGTGCAATGGCCGTATTCCCAGACAATGTTCGAGCTGACATCGCCACCGGATTCGCGCCAGCTGCGCAGCAGCAGGATGGAGCGCGCATCGTGCAACGCATGCCCCTGGGCAACGAAGTTGTATTGCCCGCCGACGCCGCTGAGTACCCGCCCGTCTTCCAGTTGATCCGCCACCCCGGCACCCAGCAGGGTCATGGTGAACACGGTGTTGATGAACCGCGCATCCAGACGCTGCAGACGTTTGAGTTCTTCCTGACCGTACAGCTCGTTGATGTAGCTGATGCGGGTCATGTTGAATTCAAGCCGTTTGCTCAGCGGCAACTCACGCAAGCGTTCATAGAAACTGCGCGGCCCGAGGAAGAAACCGCCGTGGATCGACAGGCCGTCGGTTTGCGCCGCTTCGTCGAGGGTCCCGGCGTTGGCTTGCTGCTGAGTCTGTACATCCGGGTAGACCTTGCGCCGGATGATCCCGGCTTCGGCCAGCACCAGCAGGCCGTTGACGAACATTTCGCTGCAACCGTACAGGCCTTTGGCGAAGGGTTCGATGCCGCCCTCGCGTTCGATCAACTGCGCCCACTGGCTGAGGTTCACATCGGCCAGCAAGTCCTGGTATCCGGCGTTGTCGGCCTGGCGGGCCAGCAATGCAGCGGTCAGCGCATCGCCCATAGAGCCGATGCCGATCTGCAAGGTACCGCCATCGCGTATCAACGTACTGGCGTGCAACCCGATGAAGTGATCCTGAAACCCGACGGGCATGTTCGGCGTGGAAAACAGCGTGCTGCTGTCTTTCTCGTCGATCAGCAGGTCGAAGGTATCGATGTCGACTTCGGCGTCACCCGGCATGTACGGCAACTCGCTGTGCACCTGGCCGACCAGCAGGATCGTTTCCCCCGCTGCCCGGCGTTTGGCGATCATCGGGAACAGGTCGAGGGTGATGTCCGGGTTGCAGCTCAGGCTCAGACGATCCGGGTGTTCGCTGCTGCTGGCGAGCAACTGCGCCACCAGGTTCAGGCCGGCGGCGTTGATATCACGGGCGGCGTGGCTGTAATTGCTGCTGACATAATCCTGCTGGGCCGGCGCGCTGTTGAGCAGACTGCCGGGCTGCATGAAGAATTGCTCGATGCGGATGTTGGACGGCAGGCTGTCACGGTGCAGGTCGGCGAGAAATTCCAGTTCCGGGTAATCACCGAACACCCGCTCGACGAAGGGTTCGATGAAGCGCTTCTGCAAACCATCGCCCAAGGCCGGACGGCCGAGGCACAAGGCGGTGTAAATCGTCAGTTGCCGTTCGGGCAATCCGGCAATACGCCGGTACAGCGCGTTGACGAAGGGATTGGGTTTGCCCAGCCCCAGCGGCAGGCCCATGTGGATGTGCGCCGGCAACCGCGCCAGCACGTCGTCCACTGCCTGTTCGATCGAACACAACTGCACCATCTGAAGCCTCCTGCCCGTTCCGTGAATAGAGGTACGACCGAGATTGCCGGTTGTTTGCTGCAAAGAACAGCCTCAGGCCCGAATCGCGGGCACAAAAAAACCGTCCGAAGACGGTTTTTTTCGTCAGAAGCGCGGCTTATTTCAGGCCGGACATCTTCTGGATCGCGCCCTTCAGCTCGTCGTCCGAGCAATCGGCGCAGGTGCCTTTCGGCGGCATGGCGTTGATGCCGGTGATGGCCTTGGCCAGGATGCCGTCGAGGCCGCCCTGGTGATCGGCGCGCTCTTTCCAGGCTGCGGTGTCACCGATTTTCGGCGCGCCCAACAGGCCGGAGCCGTGGCAAGCGTTGCAATGTTTGGCAATCACTTCGTCCGGCGTCTTGGCGCCGCCACCGCCGCCTGCCGAAGCAGCGACTTCCATCCCCTTGCACTCTTGCCCTTGAACACACACCTGGCCGACCGGCTCAAGGCGTTTGGCAATGTCGTCATTCGTCGCAGCTTGAGCGCTGACAGCCCAGAGGGCCAGTACGGTTGCTGGTGCAGCCAGCATTTTCATAATTAGGTTCACGCGTTCACCCTCAATGGTGGCTATTCACGCCTGCGGCCACGGTTCGCAGGCGGGCGCAAGTATAGCGGTTAGCCCGCTTCACTGAAACAACCCCAAAGTCGAAGGGGTTATATCGCGCTGTGGAAAAACGTTTCGGGTGCCTCGCCGGTATGGCCTGGCGCCTCTTTGTTTAAAAATTCGCCGGCGTGGCTGCGCTGATTAGTCGCGCCGGTGCATCGAACGGATTACGGAAACGATGCGGCTTGGTACTTTCAAAGTAGTAGCTGTCGCCGGCTTCGAGGATAAAAGTTTCAAGGCCCACCACCAGCTCCAGGCGCCCTTCCACCAGAATTCCGGTTTCCTCGCCTTCGTGGGTGAGCATTTCCTCGCCGGTATCCGCGCCCGGCGGGTAGATTTCATTGAGGAACGCGATGGCCCGGCTCGGGTGCGCGCGGCCGACCAGTTTCATGGTCACGGCGCCGTCGGAAATGTCGATCAGCTCGTTGGCCTTGTAGACGATCTGGGTCGGTTTTTCCTGCAGGATCTCTTCGGAAAAGAACTCGACCATGGACATGGGAATCCCGCCAAGAACTTTCCTCAGCGAACTGATCGAAGGGCTGACGCTGTTCTTTTCGATCATCGAAATGGTGCTGTTGGTGACGCCCGCGCGCTTGGCGAGTTCACGCTGGGAAAGCCCTTTGAGCTTGCGGATCGATTGCAGTCGTTCACCGACGTCCAAGGCTGGAGCCTCCTGATGTTGTAGAAATATTGAGCGTTATCATGGCGACAGCGTTCAGTATTTACAACACTTGGGCCCCGCTAGCGCTTCAACCCTCGGAATAGAGCCTTGGCACCCGGCGCAGGTTGCAGAAGATCTGGTAAGGAATGGTGTCCGCCCACTTCGCCACATCGCTGGCGAGGATGTTCTTGCCCCACAACTCGACAGTCGATCCGAGGCCGGCTTGCGGCACGTCAGTCAGGTCGATGCACAGCATGTCCATCGACACCCGGCCAAGAATGCGGCTGCGCTGACCGGCCACCAGTACCGGAGTGCCGGTCGGCGCCTGACGCGGATAACCGTCGGCGTAACCCATGGCGACCACGCCGATGCGCATCGGTTTGTCGGTGATGAATTTCGCACCGTAACCCACCGGTTCGCCGGCCGGCAGCTCGCGCACGCTGATGACTTTCGATTCCAGGGTCATCACCGGTTGCAGGCGCTCGGCCACGGCGTTGGCTTCTTCGAACGGAGTGGCGCCGTAGAGCATGATGCCCGGACGCACCCAGTCGCTGTGAATCTGAGGCCAGCCCAGCACCGCCGGCGAATTGCGCAGGCTGACTTCAGCGGCCAGGCCCTGACGCGCGGCTTCGAACACGGCAACCTGCTCGGCGCTGCTCTGCTCGTGCAGCTCATCGGCCCGGGCGAAGTGGCTCATCAGCACGACTTTCGCTACGTTGCCGCTGGCCAGCAGACGCTGATAAGCCGCCGGGTAATCCTTCGGATGCAGGCCCACACGGTGCATGCCCGAATCGAGCTTCAGCCATACGGTGATCGGTTTGCCCAACGCCGCCTGCTCGATCGCTTCGAGCTGCCACAGCGAATGCACCACGCACCAGAAATCGTGCTCGACGATCAGCGCCAGCTCATCGGCCTCGAAAAAGCCTTCGAGCAACAGCACCGGCGCGCGAATCCCGGCGGCACGCAGTTCCAGGGCTTCTTCGATGCACGCCACCGCGAAGCCGTCCGCTTCAGCCTCCAGCGCCTGGGCGCAACGCACTGCGCCATGGCCGTAGGCATCGGCCTTGATCACCGCCAGTGCCTTGGCACCGGTGACTTCACGGGCGATACGGTAGTTGTGACGCAGGGCTTGAAGGTCGATCAGGGCACGGGCAGGACGCATGGCAGCAGACTTCTTGGCGGTCATGGGAATAAAAACCGGCGCTGGCTGACGGCGTGAACCGCCAACAGCACCGGGAGAGGGATCTTTACAACGGGTTACGGCAGCGCGGCGACGATGGAGATCTCGACCAGGATGCTCGGCTTGGCCATCTTCGCTTCAACCGTGGCACGGGCCGGGGCGGCGCCTTTGGGCAGCCACTGATCCCACACCGAATTCATGCCGGCAAAGTGCGCCTCGATGTCGTTCAGGTAGATCGTCGCCGACAGCAGGTGCTGTTTGTCGGTGCCGGCCAGATCGAGCAGGCGCTCGATATTGGCGAGTACGTCGCGGGTCTGCTGTTCGACACCGGCGTTGAAGTCATCGCCGACCTGCCCGGACAGATACACCGTACCGTTGTGGCTGACGATCTGACTCATGCGCTCATTGGTGAGCTGGCGCTGGATTGCCATGCTTTGCGGACTCCTGGGTGGTGTTGCCATAACGGGAAATATCGAGGCCTTCGGCGCTGATCTGCGGCTTTTTCTTCGCCATCAAATCAGCCAGCAAGCGACCGGAGCCGCACGCCATGGTCCAGCCGAGGGTGCCGTGACCGGTGTTCAGGAACAGGTTCTTGAACGGGGTGGCGCCGACGATCGGCGTGCCATCCGGGGTGGTTGGACGCAGGCCGGTCCAGAAACTCGCTTCGGCCAGATTGCCGCCCTGAGGATAAAGGTCGTTGACGATCATCTCCAGGGTTTCGCGCCGACGCGGGTTCAGCGACAGGTCAAAACCGGCGATCTCCGCCATGCCGCCGACGCGGATGCGGTTATCGAAACGGGTGATCGCGACTTTGTAAGTCTCGTCGAGAATGGTCGAAGTCGGGGCCATCGCCGGGTTGGTGATCGGCACGGTCAGCGAGTAGCCCTTCAACGGATACACCGGGGCCTTGATGCCCAGCGGCTTGAGCAGTTGCGGCGAGTAGCTGCCGAGGGCCAGCACGTAGCGGTCAGCGGTTTCCAGCTTGCCGTCGATCCACACGCCGTTGATGCGGTCACCGGCGAAGTCGAGCCGCTGGATATCCTGGCCGAAGCGGAACTCCACACCGAGCTTGGTGGCCATTTCGGCGAGGCGGGTGGTGAAGATCTGGCAGTCGCCGGTCTGGTCGTTCGGCAGGCGCAGGGCACCGGCGAGGATGTCGGTGACACCGGCCAGAGCCGGTTCGACGCGGGCAATGCCGGCACGATCGAGCACTTCGAACGGTACGCCGGACTCTTTCAATACAGCGATGTCCTTGGCGGCGTTATCCAGTTGCGCCTGGGTGCGGAACAACTGGGTCGTACCGAGGCTGCGGCCTTCGTAGGCGATGCCGGTTTCGGCGCGCAATTCGTCGAGGCAGTCGCGGCTGTACTCGGACAGACGCACCATGCGCTCCTTGTTCACCGCGTAACGGTTGGCAGTGCAGTTGCGCAGCATCTGCGCCATCCACAGGTACTGGTCGATGTCGGCGGTGGCCTTGATCGCCAGCGGTGCGTGGCGTTGCAGCAGCCACTTGATGGCTTTGAGGGGTACGCCCGGCGCGGCCCACGGCGAGGCATAGCCCGGCGAGACCTGGCCGGCGTTGGCGAAACTGGTCTCCATGGCCGCGGCGGGCTGCCGGTCGACCACCACCACTTCAAACCCGGCACGGGCCAGATAGTAAGCACTGGCGGTACCGATGACGCCGCTACCCAAGACCATAACGCGCATTTTGTATCCCTCATCGCGGCGTGCCGCGTACGTCTGTTGTTAGAGCAATGATGCGCGCAGTGTAAAAAAGATTTGCCAGTGCTTTTCACTGTATAAGCGCCTATATTTGGCGACAATTCTCGGCAAAAACCCTTTTCACGGAGGCGCATCCCCTATGCGTACCAACACTCAGACCAAACGTGAGCTGGACAAGATCGACCGCAACATCTTGCGGATCCTGCAGGCGGACGGGCGGATTTCATTTACCGAGCTGGGCGAGAAGGTCGGGCTCTCCACCACGCCTTGCACGGAGCGGGTGCGGCGCCTGGAGCGCGAGGGGATCATCATGGGCTACAACGCCCGCCTGAATCCGCAGCACTTGAAGGGTAGTCTCCTGGTGTTCGTCGAGATCAGCCTCGACTACAAATCCGGCGATACTTTCGAAGAGTTCCGACGTGCGGTGCTGAAATTGCCCCACGTGCTGGAATGCCATCTGGTGTCAGGGGATTTCGACTATCTGGTGAAGGCGCGGATTTCCGAGATGGCCTCGTACCGCAAGCTGCTGGGCGACATCCTGCTCAAGCTGCCGCACGTGCGTGAATCCAAGAGCTACATCGTGATGGAAGAAGTGAAAGAGAGCCTGAGCCTGCCGATTCCGGACTGATCGCTCAGACCAGTACCTGCCCACTGGATCGTTCCCACGCTCCGCGTTCGGCTTTGGAAGGGACGCGGAGCGTCCCGGGCTGCATTCCCACGCAGAGCGTGGGAACGATCAGAGTCAGACCAGCACCTGCCGGTTTTCGGCCATGTACTCGAACACCTGCTTCTCGACCCGTGGATGAATCAGTTCCACCGGTCGCCGGCCGTTGGGGCACGGCAAGGTCTGGGTGGTGCCGAACAACCGGCAGATCAGCGGCCGTTCGTCATACACCGTGCAGCCATTCGGTCCCAAGTGCACACAGTTGAGCTCTTCCATCGCTGCGTCCTGCTCGGCGCGGGTCTTGCGCGGCAGGCGGGACATTTCCTCGGGTGAGGTGGTCACCGGCCCGCAACAGTCATGACAGCCCGGCACGCATTCGAACGTGGGAATCTGCTGACGCAGGGTGCGGATTTTCTGACTGTTGCAGCTCATTGCAGCGGTAACCGGAGCGGAATAGGCGGCAATTGTGCCGCAAAAGCCGTGATCCAGACACCACGGGCCGACCAATGTTGCCCGGCCTCGGGCCTGCGGCTTATGCTCCGTCAAATTTTCTCGACACCCGCTCAGGATGACGCCCATGAATGCCCGCGCCCAAGCCACCGCGAGCCAACCCCACGTTGCCTCTTATTACGCCGCCAGCAGCTTGCCGCAGCCCGACCATCCGGTGCTGAAAGGTGAACTGATCGCCGACGTGTGCGTGGTCGGTGGAGGTTTCTCCGGGCTGAACACGGCGCTGGAATTGGCTGAACGGGGTTTGAGCGTGGTGCTGCTGGAAGCGCACCGGATCG
Organism: Pseudomonas sp. CH235; assembly: GCF_004368175.1. NCBI lineage: Bacteria > Pseudomonadati > Pseudomonadota > Gammaproteobacteria > Pseudomonadales > Pseudomonadaceae > Pseudomonas > Pseudomonas sp. CH235. The sequence goes on from NZ_RRZJ01000024.1 coordinate 43,492, forward strand.
GCTGGGGCGCCAGCGGACGCAACGGCGGGCAACTGATTCGCGGGGTCGGTCACGGCCTCGATCAGTTCGCCAACGTGATCGGCGCCGACGGCCTGCGTCAAATGAAACTCATGGGCCTGGAAGCGGTGGAAATCGTCCGCCAGCGCGTCGAAAAATTTCAGATTCCCTGCGACCTGACCTGGGGTTACTGCGACCTCGCCAACAAACCTTCCGATCTGGAAGGCTTTGCCGAAGACGCCGAAGAGCTGCGCAGCCTCGGTTACCGCTACGAAATCCGCCTGCTGCAAGCGAACGAGATGCACACCGTAGTCGGCTCCAACCGCTACGTCGGCGGTTTGATCGACATGGGTTCCGGGCATCTGCACCCGCTGAACCTGGCACTCGGAGAAGCCGCAGCGGCGCAACAACTGGGCGTCAAACTGTTCGAACAATCGGCGGTCACCCGCATCGACTATGGCCCCGAAGTAAGGGTGCACACGGCACAAGGCTCGGTACGGGCGAAGACGCTCGTGCTGGGCTGTAACGCGTACCTCAACAATCTGAATCCGCAACTCAGCGGCAAGGTACTGCCGGCCGGCAGCTACATCATCGCCACCGAACCCCTGAGCGAAGAACAGGCCCACGCCCTGCTGCCACAGAACATGGCTGTCTGCGACCAGCGGGTGGCGCTCGATTACTACCGGCTCTCGGCGGACCGTCGCCTGCTGTTCGGCGGCGCCTGCCATTACTCGGGGCGTGATCCGAAAGACATCGGCGCCTACATGCGGCCGAAGATGCTGGAGGTGTTCCCGCAGCTCGCGTCAGCGAAGATCGATTATCAGTGGGGCGGGATGATCGGCATCGGTGCCAACCGTCTGCCGCAGATAGGCCGGCTCGCCGACCAGCCGAACGTGTATTACGCCCAGGCCTATTCCGGCCATGGCGTGAATGCCACGCACCTGGCAGGCAAGCTGCTGGCCGAGGCCATCAGTGGTCAGCACAGCGGCGGCTTCGACCTGTTCGCTAAAGTGCCACACATCACCTTCCCCGGCGGCAAGCATCTGCGCTCGCCGCTGCTGGCGTTGGGGATGTTGTGGCACCGGCTTAAAGAGTTGGTCTGAGATCGTTCCCACGCTCTGCGTGGGAATGCATCCAGTGACGCTCTGCATCACAGCGGACGCAGAGCGTCCGGGGCGGCGTTCCCACGCAGAGCGTGGGAACGATCCCTCTAAATCCGCCAGAACGGCTTCAACCCTTCCTCCAGCGCCTGCTCGCGGGTCAGCCCGATGTCCTTGAGCTGTTCCGGCGTCAGGCGCAGCAACGCCTTGCGCGTGTGCAGACGATGCCAGAACAGGTCCCAGCGACTCAGGCCGGACGGTGCGTTGCACATGCTCTCGTTGCGCGCATTGTCCTGTTGCCCTGCCTCCAGTTCCTGACTGTGTAACGTCAGCCGCACATCGCTCAAACCGTTCATTTTCATTGCTCCTGTTTACTTGGGTAGCCAGAGATTCCATGATGCGCGGGCGAGCAAAAGCATTACAGATTCAACACATCTGTATTATTTCCATACAGATTTGCTGTCTCTGAGACTGAATTGTCGATTTACGCCGCATCTGTACTGGTTTAACGAATCATCTGCATCGAGGCAGTGCCATGACGCTCTATGTGAATCTCGCCGAGTTGCTCGGCACCCGCATCGAACAAGGCTTCTACCGTCCTGGTGATCGCCTGCCCTCGGTGCGCGCCTTGAGCGTAGAACACGGAGTCAGCCTGAGCACGGTGCAGCAGGCCTATCGGATGCTGGAAGACAGCGGCCTGGCCACGCCGAAACCCAAATCCGGGTACTTCGTGCCGGTCGGGCGTGAGTTGCCCGAACTGCCGGCAGTCGGGCGCCCCGCGCAACGGCCGGTGGAGATTTCCCAGTGGGATCAGGTGCTGGAACTGATTCGCGCGGTGCCGCGCAAGGACGTGGTGCAACTCGGTCGCGGCATGCCGGACATCTCGTCGCCGACGATGAAGCCGCTGCTGCGCGGACTGGCCCGTATCAGTCGCCGTCAGGACATGCCCGGTCTGTATTACGACAACATCCACGGCACCCTCGAACTGCGCGAACAGATCGCCCGGCTGATGCTCGATTCCGGCTGCCAGTTGAGCGCCAGCGATCTGGTGGTCACCACCGGTTGCCATGAAGCGCTGTCTACCAGCATCCACGCAATCTGCGAGCCCGGTGACATCGTCGCGGTGGATTCGCCAAGCTTCCACGGCGCCATGCAGACCCTCAAAGGGCTGGGCATGAAAGCCCTGGAAATCCCCACCGACCCGCTCACCGGCATCAGCCTCGAAGCGCTGGAACTGGCGCTGGAGCAATGGCCGATCAAGGTCATCCAGCTCACGCCCAACTGCAACAACCCGCTCGGCTACATCATGCCGGAGTCGCGCAAACGTGCCCTGCTCAACCTGGCCCAGCGCTTCGACGTGGCGATCATCGAGGACGACGTGTATGGCGAACTGGCCTACACCTACCCGCGTCCGCGCACGATCAAATCCTTCGACGAAGATGGCCGAGTCTTACTCTGCAGTTCATTTTCCAAGACGCTCGCGCCGGGATTGCGCATCGGCTGGGTCGCGCCCGGTCGCTATCTCGAACGCGTGCTGCACATGAAATACATCAGCACTGGCTCCACTGCGCCCCAGCCGCAGATTGCTATCGCCGAATTCTTAAAAGCCGGGCACTTCGAACCGCATTTGCGGCGGATGCGCACGCAATACCAGCGCAATCGCGACGTGATGATCGACTGGGTGACGCGTTACTTCCCGGCCGGTACCCGCGCGAGCCGTCCGCAAGGCAGCTTCATGCTCTGGGTCGAACTGCCGGAAGGTTTCGATACGCTGAAACTGAATCGTGCGCTGCACGATCAGGGCGTACAGATTGCCGTCGGCAGCATCTTTTCCGCCTCGGGCAAGTACCGCAATTGCCTGCGCATGAACTACGCTGCCAAACCGACAGCTTTGATCGAAGAGGCAGTGCGCAAGGTCGGTGCGGCAGCGATCAGACTGCTGGCCGAAGCCGACTGACTTTTCACGAGCAAACAGCGTCCATATGCCCAACCCTGCCGCCAACCGGAACGATCCCACGTGAGCTTCAGACAGCCCCTACCCGCTCTGCTGGTACTCTCCACGTTCCTTGGCGGTTGTGCGTCTATCGACGTACCGCGCGAACCGAGCCAGGCGTTGCCGGCGGCCGACTCCGCGTTCGGCCGTTCGATCCAGGCCCAGGCGGCGCCCTACAAGGGCCAGTCCGGCTTTCGCCTGCTGTCCAACAGCACCGAAGCCTTTACCGCTCGCGCCGAGCTGATCCGCAACGCACAACGCAGCCTCGACTTGCAGTACTACATCGTCCATGACGGCATCAGTACGCGAATGCTGGTGGAGGAAGTGTTGAAGGCCGCCGATCGTGGCGTGCGGGTGCGGATCCTGCTGGACGACACCACCAGCGACGGCCTCGACCTGATCATCGCCACCCTGGCGGCACATCCGCAGATCCAGATTCGCCTGTTCAATCCGCTGCACCTGGGGCGCAGCACCGGCGTGACCCGGGCGGCCGGGCGGCTGTTCAACCTGTCGCTGCAACACCGGCGGATGCACAACAAGTTGTGGCTGGCGGACAATAGCGCGGCCATCGTTGGCGGGCGCAATCTGGGCGACGAATACTTCGATGCCGAGCCCAACCTGAATTTCACCGATATCGACATGCTGAGTGTCGGGCCGGTCGCCGAACAGCTCGGGCACAGTTTCGACCAGTACTGGAACAGTGCCCTGAGCAAGCCGATCGACGAATTCCTCTCCAGCAAACCCTCGGCCAAAGACCTGCAGAACACCCGCACACGCCTGGAAGAATCCCTCGAAGAAACCCGCAAACAGAATCACGCGCTGTATCAGCAGTTGATGACCTACCGCACCGACCCGCGCATGGATATCTGGCGCAAAGAGCTGATCTGGGCCTGGAACCAGGCGCTGTGGGATGCGCCGAGCAAGGTACTGGCCAAGGGCGAACCCGAACCGCAATTGCTGCTGACGACCCAACTGGCACCGGAGCTCACGGGTGTCAGCAAAGAACTGGTGATGATTTCTGCCTACTTCGTGCCGGGACAGCCGGGACTGGTCTACTTGACCGGTCGCGCTGATGCCGGCGTGTCGGTGAGCCTGCTGACCAACTCGCTGGAAGCCACCGATGTGCCAGCGGTGCACGGCGGTTATGCGCCGTATCGCAAGGCGCTGCTGGAACATGGCGTGAAGCTGTTTGAGCTGCGGCGCCAGCCTGGGGATAACTATGGCAGCGGCCCGCACCTGTTTTACAGCAAGTCCTATCGTGGCTCGGACTCGAGCCTGCATAGCAAGGCGATGATCTTCGACGGCAAAAAATCGTTCATCGGCTCGTTCAATTTCGACCCGCGCTCGGTGCTGTGGAACACCGAAGTCGGGGTGTTGGTGGACAGTCCCGAACTGGCAGCCCACGTACGCGAACTGGCCTTGCAAGGCATGGCGCCAGCGCTCAGCTACGAAGCGAAACTGCAGGACGGAAAAGTGGTGTGGGTCACCGAGGACAACGGTCAGATGCACACGCTGACCAAGGAGCCGGGGAGTTGGTGGCGGCGCTTCAATGCGTGGTTCAGCACCACCGTGGGACTGGAGCGGATGCTGTAACAGCCCGCTCCAGCCGGCATATCAGGCGGGCTCCGGCACCTTGCCGAACGCCCCTTGCCGCGACAGCAGAATCACCAGCCCGAACGCCCCGGCCGCCATCAGCCACGGCAATGCGTGCCCGCTGATCCACTGACTGCCAGCCCCCGCCATCAACGGCCCGATCAGACAACCGACACCCCACAGCTGAGCAACATGCGCATTCGCCCGCACCAGCGCATCGTCGCGGTAGCGCTCGCCGATCAAAATCAGCGAAAGAGTAAACAAGCCACCGGCACTGGCGCCGAACAGCACCCACAGCGGCCAGATCAGCAAAGTGTCGAGCAGCATCGGGATCGCCAGACTCGACAGCATCAGCACCACAGCGCAGCCGGTGAACAGAGTCCGCCGTGACAGATAATCGGCCAGCGCACCGATGGGCAATTGCAGCAGCGCATCGCCCACCACCACGGTGCTGACCATCGCCAGCGCGATTTCGGCGGTGAAGCCCTGTTGCAGGCAATACACCGGCAAAAGGGTCAGGATCATCGCCTCGAACGCGGCGAACAGCGACACCGCCCAGGCGATGGCCGGCAGTTCGCGAGCGAAACCCCACAAATCACCGAAGGTCACGCTGCTGGCCTCGCTGCTTGGCGCGCCGCTGCGACCCAGCAGCAGAAACGGCGAAGCGATCAGCAGACCGACACCTACCCAGAAACCATAATCGTGATCGGTACCGAGTGCGCCCAACAGCAACGGACCAGACAGTTGGCTCAGCGCATAACTGCTGCCATACAGCGCGACCAATCGCCCGCGCCAGTGCTCGACCACCAGTTGATTGATCCAGCTCTCGCCGAGGATGAACACGATGGTCAGGATCACCCCGATCATCAGCCGCAGCACCAGCCAGATCGGGTAGCTCGGCAGCAGCGCCAGCAGACCGATGGACAGTGCCCCGGCCCACAGGCACAGGCGCATCAGGTTCGCGGTACCGAAACGAGCGGCCAGATGACTGGAAATTTTCGCCCCCAGCAACACGCCAATGGCCGGCATCGCCGCCATCACGCCGATGGCGAACGAGCCGTAGCCCCAGCCCTCCAGGCGCAACGACACCAGCGGCATGCTGACACCGAGGGCCAGGCCAACACTCAAGACAGACGCCAACACGGCGAAATACGTCGCCCAACGCATGGTCCACGCTCCTGTGGATAATTTTTATGTGCACCACAAAACACTGTGGGAGCGAGCTTGCTCGCGATAACGGTTTCACATTCAGCAAATGTGCTGACTGATACACCGCTTTCGCGAGCAAGCTCGCTCCCACAGGGATCTTTGTATCGTTCGGGAGCCCACCTCGGCAGGCTCCCTCAGCGATTTACAGCTTGATCCAGGTCGCCTTCAGCTCGGTGTATTTGTCGAAGGCGTGCAGCGACTTGTCGCGACCGTTGCCCGACTGCTTGAAGCCGCCGAACGGTGCGGTCATGTCGCCGCCGTCGTACTGGTTGACCCACACACTGCCGGCACGCAGGGCCTTGGCGGTGAGGTGCGCCTTGGAAATGTCCTGAGTCCAGACCGCTGCCGCCAGGCCGTAAGGCGTGTCGTTGGCGATGTTGATCGCTTCCTCAGCGGTATCGAACGCAATGACCGACAGCACCGGGCCGAAGATCTCTTCCTGGGCAATCTTCATCGCGTTGCTCACGCCGTCGAAAATCGTCGGCTCGACGTAGGTGCCACCGGTTTCCTGAAGAATGCGCTTGCCGCCGGCCACCAGTTTGGCGCCGTCGGTGTGTCCCGACTCGATGTAGGAAAGCACGGTGTTCATCTGTTGGGTATCGACCAGCGCGCCAACGTTGGTGGCCGGATCCAGCGGGTTGCCAGGCTTCCAGGTTTTCAGCGCCTCGATCACCATCGGCAGGAACTTGTCCTTGATCGAACGCTCGACCAGCAGACGGGAACCTGCGGTGCAGACTTCGCCCTGGTTGAAGGCGATGGCGCTGGCGGCGGATTCGGCGGCGGCTCGCAGATCCGGAGCATCGGCAAACACGATGTTCGGGCTCTTGCCGCCGGCTTCCAGCCAGACGCGCTTCATGTTCGATTCGCCGGAATAGATCATCAGTTGCTTGGCGATCTTGGTCGAACCGGTGAACACCAGAGTGTCGACATCATTGTGCAGAGCGAGCGCCTTGCCGACAGTGTGGCCGTAACCTGGCAGTACGTTCAGCACGCCTTTCGGAATGCCGGCTTCAACGGCCAGTTCGGCAATGCGGATGGCGGTCAGCGGGGATTTTTCCGACGGCTTGAGGATCACCGAGTTGCCGGTCGACAGGGCCGGGCCGAGTTTCCAGCAGGCCATCATCAGCGGGAAGTTCCACGGCACGATAGCGCCAACTACGCCCACTGGCTCACGGGTCACCAGACCCAGTTGATCGTGCGGCGTAGCGGCGACTTCGTCGTAGATCTTGTCGATCGCCTCACCGCTCCAGCTCAGGGCTTGCGCAGCGCCCGGCACGTCGATGTACAGCGAATCGCTGATCGGCTTGCCCATGTCGAGGGTTTCGAGCAGGGCCAGTTCTTCGGCGTGCTGCTTGAGCAGGCCGGCGAAACGGATCATGGTGGCTTTGCGTTTGGTCGGCGCCAGGCGCGACCAGACGCCGGAATTGAACGTGGCGCGGGCGTTTTCCACGGCGCGCTGAGCGTCGGCGGCGTCACAGCTGGCAATCTTGCCCAGCAGACGGCCATCGACCGGACTGATGCACTCGAAGGTCTCGCCGGAGACGGCATCGGTGTACTCGCCATTAAGGTAGGCGCGGCCTTCGATCTTCAGGTCGCGGGCGCGTTGTTCCCAGTCGGCACGAGTCAGGGTGGTCATTCGAGTGTCCTCCTCTTGTTCAATACGAGCGCCGCGATCGTCGCGGTCGTCCTCAGGAATACTGCCCGGCCAGCCTGCTTTTCGGCCCAAGGCATCCGCCACCCTAAACCAGCGACCGGGGTTGTTTCAATATATTTGACATAAGCTCGCCATACGGCCTTGCGGCGTTCAATTTAATCAACATAGACTTTGGCCCTTTCACGCCATCGCGCCGTCATCACGGGAGAAAACAACAATGAACATCCAGAACGTCGTCGACATCAGCCTGACCACAACCGAAGCCGAACGCTATCGCCCGGACCCGGCCAAAGTGCTCAAGGGTGATCCCGAGCAAGCGGTGTTCAATCAGTACGACAGCCCTTGCGGGCAAATGGGTGTCGGCGTGTGGGAAGGTGCGGTAGGTCAGTGGACGGTGAATTACACCGAGCACGAATACTGCGAAATCCTGCAGGGCGTATCGGTGCTGCGTGACAGTGAAGGCAATGCCAAGACCCTGCGTGTCGGCGACCGCTTTGTGATTCCGGCCGGCTTTCGTGGCACCTGGGAAGTGCTGGAGGCTTGCCGCAAGATCTACGTGATCTTCGAAGAAAAATAACTATGTAACGCACGACCGAATGCTGACGGGTTGAAAATCGGGTCGTCCATAAGGACATTCCCGTCACGTATAAGGAAATGCGGCATGACCAAAATAGAAGCTTTCAACAAGATTCACCACTTGATCGGCACCCCGTATGTAGAGACCGTAAAGGCCTATATCAACGAACTGACCGGTTTCACCGCCAACGGGCCAATTCAAGGGCCAGATAACCTCCGGGCCAGGTATAGGACCGTAGACATCTTCATCTGCAACGAGGGCAAGATCCTGTCGTTTCAGATCCACGAATAATTGGCGCCACTGAAAGGCTTACCTTTCGAAGGCCTGCATCGCGAGATGCAGGCCTTTTTTGTCGCGATCCCACCGGCCACCACAATTGCCGGACAACAAAAAAGGCCCGTATCGTGAGATACGGGCCTTTTTCGTAAGTCGGGAAAAATCAATTACTTGATTTTGCCTTCCTTGTAGATCACGTGCTTGCGAACAACCGGATCATATTTCTTGATCTCGATTTTGTCCGGGGTAGTACGCTTGTTCTTGTCGGTAGTGTAGAAGTGACCAGTACCGGCGCTCGAGATCAAACGAATCAATTCACGCATGATTAGCTCCCTTAAACCTTGCCGTCGCGACGCAGCTCGGCCAGCACAACGCTGATGCCACGCTTGTCGATGATACGCATGCCTTTGGCGGAAACGCGCAGGCGTACGAAACGTTTCTCTTCTTCAACCCAGAAGCGGTGATGCTGCAGGTTCGGCAGGAAACGACGACGGGTTTTGTTGTTTGCGTGGGAAATGTTGTTCCCAGTCACCGGACCCTTACCGGTAACTTGACATACTCTAGACATGCCTCAGCCCTCTAAAACCACATGCCCAACCCGGCATGGGTTGGCCGCTTAATCTCTAGTCATTGTGGCGCCAGGCGCCGCGATTCTTTAGAGGTCTTACCGGCTACACCTACAAGCGAAGGAACCGGGCCCCTAGAAAAGAGCGCTGCTTTATACCAGAAAGACCACGGAGCAACAACTTTCCGTGTGGAAAGAATGGCTAAAAAGCCGCTTTTTCCGGCTGAAAGCGCTTTGGGCAAAGGCTGCCGGCAATTTTTACCATTCGTCGAAGAAAACCGATCATACCCGCGATCGGGACTTTTCCCATCGCCTCTTCCGACAAATCCTCAGCCGCGCAGCCCCGAAAATGCAAAAAGGGGATAGTCATTTGCAATCGCGACCACTAGGGTAGACCTTTTCCAGACTGCACTTGCAGATGGGCCTTCGATCTGTAAAGGAAGCCGACCATGCGCCTCGCTGCCCTCCCCCTGCTCTTCGCCCCGCTGTTACTGAGTCCACTGGCCCAGGCCGCCGCCCTGAGCGTCTGCACCGAGGCCAGCCCCGAAGGGTTCGACGTGGTGCAGTACAACTCGCTGACCACCACCAACGCTTCGGCCGACGTGCTGATGAACCGCCTGGTGGACTTCGACACCGCCAGCGGTAAAGTCGTCCCAAGCCTGGCCGACAGCTGGGAAGTCAGCACTGACGGCCTTACCTACGTGTTCAAGCTGCACCCGCAGGTGAAGTTCCACAGCACCGACTACTTCAAGCCGACCCGCGAACTGACTGCCGAAGACGTCAAATTCAGCTTCGACCGCATGCTCGACCCGGCCAACCCGTGGCACAAAGTCGCCCAGAGCGGCTTCCCACACGCCCAGTCGATGCAGCTGCCGAGCCTGATCAAGAAGATCGACGCGCTGGATCCGCTGACCGTTCGTTTCACCCTCGACCACCCGGACTCGACGTTCCTCGCGACCCTGAGCATGGGTTTCGCCTCCATTTATTCTGCTGAATACGCCGACAAGCTGCTGAAGGCCGATGCCACCGACAAGCTCAACAGCCAGCCGGTCGGCACCGGTCCGTTCGTGTTCACCCGGTTCCAGAAAGACGCCTCGATCCGCTACAAGGCCAACCCGGACTACTTCCGTGGCAAGCCTGCGGTGGACCCACTGATTTTCGCCATCACTCCGGACGCCAACGTGCGCCTGCAAAAGCTGCGGCGCAACGAGTGCCAGATTGCCCTGTCGCCAAAACCGCTGGACGTACAGGCCGCGAAGCAGGAGCCGACGCTGAAAGTCGAAAAAACTGACGCGTTCATGACCGCATTCGTTGGCATCAACAGCCAGCATCCGCCGCTGGACAAACCGGAAGTGCGCCAGGCGATCAACCTCGCGTTCGACAAGGCCAACTACCTCAAGGCTGTATTCGAAGACACCGCCGAAGCCGCCAACGGTCCATATCCGCCGAACACCTGGAGCTACGCGAAGAACCTGCCGGGTTACGCCCACGACGTGAACAAGGCCAAGGCCCTGCTGGCCAAGGCCGGATTGAAGGACGGTTTCCAGACCACCATCTGGACCCGCCCGTCCGGCAGCCTGCTGAACCCGAATCCGAGCCTCGGCGCACAACTGCTGCAATCGGATCTGGCGGAAATCGGCATTCAGGCAGAAATCCGCGTGATCGAATGGGGCGAGCTGATTCGTCGCGCCAAGGCTGGCGAACATGACCTGCTGTTCATGGGCTGGGCTGGCGACAACGGCGACCCGGACAACTTCCTGACCCCGCAGTTTTCCTGCGCGGCGGTCAAGTCCGGCACCAACTTCGCCCGCTACTGCAATGCCGATCTGGACAAACTGATCAGCGCCGGCAAGACCACCAGCGAGCAAGGCGTACGCACCAAGCTCTACGAACAGGCACAGGCGCAGATCCAGCAGCAGGCGTTGTGGCTGCCGCTGGCGCATCCTACGGCGTATGCGCTGACGCGTAAGGACGTTCAGGGTTACTCGGTCTCCCCGTTCGGTCGGCAAGACTATTCCAAAGTCACCCTCAAATAACCCGCCACAACACAAAACCTGTTGGAGCTGGCTTGCCAGCGATAGCGGACTGACAGCCAACATTGTGCTGAATGTGCCGCCGTCATCGCTGGCAAGCCAGCTCCCACAGGGTTTTGCATTCTCCCCTCGGATCTACATCCAGCCACACTCCGCCATCGACAACGGCTCGCCATCGCCAACGATGAAGTGATCGAGCACCCGCACATCGATCAACTCCAAAGCCTTCTGCAAGCGTTTGGTCAATAATCGATCAGCCTGACTCGGATCGCTGTTCCCCGACGGATGGTTGTGGCACAGGATCACCGCCGCCGCGTTGTTGGCCAGGGAACGTTTCACGACTTCCCGGGGATGCACGGCGGTGTTGTCGATCGAGCCGCGAAACAGCGTCTCGAAGGTCAGCACCTGATGTTTGGAGTCGAGAAACAGGCAACCGAACACCTCGTGCGGTTCGTGGCGCAGCATGGCTTTGAGGTAATCACGTACGACCTGCGGGTTTTCCAGCGCCGTTTTCTGGCGCATGCGCTCGGCCAGGTGTCGCCGGCCCATTTCCAGCACGGCCTGCAATTGGGCGAACTTCGCCGGGCCCAGGCCCAATTGCTCACTGAACGTTGCGAGATCGGCCTCAAGCAAGGCTCGCAAGCTGCCGAACTGACCCAACAGGTGTCTCGCGACATCCACCGCGCTTTTGCCGGATACACCCGTGCGCAGAAAAATCGCCAGCAATTCGGCATCGGAAAGACTTCCCGAGCCCTGTTCCAACAGCTTCTCCCGCGGCCTTTCCGCCGCCGGCCAATCGCGAATACTCATACACCTTCCTTGTCTGTGGGCGCCGCTGTTCCGTAGCGGTCGCTGTGATATCGTAGCCCATCTTTTTTGCGGGCGAATTCACTCTTGGGAGAGGGTTTCGCCACGTATGTCACCAACGAAATGTAAAGGCAGACCTATGCAGCGGCTGTATCGGAAACGCATCGTTCTGGGCGTCGGCGGCGGCATTGCTGCCTACAAGAGCGCCGACCTTGTGCGCCGCCTGATCGACCAGGGCGCCGAAGTGCGCGTGGTCATGACCCGCGGCGGCAGCGAATTCATCACCCCGCTGACCATGCAGGCGCTGTCCGGCCACCCGGTTCATCTGGACCTGCTCGACCCGGCCGCCGAAGCGGCGATGGGCCACATCGAACTGGCCAAATGGGCCGATCTGGTGCTGATCGCCCCGGCCACCGCCGACCTGCTGGCCCGTCTGGCCCAAGGCATCGCCAACGATCTGCTGACCACGCTGGTGCTGGCCACCGACGCCATCGTCGCTGTCGCTCCGGCGATGAACCAGGCCATGTGGCGGGATCCGGCGACCCAGGCCAACCTGCAACTCCTTGAAAGCCGTGGCCTGAAAACCTTCGGCCCGGCCTCCGGCAGCCAGGCCTGCGGCGACGTCGGCATGGGCCGCATGATGGAAGCCACCGATCTGGCCCAGCTCGCGGCGGACTGTTTCCAGCGTCAGGCGCTGACCGGCAAGCACGTGGTCATCACCGCCGGCCCGACCCAGGAAAACATCGACCCGGTGCGCTACATCACCAACCACAGCTCCGGCAAAATGGGCTTCGCCCTGGCTGAAGCGGCGGTGGAAGCCGGCGCCCGCGTCACGCTGATCAGCGGCCCGGTGCATTTGCCGACGCCGGATCGCGTCACCCGCATCGACGTGGTCAGCGCCCGCGACATGCTCGCCGCGTGTGAAGCCGCGATCCCTTGCGACATCTTCATCGCCTCGGCGGCGGTCGCGGACTACCGTCCGGAAGTCGTCGCCCCGCAAAAATTGAAGAAAGACCCTACGAGCGGCGACGGCTTCGTCCTGCAAATGGTGCGTAACCCGGACATCCTGGCCACCATCGCGACCCGTCCCGACCGTCCGTTCAGTGTCGGCTTCGCCGCCGAGACCGAACACCTGCTCGACTACGCTGCACGCAAGCTGAAGGACAAGAATCTCGATCTGATCGTCGCCAACGACGTCGCCAACCCGAGCATCGGTTTCAACAGCGAAGAAAACGCCTGCAGCGTCATCGACCGTGCGCTGCACCCCACGGTTTTCGCCCAGACCAGCAAGAGCAAGATCGCTCGCCAACTGGTCACTTTTATCGCCGAACGTCTGAACCAGGTTTAATTTACATGCACGCTTTGCAAGCCAAGATCCTCGACCCACGCATCGGTACCGAATTCCCGCTGCCGCAATACGCCACACCGGGCTCCGCCGGCCTCGACCTGCGGGCCATGCTGCAAGAGGACATCGTGATCAAACCGGGTGAAACCGTGCTGATTCCGACCGGTCTGTCGGTCTACATCGGCGATCCGAACCTCGCAGCGCTGATCCTGCCGCGCTCGGGCATGGGCCATAAGCACGGCATCGTGCTGGGCAATCTGGTCGGCCTGATCGACTCCGACTACCAGGGCCCGTTGATGGTCTCCTGCTGGAACCGTGGCCAGACCGAATTCACCATGCCGGTCGGCGAGCGCCTGGCGCAGCTGGTGCTGGTGCCGGTGGTTCAGGCGCACTTCGAAATGGTTGAAGAGTTCGTCGAAACCGAACGCGGCGCTGGCGGTTTCGGCCATTCCGGCACCAAGTGATTGGTTTTATGGCGAGGGAGCCTGCTCCTTCGCCATAAAAATACGCAGATTCATCTGCAAGCTTTACCGCTGAAAATCAAGGCATTGGCAGGCCGAAGCCACGCCACACAAGGCGTCATGGCCCTTTCACACCACGAACTCTCTGTGAAAACCGCCGTCATACCCTTCAGTTTGAGCTTGCCGTCGAATGAATCGTCGGTGTGTCCAGCCACTTTCGAGATGGAGCATTTTTGCAGATGAGCACCCCCGCCCAAGTCGCCCCGAAGCTTCCCGACAGCATCTTCCGCGCCTACGACATTCGCGGCACCGTGCCGGAATTCCTAAATGCCGAAACCGCCTACTGGATCGGCCGCGCCATCGGCTCCCAGAGCCTGGCCCAGGGCGAGCCGAACGTGTCCGTCGGTCGTGACGGCCGCCTGTCCGGCCCGGAACTGGTTGCCGAACTGATCCGCGGTATCGCCGAAAGCGGCTGCCACGTCAGCGACGTCGGCCTGGTGCCGACCCCGGCGCTCTACTACGCCGCCAATGTGCTGGCCGGCAAATCCGGCGTGATGCTCACCGGCAGCCACAACCCGTCGAACTACAACGGCTTCAAGATCGTGATCGCCGGCGACACCCTCGCCAACGAACAGATCCAGGCCCTGCACGAGCGCCTCAAAACCGGCAACCTGAGCAGCGGCACGGGCAGCGTGACCCAGGTCGAGATCCTCGACCGCTACAACACCGAAATCGTCCAGGACATCAAACTGGCCCGGCGCCTGAAAGTCGTGGTGGATTGCGGCAACGGCGCGGCCGGCGTGATCGCCCCGCAATTGATCGAAGCGCTGAACTGCGAAGTCATCCCGCTGTTCTGCGAAGTCGACGGCAACTTCCCGAACCATCACCCGGATCCGGGCAAGCCTGAGAACCTCGTCGACCTGATCGCCAAGGTCAAGGAAACCCAAGCTGACATCGGCCTGGCCTTTGACGGTGACGGCGACCGCGTCGGTGTGGTGACCAACACCGGCACCATCGTCTTTCCGGACCGTCTGCTGATGCTGTTCGCCCGTGACGTGGTGGCGCGCAACCCGGACGCGGAGATCATCTTCGACGTCAAATGCACCCGTCGCCTGATCCCGCTGATCAAGGAATATGGCGGTCGGCCGCTAATGTGGAAGACCGGTCACTCGTTGATCAAAAAGAAAATGAAACAGTCCGGCGCACTGCTGGCCGGCGAAATGAGCGGGCACATTTTCTTCAAGGAACGCTGGTTCGGTTTCGACGACGGCATTTACAGCGCCGCACGGCTGCTGGAAATCCTCAGCAAGGAAAAATCTTCGGCCGAGGAGCTGTTCGCGACCTTCCCGAACGATATTTCCACGCCGGAAATCAATATCCATGTGACCGAAGAGAGCAAATTCAGCATCATTGATGCACTGCACGATGCGCAGTGGGGCCCAGGCGCCGACCTGACCACCATTGACGGCGTGCGGGTCGACTACGCCAAAGGCTGGGGCCTGGTGCGCGCGTCCAACACCACACCGGTGCTGGTGCTGCGCTTCGAGGCCGATGACGAGGCGGAACTGCAGCGCATCAAGGCTGTGTTCCATGCCCAACTGAAACGCGTTGCACCTGATCTCCAACTACCGTTCTGATTGCTGATTCACCCGGAGCCCTGAATGACCCTCGAACGCGATGCCGCCGCCAACACTGCCAAGGTCCTGTCCGAAGCGCTGCCTTACATCCGCCGATACGTCGGCAAGACCCTGGTGATCAAATACGGCGGCAACGCGATGGAAAGCGAGGAGCTGAAAACCGGCTTCGCCCGCGACATCGTGCTGATGAAGGCCGTGGGCATCAACCCGGTGGTCGTGCACGGCGGTGGCCCGCAGATCGGTGATCTGCTCAAACGCCTGTCGATCGAAAGCCATTTCGTCGACGGCATGCGCGTCACCGATGCCGCGACCATGGACGTGGTGGAAATGGTCCTCGGCGGTCAGGTCAACAAAAGCATCGTCAACCTGATCAACCGTCACGGCGGCAGCGCCATCGGCCTGACCGGTAAAGACGCCGGGCTGATTCGCGCGAAGAAGCTCACCGTCACCCGCCAGACCCCGGAGATGACCCAGCCGGAAATCATCGACATCGGCCATGTGGGCGAAGTGGTCGGGATCAACACCGAACTGCTGAACCTGCTGGTCAAAGGCAACTTCATCCCGGTGATCGCACCGATCGGCGTGGGTGAAAACGGCGAGTCGTACAACATCAACGCGGACCTGGTGGCCGGCAAGGTTGCTGAAGCGCTGAAAGCCGAAAAGCTGATGCTGCTGACCAACATCGCCGGCCTGATGGACAAGTCGGGCACCGTACTGACCGGCCTGAGCACCCAGCAAGTCGACGACCTGATCGCCGACGGCACCATCTACGGCGGCATGCTGCCGAAGATCCGCTGCGCGCTGGAAGCGGTACAGGGTGGCGTTGGCAGTTCGCTGATCATCGACGGTCGCGTGCCGAACGCGATCCTGCTGGAAATCTTCACCGACACCGGTGTGGGTACGCTGATCAGCAATCGCAAGCGTCCATAAGCGCTCGCGCAAACAAAAAGACCCCGCTCAGCCTGGCTGAGCGGGGTCTTTTTTTGCCTGAAGCTGCGATCAGACGCCGAACTGGGCGCGGTATGCTTCAACGGCTGGCAGGTGCTGCTTGAGCTGCGGATCGTCAGCCAGGAATTCCAGCACCTGGTTCAGCGACACGATGCTGATGACCGGGATACCGAAATCACGCTCGACTTCCTGAATCGCCGACAGCTCGCCGTTGCCGCGCTCCTGACGGTTGAGGGCGATCAGCACACCGGCGGCCTTGGCGCCGTCCTGGGAAGCGATGATCTGCATCACTTCACGGATCGCGGTGCCGGCAGTGATCACGTCGTCAATGATCAGCACTTCACCGGTCAGCGGTGCGCCGACCAGGCTGCCGCCTTCGCCGTGGGCCTTGGCTTCCTTGCGGTTGAAGCACCATGGCAGATCACGGTTGTGGTGTTCGGCCAGCGCCACGGCAGTGGTTGCCGCCAGCGGGATGCCTTTGTAGGCCGGGCCGAACAGCACGTCGAACGGAATGCCGCTCTCGGCGATGGCTGCGGCGTAGAAACGCCCCAGCTGCGCCAGCGCGGAACCCGAGTTGAACAGGCCGGCATTGAAGAAGTAAGGACTGGTGCGCCCGGACTTCAGGGTGAACTCACCGAAGCGCAAAACGCCGCGATCGATGGCAAAACGAATGAAATCGCGCTGATACGCTTGCATGAAAAAAACCCCAAATACCACGGATTTAGCTAATTAGCTTGACGCCGTGTATCATACACGCACGCGATTTTTGGGGCCATTTATGCGGATCATCAGTGTGAACGTCAATGGTATTCAGGCTGCAGTCGAGCGCGGTTTGCTCAGTTGGCTGCAGGCACAGAATGCCGACGTCATCTGCCTGCAGGACACCCGTGCCTCCGCCTTTGAACTGGACGACCCAGCCTTCCAACTGGATGGCTACTTCCTTTATGCCTGCGATGCTGAAGTCCCTGCCCAAGGCGGCGTGGCTTTGTATTCGCGGTTGCAACCGAAGGCTGTCATCAGCGGTCTCGGTTTCGAGACGGCCGACCGCTACGGGCGCTACCTGCAAGCAGATTTCGACAAAGTCAGTATTGCCACCTTGCTGCTTCCTTCGGGGATGAACGGCGATGAGGACTTGAACCAGAAGTTCAAGCTCATGGACGACTTCGGCAAGTACCTGGACAAACAGCGGCGCAAACGTCGCGAGTACATTTATTGTGGCTCGCTGTACGTCGCGCAGCAGAAGCTCGACATCAAAAACTGGCGCGACAGCCAGCAATCACCGGGCTTCCTGGCGCCGGAACGCGCCTGGATGGACGAGATTGTCGGCAACATGGGCTACGTAGATGCCCTGCGCGAAGTCAGCCGCGAAGGCGACCAGTACAGCTGGTGGCCGGACAACGAACAGGCCGAGATGCTGAATCTGGGCTGGCGCTTCGACTACCAGATCCTGACTCCAGGGCTGCGGCGCTTCGTGCGCAGCGCACGCCTGCCACGTCAGCCACGGTTCTCGCAGCATGCGCCGCTGATCGTCGACTACGACTGGACGCTGACCATCTAAGCGGCCTTTCGCAGACACAAAAAAACCGACATCACTGTCGGTTTTTTTGTGGGCGATCGTTCGTTATTTGATCAACCGCCAGGTGAACGGATAACGGTACGGGAAACCTTCGTTGGCTTTCACCCCGCCGATAATCGTCAACACCAGCGCCGCGATGGCCAGCAGGCCAAACAGCACGAACCCGATGAGCAACAGCATCAGCACGAAGCAGATCATCGAAGCGATCGCCACAGTGATCTGAAAATTCAGCGCTTCCTTGCCCTGGGCGTCGATGAACGGATCGGTCTCGCGCTTCATCTGCCACAGAACCAGCGGCCCGATCAGCGTGCCGAACGGAATCCAGATCCCCAGCAAGGCGGACAAGTGACAAAACATGGCCCATTGGCGAACCTCCTGGCTCGGTTTGGGCAGCAACTCTTGCTCATCACTCATTGCGTCCTCCTTGCGGGTTACGAACCTGCTCAGTCGGCCAGTGCAGCCTTTTGCAGTTCGAAGATTTCGTTCATGCCTTTCTTCGCCAGTTCCAGCATCGCGTTCAGCTCTTCAGGCTGGAACGGGGCGCCTTCGGCAGTGCCCTGCACTTCGATGAAACCACCGGTGCTGGTCATCACCACGTTGAGGTCGGTCTCGGCGGCGGAATCTTCAAGATAGTCCAGATCCAGCACCGGCTCGCCCTGGTACATGCCCACGGAAACGGCGCCAATCATTTGCTTGAGCGGGTCGCCGCCTTTCAGGCCGCCGCGCTTCTTGATCACTTTCAGTGCATCGACCAGCGCAACCATGGCGCCGGTGATCGACGCGGTGCGGGTACCGCCATCGGCCTGGATCACGTCGCAGTCGACGTACAGGGTGACGTCGCCCAGCTTGGACATGTCCAGCGCAGCGCGCAGGGAACGGCCGATCAGGCGCTGGATTTCCAGGGTACGACCACCCTGCTTGCCACGGCTGGCTTCACGCTGGTTACGCTCGCCAGTGGCGCGCGGCAGCATGCCGTATTCGGCGGTCAGCCAACCCTGGCCCTGGCCTTTAAGGAAACGCGGCACGCCGTTTTCGACGCTGACGGTGCAGATGACTTTGGTATCACCGAATTCGACCAGTACGGATCCCTCGGCGTGTTTGGTGTAGTTGCGGGTAATGCGGATCGAGCGGAGCTGATCGGCAGCGCGACCACTTGGACGTTTCATAGGAGATACCTGTACTGGGGACGGAAAACTGCGGAGCATTATAGAGCCGCGCACCGCGCCTGGGCACTCGTTAAAAAATCCGGCCGACGACCGAAGGCCCTGAAACGCGCTTCGCCGACGGCCTGCAGCCCTTTGTCACACCGTGTGTTTGGGCGCATCTGCCGCACTGCGCTACAATCCTGCGCCTTTGCTGCCAGTCGGCTTAAATTCATTGATATCGAGCTGCGGAGCTTCCATTCGCGCCGATCTGTATCGCGAGGTCACCCCATGGTGCACAGCATGACCGCCTTCGCCCGCGTCGAAAAAGCCGGCGTTCAGGGCACCCTGAGCTGGGAACTGCGCTCGGTCAACAGCCGCTACCTGGAACCCCACCTGCGCCTGCCGGAGTCGTTTCGCGACCTCGAAGGCGCCGTCCGCGAAGCCCTGCGCCAGGGCCTGTCGCGCGGCAAACTGGAATGCACCCTGCGTTTCACCGAGGAAAGCACCGGCAAGCCGCTGCAAGTGGATCGCGAGCGCGCCGCGCAACTGGTCGCCGCGGCCGAAACCGTTGCCGGCCTGATCAAGAACCCGGCCGCGCTGAACCCGCTGGAAGTGCTGGCCTGGCCGGGCGTACTGGTCGCCGACGCCACCGACCCGCAGGCGTTGAACGCCGAGGCGCTGGCTCTGTTCAATCAAGGCCTGAAAGACCTCAAGGCCGGCCGCGAACGCGAAGGCGCGGAGCTGGCCCGCCTGATCAACGACCGCCTGACCTCCATCGAGGAAGACGTGGTGACCCTGCGCGAACTGGTTCCGCAGATGCTCGCTACCCAGCGCCAGAAAGTCCTCGACCGTTTCGCCGACATGAAGGCCGAGATGGACCCGCAGCGTCTGGAACAGGAAATGGTCATGCTCGCACAAAAGAGCGACGTGGCCGAAGAACTGGATCGCCTGAGCACCCACATCATCGAAGTTCGCCGGGTGCTCAAGTCCGGCGGTGCCGCCGGCCGGCGCCTGGACTTCCTGATGCAGGAGCTCAACCGCGAAGCCAACACACTGGGCTCCAAGGCCTTCGACCCGCGCAGCACCCAGGCGGCGGTCAACCTCAAGGTGTTGATCGAGCAGATGCGCGAACAAGTGCAGAATATTGAGTAAGGCTACCCCCGACATGACCCACAGCACCGGCACCCTGTACATCATTTCCGCCCCTTCGGGCGCGGGCAAGAGCAGCCTGGTCAAGGCCCTGACCGACGCCAACCCGGAAATCCGCGTCTCGATTTCCCACACCACCCGCGCCATGCGCCCGGGCGAAGTGGACGGCGTGAACTATCACTTCGTAACCCGCGAAGAGTTCGTGAAGATGGGCGAGCACGGCGACTTCCTGGAACGCGCCGAAGTCTTCGGCAACTTCTACGGCACCTCGCAAAGCCGCCTGCAGCAGACCCTGGACGAAGGTCACGACCTGATTCTCGAGATCGACTGGCAAGGCGCCGAGCAAGTGCGCAAGCTGATGCCGCAGGCCCGTTCGATCTTCATTCTGCCGCCTTCGCTGCAGGCCCTGCACCAGCGCCTGACCAACCGTGGCCAGGACAGCGACGAGATCATCGACGGCCGGATGCGTGAAGCGGTCAGCGAGATGAGCCACTACGTCGAGTACGACTACCTGATCATCAACGATGATTTCGCCCACGCGCTGGACGATCTGAAAGCGATTTTCCGCGCCAATCAGCTGCAACAGAAACGCCAACAAGTGCGTTTCGGCAAATTGCTGGCGGAATTGCTGGGCTGAAACAGCACTTCCCAAAACCGCTGCAAGGGCTTTACATTGGCACTTGCAGCGCGTTGAAGAGTCTGGTCAAAAAATCAGCGCTTCCCTAATCGCTGGTGATTTTTTAAACTGTTGAGTCCGCTCGCCCAACCGGGCAGCGCGCATATTGCATTCGCTCCGAGGAATACCATGGCCCGCGTAACCGTTGAAGACTGCCTAGAACACGTGGAAAACCGCTTTGAGCTGGTCATGCTCTCTACCAAGCGTGCCCGTCAACTGGCCACCGGCGGCAAAGAGCCCCTGGTTCAGTGGGAAAACGACAAACCGACCGTAGTTGCGCTGCGTGAAATCGCTGAAGGCCTGATGAGCTACGAGTTCATCGCCGAGCAGGAAATCGTCCACGAAGACCCTGTCTTCGCTGCGTTCGAGGACGAGTCCAACGAGGCCGTCTAAGCCTATGCCTGGTCGACGTAGCACGGCGCGGGATCACAGCCTACGGCAGGAGACATCATGCCGAGCATAGACGCCCTCGCCGATCGCTTATCGACCTACCTCGGCAATGACCAGGTCAACCTGGTCCGCCGAGCGTATTTCTACGCCGAACAAGCCCACGACGGCCAACGCCGCCGCAGCGGCGAGGCGTACGTCACGCATCCTCTTGCCGTGGCCAATATTCTTGCCGACATGCACATGGACCATCAGAGCCTGATGGCCGCGATGCTGCATGACGTGATCGAAGACACCGGTATCGCCAAGGAAGCGCTGCAAGCGCAGTTCGGTGAAACCGTGGCCGAACTGGTCGACGGGGTCAGCAAACTGACCCAGATGAACTTCGAGACCAAGGCCGAAGCCCAGGCGGAAAACTTCCAGAAGATGGCCATGGCCATGGCACGTGACATTCGCGTGATCCTGGTCAAGCTCGCCGACCGCCTGCACAACATGCGCACGCTGGAAGTGCTGTCCGGCGAAAAACGCCGACGCATCGCCAAGGAAACCCTCGAGATCTACGCACCCATCGCCAACCGGCTGGGCATGCACGCGATCCGCATCGAGTTCGAAGACCTCGGCTTCAAGGCGATGCACCCGATGCGTTCCGCGCGGATCTACCAGGCGGTCAAGCGCGCCCGGGGCAACCGCAAGGAAATCGTCAACAAGATCGAAGAATCCCTCGGCCACTGCCTCGCCATCGACGGCATCCAGGGTGAAGTCAGCGGTCGCCAGAAACACCTCTACGGCATCTACAAGAAAATGCGCGGCAAGCGTCGGGCCTTCAACGAGATCATGGACGTCTATGCGTTCCGGATCATCGTCGACAAGGTCGATACCTGCTACCGCGTGCTGGGTGCCGTACATAATTTGTACAAACCGTTGCCGGGGCGCTTCAAGGATTACATCGCGATCCCCAAGGCCAACGGCTATCAGTCGCTGCACACCACGCTGTTCGGCATGCACGGTGTACCGATCGAGATCCAGATCCGCACCCGTGAAATGGAAGAGATGGCCAACAACGGCATCGCCGCCCATTGGCTGTACAAATCCAGCGGCGACGAGCAGCCGAAAGGCACCCATGCCCGCGCCCGTCAGTGGGTCAAGGGCGTGCTGGAGATGCAGCAACGCGCCGGCAACTCGCTGGAATTCATCGAGAGCGTAAAGATCGACCTGTTCCCGGACGAGGTTTACGTGTTCACGCCCAAAGGCCGGATCATGGAGCTGCCCAAAGGCTCCACGGCGGTCGACTTTGCCTACGCGGTACACACCGACGTCGGCAACAGCTGCATCGCCTGCCGGATCAACCGTCGTCTCGCACCGCTGTCCGAACCGCTGCAAAGCGGCTCCACGGTCGAGATCGTCAGCGCCCCCGGCGCGCGGCCGAACCCGGCGTGGCTCAACTTCGTGGTCACCGGCAAGGCGCGCACACACATCCGCCATGCGCTGAAACTGCAGCGCCGCTCCGAATCCATCAGCCTCGGCGAACGCCTGCTGAACAAGGTGCTCAACGGCTTCGACAGCGCGCTGGAACAGATTCCGGCCGAACGCGTGAAGGCGATGCTCACCGAGTACCGCCTCGAACTGATCGAAGACTTGCTGGAAGACATCGGCCTCGGCAACCGCATGGCCTACGTCGTGGCGCGCCGCCTGCTCGGCGAAGGCGAGCAACTGCCAAGCCCGGAAGGCCCGCTGGCGATTCGCGGCACCGAAGGTTTGGTCCTCAGTTATGCCAAATGCTGCACGCCGATCCCGGGCGACCCGATTGTCGGTCACCTGTCGGCGGGCAAAGGCATGGTCGTGCACCTGGACAACTGCCGCAACATCAGCGAAATCCGCCACAACCCGGAAAAATGCATCCAGCTCTCGTGGGCCAAGGATGTCACCGGCGAATTCAACGTCGAACTGCGCGTCGAGCTGGAACACCAGCGCGGCCTGATCGCCCTGCTGGCCAGCAGCGTCAACGCAGCCGACGGCAATATCGAGAAAATCAGCATGGACGAACGCGATGGCCGCATCAGCGTTGTCCAGTTGGTGGTCAGCGTCCACGACCGTGTGCACCTGGCCCGCGTGATCAAGAAACTGCGCGCCCTGACCGGGGTGATCCGCATCACCCGCATGCGTGCATAACTCAAACATTACAAGGAGTCATACATGACCAAGACCGTTATCACCAGCGACAAGGCCCCGGCCGCCATCGGTACTTACTCCCAGGCGATCAAGGCCGGTAACACCGTTTACATGTCGGGTCAGATTCCCCTCGATCCAAAAACCATGGAACTGGTCGAAGGCTTCGAAGCCCAGACCGTCCAGGTGTTCGAGAACCTGAAAGCCGTGGCCGAAGCCGCCGGCGGTTCGTTCAAGGACATCGTCAAGCTGAACATCTTCCTCACCGACCTGAGCCACTTCGCCAAGGTCAACGAGATCATGGGCAAGTACTTCGACCAGCCGTACCCGGCGCGCGCCGCCATCGGCGTGGCAGCCCTGCCAAAGGGTTCGCAGGTTGAAATGGATGCCATTCTGGTCATCGAGTAATGCGCACGGCGCGGTCTAATACACCGCGCCGACTGCTCTGCGGTAAAGAAAAGGTTTTGAAAGGATTCCACCATGCGCAAAGCGCTTGCTCTCTCGCTGCTCGCCATTTTCCTCGGCGGTTGCGCCAGCAACCCTGCCGACCGTGACATCAGCGGCACCTGGATCAATCAGGTCGCCATCGATGCCGCTGCCAAGGGCGGCCCCCTGCGCGAAGCGCTTCAGGCTTACGGCCCGAACCTGGAGTGGGACGTCAACACCAAGGCCGGTCAGGCCCGCTACACCAACGGTTTCGAAAACGTCGAAGGTCGCCTGCTCGGCGAACAGTCCGGTGCCTGGAAAGTCGATTTCTATGGCAGCTCCGCCAGCGAGCTGAAACGTGATGGTGGTCAACTGCAACAAGCCGCCAATGAAAACGAACCGGAACAGGTCTTCGACCGCGCACAGATTCCGGTGCCGGAAGGCGCACCGATCGGCGCCAGCTTCGAACGCGCGCTGTATTCCGCTTATCTGGGCGGCAACTGGACGATCACCAGCGGCCAGGGCGAAGGCGCCACCGTGCAATTCCAGGCTGACGGACAAGTCTCCGGCCTGCCGGGTGCCGACCGCTATGCGTTGTGCCTCGCCGGCGATTGCGCGTCGATGAGCAGCGGCAACGACAGCATGTGGTTGCAGCAGAACGGTCAGGGCAATAACTGGATCTTTGTGCGCAAGGGCAAAGAGCTGGAAATCCTGCAGGCCGTGAACACCGCGCTGGCGGACGAACAACCGCAGTTCACCCCGGGTGAACGCAAGTGGTTGCTCGAGAAGCAGTGATCGGCGCTTGAGACAAAAAAAGGCGGGAGCAAACATTTGCTCCCGCCTTTTTTACGCCTGAAGATCAGCAGCGCCCCTCAAGAATCGCGGCATACCCCTCGCGATAACTCGGATACTTCGGCACCCAACCCAGCGCCTTCGCCCGGGCATTGCTGCAACGCTTGCTGCCGGTGCGACGCACGCTCTCGTCTTCCGACCATTCGGTGACACCCAGATAATCACGCAGCCACGCCACCACTTCGGCCAGCGGCGCCGGCGCATCGTCCACGCCGATATAGATGTCATCCAGCGTCACGCCTTTGCGATCCGCCTCCAGCAAGAACGCCATCAACCCCGCCGCGTCATCGGCATGGATGCGATTGCCATACAGCGGTGGATCGACCGCCACCCGATAACCCCGACGCACCTGGGTCAGCAGCCACTCACGGCCGGGGCCGTAAATACCGGTCAGGCGCACGATGCTCGCGGGGATGCCAGAGTTGAGCGCAACCTGCTCGGCCTCCAGCATCAATCGACCGGAATAACCCGCAGCGACAGCTTCGGATTTTTCATCGACCCATTCGCCGTTCCGCTGCCCGTAAACACTGCTGCTGGAAACGAACAGCAGCCGCTCCGGCTCCTGACCGTAATCGTTCAGCCAACCCAGCACATGCTGCAAACCCTGCACATACGCCGCGCGATAACCGGCCTCATCGTGATCAGTGGCCGCCGCGCTATACACCAGGTAATCGATAGCGCCCACCGGCCACGTCTTGGGGCAATCCTCATTGAACAAGTCACCGGCCACACCGATAACGCCGTCCGGCAAACGTGAAATATCACGGCGCAGGCCGTAGACCTGGAAGCCGGCAGCCAGCAATTGCGTGGCCAGACGGCTGCCGACATCACCGCAACCGGCGATCAAAACAGAAGGCGCGGACATCAAAAATCTCCCATCGGAAAGCGACAGACTAGCCTCGACAAGGGACGAGCGGCTAGCAATGAAGGAAAAAAAGCAACTCTATTACTTCTGTTAACAAGAATTACTTGCAATAATGCACGCCACTTTTGTTCTCGGCCTCACGAGGCTTGGAAGAGCATTACCGTTTTTCTATCTCAGGTCCGGCCAGCATGACACGCATTCAAAACTCCGCTTCGCCAACCAACCGACCTCGCGCCTGGAGCGCCGTGGCTGCCCTGATGCTCAGCCTGATGCTCGCACCAGTCGCCGCATTCGCTGACGCCCAGGCCCCGGCCGCGCCAGCCGCCACCGAGCAAAGCGCTCCGGCCGCCGCACCCGCGACCGACCCGGTGCAGGCCGTAGAGGCCAGCGCCGCCGACGCGCCGGAAGTCCTCGAAGCCGACAACACTCTGGGCATGGCCCACGACCTGTCGCCATGGGGCATGTACCAGAACGCCGACGTGATCGTTAAAGCCGTGATGATCGGCCTGGCGATCGCCTCGATCATCACCTGGACCATCTGGATCGCCAAGGGCTTCGAGCTGATGGGCGCCAAGCGTCGTCTGCGCGGCGAGATTGCCGCCCTGAAAAAAGCCGCCACGCTCAAAGAGGCCAGCGCCACCGCCGCGAAGGAAGGCACCCTCGCCAACCTGCTGGTACACGACGCGCTGGAAGAAATGCGCCTGTCGACCAACGCCCGCGAGAAAGAAGGCATCAAGGAACGCGTCAGCTTCCGCCTCGAGCGCCTGGTTGCCGCCTGTGGCCGCAACATGAGCAGCGGCACCGGCGTCCTCGCCACCATCGGTTCCACCGCACCGTTCGTCGGTCTGTTCGGTACCGTGTGGGGCATCATGAACAGCTTCATCGGCATCGCCAAAACCCAGACCACCAACCTTGCCGTCGTAGCACCGGGTATCGCTGAAGCGCTGCTGGCTACCGCACTGGGTCTGGTAGCCGCGATTCCTGCCGTGGTCATCTACAACGTCTTCGCCCGCTCCATCGCCGGTTACAAGGCTCAGGTGTCCGATGCGTCAGCTCAGGTGCTGCTGCTGGTCAGCCGCGACCTCGACCACCAGCCTGAGCGCAACAGCTCGCAACCGCACATGGTGAAAGTGGGGTAATCGGCCATGGGCCTGCATTTGAAAGAAGGCGCAGACGACGATCTGGCCGAGAACCACGAAATCAACGTCACGCCGTTCATCGACGTGATGCTGGTGCTGTTGATCATCTTCATGGTGGCCGCGCCGCTGGCCACCGTGGACATCAAGGTTGACCTGCCTGCCTCGACCGCCAAACCGGCGCCGCGGCCGGAGAAACCGGTGTTCCTCAGCGTGAAGGCTGACCAGCGCCTGTTCATTGGCGATGACGAAGTGAAAGCCGAAACCCTCGGCGCCGTCCTCGACGCCAAGACCCAGGGCAAGAAAGACACGACGATCTTCTTCCAGGCCGACAAAGGCGTGGATTACGGCGACCTGATGAGCGTGATGGATAACCTGCGCGCCGCCGGTTACCTGAAGGTCGGTCTGGTCGGACTCGAGAGCGCGGTCAAGAAATGATCACGACGCGCCATAAGCTGACGCGTTACAGCGGTAGCCTGGCCGTGGTGCTGGGTGTTCACGCGCTGGCAATCGCGCTGGCGCTGAACTGGACCGCCCGCCCGCCCATCGAATTGCCGCCGCAGGCAATGATGGTCGAGCTGGCACCGGTTCCGGCCCCGCCACCGCCCGCACCGCCGAAAGTCGTCACCCCACCGCAGCCACCGGCTCCGGTTGAAGAACTGCCGATCCCGAAACTGGCCGAAGCGCCGAAAGCCGAGATCGCGGTGCAGAAACCGAAACCCAAGCCGAAACCCAAACCGCCGAAGCCGATCGAGAAGAAACTGCCCGATCCGCCGAAGGAGAAACCGTCCGAAGAGAAGCCGGCCGATACCCAGCCGACTCAGGCCCCGACGGAGAAATCCGCCCAGCCTGCACCGGGCCCGTCGCCTGCACAAATGGCCGCCAAGGCCAGCTGGCAAGGCACCCTGCTCGCGCATCTGGCCAAGTACAAGAAGTACCCGGCCAGCGCTCAGGCACGGGGCAAGGAAGGCTTGAACCGGTTGCGCTTCGTGGTCGATGGCGAAGGCAACGTGCTGTCGTTCGAACTGGTGGGCCGCTCCGGCAACGCCGATCTGGACCGGGCCACCCTGGAAATGATCCGCCGCGCCCAACCGCTGCCCAAGCCACCGGCCGACATGCTGACCAATGGCGCGATCGAAATCGTTGCGCCGTTTGTGTATTCGCTGGAACGCCGCCGCTGATCCGCACTCGCGGATCCCGGCCTGATCCAGCCCAGAAGGCACCGAAAGGTGCCTTTTGCTTATCCATCCACGGCAAACCGGCATTGCCCGGTGTCGCATTCATCACTCAGTCTGATAACGTGCGTCTATCGATTGCAGCCGGTATGCTTGGCCCGCATCTTCATGGACGCTTGCTATGACCCTCACAGAATTACGCTACATCGTTACCCTCGCCCAAGAGCAGCATTTCGGCCACGCGGCCGAGCGTTGCCACGTCAGCCAGCCGACCCTGTCGGTGGGCGTGAAAAAGCTTGAAGACGAACTCGGTGTGCTGATTTTCGAGCGCAGCAAAAGCGCCGTGCGCCTGACCCCGGTCGGCGAAGGTATCGTCGCCCAGGCGCAGAAAGTGCTGGAGCAGGCCCAGGGCATTCGCGAACTGGCCCAGGCCGGCAAGAACCAGCTGACCGCCCCACTGAAAGTCGGCGCAATCTACACCGTCGGCCCGTACCTGTTCCCGCATCTGATTCCGCAACTGCACCGGGTCGCCCCGCAGATGCCGTTGTACATCGAAGAAAACTTCACCCACGTGCTGCGCGACAAATTGCGCAACGGCGAACTGGACGCGATCATCATCGCCCTGCCGTTCAACGAAGCCGACGTGCTGACCCTGCAACTCTACGACGAGCCGTTCTACGTCCTGATGCCTGCCCAGCACCCGTGGACCCAGAAAGAATCCATCGACGCCGCGCTGCTCAATGACAAGAGCCTGCTGCTGCTCGGCGAGGGCCATTGCTTCCGCGATCAAGTGCTGGAAGCCTGCCCGACCCTGACCAAGGGCAACGACGGCGCCAAGCACACCACGGTCGAATCCAGCTCGCTGGAAACCATTCGCCACATGGTCGCGTCCGGTCTGGGCATCTCGATCCTGCCGCTGTCGGCGGTGGACAGCCATCACTACGCCCCGGGCGTGATCGAAGTGCGCCCGCTGTCGGCACCAGTGCCGTTCCGCACCGTGGCCATCGCCTGGCGCGCCAGTTTCCCACGGCCGAAAGCCATCGAGATCCTCGCCGACTCCATTCGCCTGTGCTCGGTCGCCAAACCTGCCGCGCCGGTCACGGCCGGTTAAGCCAGCGTCATGACGGAGCTGTCGCAGGTGTCGGTCACCGCACTCAAGGGTGTCGGTGAAGCCATGGCCGAGAAACTGGCCAAGGTCGGTCTGGAAAACCTCCAGGACGTACTGTTCCACCTGCCGCTGCGTTATCAGGATCGCACCCGCGTGGTGCCGATCGGCGCGTTGCGGCCGGGGCAGGACGCCGTGGTCGAAGGCACCGTCAGCGGCGCCGACGTGGTCATGGGCCGGCGCCGCAGCCTCGTCGTGCGCTTGCAGGACGGCACCGGCGGCTTGAGCCTGCGCTTCTACCACTTCAGCAATGCGCAGAAAGAAGGCCTCAAGCGCGGCACGCGGATTCGCTGCTACGGCGAAGCCCGGCCCGGCGCCTCGGGGCTGGAGATCTACCATCCGGAATACCGCGCCATCAACGGCGACGAACCGCCGCCGGTGGATGAAACCCTGACCCCGGTCTACCCGCTGACCGAAGGCCTGACCCAGGCGCGTCTGCGCCAGTTGTGCATGCAGACGTTGACCCTGCTCAAGCCGGCCACCCTGCCCGACTGGTTGCCGACCGAACTGGCCCGCGACTATCAACTGGCGCCGCTGGCCGACGCGATCCGCTACCTGCACAACCCGCCCGCCGATGCCGACGTCGACGAACTCGCCCTCGGTCATCACTGGGCCCAGCATCGCCTCGCTTTCGAAGAACTGCTGACTCACCAGCTATCGCAACAGCGCCTGCGTGAAAGCATGCGTTCCCTGCGCGCGCCGGCGATGCCGAAAGCCACCAAACTGCCGGCGAAATACCTGGCCAACCTGGGCTTCAACCCGACCGGCGCGCAACAGCGGGTCGGCAATGAAATCGCCTACGACCTCAGTCAGCACGAACCGATGCTGCGGCTGATTCAGGGCGACGTTGGCGCCGGCAAAACCGTGGTCGCCGCCCTCGCAGCGCTGCAAGCGCTGGAAGCGGGTTATCAGGTCGCCCTGATGGCGCCGACCGAGATCCTCGCCGAGCAGCACTTCATCACCTTCAAGCGCTGGCTCGAACCGCTGGGGATCGACGTGGCGTGGCTGGCCGGCAAGCTCAAGGGCAAGAACCGCGTCGCCGCGCTGGAGCAGATCGCCAGCGGCACGCCGATGGTGGTCGGCACTCACGCACTGTTCCAGGATGAAGTGCAGTTCAAGAACCTCGCGCTGGTGATCATCGACGAACAGCATCGCTTCGGCGTGCAGCAACGTCTGGCGCTGCGGCAGAAAGGCGTCGGCGGGCGCATGTGCCCGCATCAACTGATCATGACCGCCACGCCGATTCCGCGGACGCTGGCGATGAGCG
The DNA here is from genome assembly GCF_004368175.1 of Pseudomonas sp. CH235. Taxonomy (NCBI): domain Bacteria; kingdom Pseudomonadati; phylum Pseudomonadota; class Gammaproteobacteria; order Pseudomonadales; family Pseudomonadaceae; genus Pseudomonas; species Pseudomonas sp. CH235. The sequence goes on from NZ_RRZJ01000024.1 coordinate 73,672, forward strand.
CCTACGCCGACCTCGACACCTCGATCCTCGACGAACTGCCGCCCGGCCGAACCCCGGTCAACACCGTGCTGGTCACCGACACCCGCCGCGTCGAAGTCATCGAACGGGTGCGCAGCGCCTGCGCCGAGGGCCGTCAGGCCTATTGGGTGTGCACGCTGATCGAAGAGTCCGAAGAGCTGACCTGTCAGGCCGCCGAAACCACGTTCGAAGACCTCACCGCCGCCCTCGGCGAGTTGAAGGTCGGGCTGATCCACGGCCGCATGAAACCCGCCGAGAAAGCCGCCGTCATGGCCGAATTCAAGGCCGGCAACCTGCAACTGCTGGTCGCCACCACCGTGATCGAAGTCGGTGTCGACGTGCCCAACGCCAGCCTGATGATCATCGAAAACCCCGAGCGCCTGGGCCTTGCGCAACTGCACCAGTTGCGCGGTCGGGTCGGCCGGGGCAGCGCCGTCAGCCATTGCGTGCTGCTCTACCATCCGCCGCTGTCGCAGATCGGCCGCCAGCGCCTGGGCATCATGCGCGAGACCAACGACGGTTTCGTCATCGCCGAAAAAGACCTCGAACTGCGCGGCCCCGGCGAAATGCTCGGCACCCGCCAGACCGGCCTGCTGCAATTCAAGGTCGCCGACCTGATGCGCGACGCCGATCTGCTGCCCGCCGTGCGCGATGCCGCCCAGGCCTTGCTCGAACGCTGGCCTAACCACGTCAGCCCGTTGCTCGACCGCTGGCTGCGACACGGGCAGCAATACGGCCAAGTGTGAGCACCGTCGCAGTTTCTGACAGCTCGTTCCAACCAAGCTGGTTATACTCCAGCAATTGTTTCAAAAACGGATACAGACCATGACCGAAGCTGCTCTCGCCCCCGAACTCCCGCACGCTCCGTCTGTTATTCGGCTGCTGCTCAACAAGCTGGGCGTCGCCTACGAAGAAGTGCTCGACCACCACGGCCTCAATGCCTCGCGCAAAGTGCAGGCCGTGTTGCTGGACGACGCGGTCGGTGCGCTGATGGTGCTGTTTCCACAGAGCCAGTTGCTGGATCTCAACCGCCTCGCCGAACTGACGGGCCGTCGCCTGACCGCCGTGTCCACCGAGCGCCTGGAAAAGATGCTCGGCAAACACAGCCTGAGCCTGCTGCCGGGCCTGCCGGCGCTGACCAGCTCGCCGTGCCTCTACGAAGAAGGCCTGCTGCGCGAGCCGAAGTTGCTGATCAACTCCGGCGAGCCGGGCCTGCTGCTGGAAATCGCCAGCGAAGACTTCAAGACCATGCTGACCAAGGCCAGCGCCGCCAACTTCGGCGAAGCCCTGAGCAGCATCCGCCCGAACCTCGACCGCCCGGACGATGACCGCGAGGAAATCACCCAGGCCGTGCAGGCGTTCACCGCGCGGCGCATCCAGCAGCGTCTGGAAGCTACCATCGAAATTCCGCCGCTGGCCGAAACCGCACAAAAAATCATCAAGCTGCGCGTCGACCCGAACGCCACCATCGACGACATCACCGGCGTGGTCGAAACCGACCCGGCGCTGGCTGCGCAAGTGGTGAGCTGGGCGGCGTCGCCGTACTACGCCTCGCCGGGCAAGATCCGTTCGGTGGAAGACGCGATCGTCCGCGTGCTGGGCTTCGATCTGGTGATCAACCTGGCGCTGGGCCTGGCCCTTGGCAAGACCCTGAGCCTGCCCAAGGATCACCCGCAACACACCACGCCGTACTGGCAGCAGTCGATCTACACCGCCGCCGTCATCGAAGGCCTGACCCGCGCCATGCCGCGTGCCCAGCGTCCGGAATCCGGCCTGACCTACCTCGCCGGCCTGCTTCACAACTTCGGCTACCTGCTGCTGGCCCACGTGTTCCCGCCGCACTTCTCACTGATCTGCCGCCACCTGGAGGTCAACCCGCACCTGTGCCACAGCTATGTCGAGCAACACCTGCTGGGCATCAGCCGCGAACAGATCGGCTCCTGGCTGATGCGCTACTGGGACATGCCCGACGAACTGGCCACCGCCCTGCGCTTCCAGCACGACCCGAACTACGACGGCGCCTACGCCGAATACCCGAACCTCGTCTGCCTGGCCGTGCGCCTGCTGCGCAGTCGCGGGATCGGCTCCGGCCCGGATGAAGACATTCCGGATGCGCTGCTGGAGCGTGTTGGTTTGAGCCGCGACAAGGCCAATGATGTGGTCAGCAAAGTGCTTGAGGCGGAAGTGCTGCTGCGGGAACTGGCTTCGCAGTTCAGCCAGGCCTGATTTGCGCTCATAAAAAAGGCCCCACACTCAACCGAGTGTGGGGCCTTTGTATTTGATCGTTCCCACGCTCTGCGTGGGAATGCAGTCCATGACGCTCCGCGTCACAGCCTCACGCAATACTCAAGCAGCCTTGGCCTTCGCCTTCCGCGGCTTCAAATACTTCATCAACCCCTGAAACCACATCACCAGCGCCGGATTCCCCTTGAGCTGGATCGACTTGTCCTGAATCCCCTGCATGAACGCCAGCTGCTTGTTCTTCGCCTGCATCGTGGCAAACCCGAAGGCCGCGTCTTTAAAGGCAATCGCAAACGCCGGCTCCGCTACCACCCCGGACTTGCTGGTAATGCGCTGATCCTTCACCACAAAATGCCGCGCCACTTTCCCGTCCAGAGTCTGTAGCTGAAACACCAGTTCCTTGTCACCCAACTGCTGCTGGAACGCAGGATTTGTCCGACTGGCCTTACCCATCAACAGACCCAGCATCCACAGAAGAAAACGAAATTTCATGCGCACAGCCTCAAAAGGGAAATGAACGGCTGGGGGAGTGTAAGGGATTCGGACGGATTCGCCACTATCCTGGATTGATAGAAGACGATGCAGGTCTTTTCTCGCATGATGACTGCCAAGTCACGCTTCCTAACCCTTGAGCCTGATCGTTCCCACGCTCTACGTGGGAATGCATCCCGTGACGCTCCGCGTCACACCATCCCCCGTCCTACACCTGAAGAAACACATTCCTGTAGGAGCTGCCGATAGCAATGGTTTCTTGTTCCTCTACCCCGCAACTCCTTGGGAAATGTCCTTCAAACTGCGGTGCTGTCCATGAACTAGGCAGGCTAGACCATCGTCGATAGCCTCTGTGTGTCACCGCAAAATCGGTGACTCGGACGTGCAAGTCCGGTTCAGGTGCACAATCGCAATGGCATTTCGCCGAGCCTTTTCCTATGCTCGCGGATCGTTATGGCGGCTGTGCGTCGGAGACCTTTGGGTCTGCCGGGCACCTGGACCGGTCTTGCACACCAACGCACAGCTGCCACCTATTTCGAAGTGCAAAGCGAAACGGTGTCAGCGTCTTAACTCCAGGGATGACATCCATGATCAAACCAACACCCAATCCACCAGAAACACCAGAAACCTCCCCCTACGAATCCCCCGATTCGAAGAAACTCCACGAAGCCGCCGAACGCGCCCTCGACCACCATTTCAAACCCACCACCCCACGCCCCAAACGCTTGGGCGGCCTGTTCGCCCTCTGCCCCAACGCCGACGCCGAAGCCCTCATGGCCAACGCCTCCGAAGACCTCCTGTCCATCAGCGCCTTCGCCGCCAACCTGGCCGACGACCTCGACGGCCCCCGCCGCTCGATGGCACTGGGCCTGAGCAGAATGGCGGACGGCGTGCGGTTGATGGTGGAAGGCACGCTCGATCACATTGAGTTTCGGGAGTATCAGGCCAAGCCGTAGCTGAATCGCGGGCGGAAAAAAGGGGACGTTGAGTCCCCTTTCTCAAATACCTGAGTCACCACTGGCAGCCGGTTTCAGGCAAAGCACTCATATTGCTATCGTGCTCGAATATATATTTCTTTCCGGACTTGCGGTTTGTGTAAACGATTCCGTAAATGAAGGGATCCTGGCTCGCCATTACATAATCACCAGTCACCATGCCTCCGGACACCTCCACCCACTTCGTCGTGATTTCGGGAGGGCGGTTAGGGTTTGGAAACTCTTCTTCCGCGCCGCCATAAACGAGCGCAATTGCCTCTTTCGACTTGCTGTACTTGACGCTCGCACCTTGCCATTTGACGGTCGAGTCGTAATAGGTCCGCAATTCAAAATTGATGCTCTTGCCCTCTTGTGAGCGGAAGCAATAGACCTCCGTTTTGACCTCGCTGTGAGCCATCACAGGAAAGAGGAACGACAGCGTAACGAACAATGCGCGCATTGATTTCAAACCGGTCATCCCTTCAACGGTTCAGAGGCAGCTGAAAGCGCATTCGCGCCGTGCAATAGACTGAATCTTCCCGGAGCACACGTTCGCTCATTTCGCAGTGCCCACTAGCGTATTGCTTAAATAGCGGATCATCGAGCTCAGCCCCTCCCAGTCGCTCGATTGAAGCCACCATTTCCCTCTCCCGGTTCTCACCGGCCCCGGCCATTACAGATGCCGATTTGTAGAAGCCATCAATCATCATCCCAGTCTGCAGAGCAACCAATTCCCCCAACCGGGCATTGGTTGTTTGCACCAGGCACCCAAGCCTTTCGATAGGCGCCTCTGCACCGGGCAAGGCCGACTGATAGATATCCTCGCAATACGCCTCTTTAAAGCGCACCCACTTCTTTTGCACATCGGTCAGTTGCTTCTTGTCAGCCGGCGCCAAACTGACCAGCGCTTTCTTGTATTGCTCATTCAGCACTGCATCGACTTTTTCGAAAGTCTGTTGACCGCAAATGATCATATCGGGATTGGAAAAGCTGTCGGGATTGCAGGTTTCCTGGGCATGCGCAGGAACCAGCAAAGCAGCCAAAGAAACACCCGCGACCAGCCCAAAAAACGCCTTGAGTTTGATCATGATCCGGATACTCCGGTGCTGCGCTCAGCTACCCGTCCAGATACCTTCGAGGCACCGAGCTCGGAGGCGCCGCACTTCAGCTCTTTGATTTGCTCGTTCTGAATTGGAATTACACAGGTGAGGCGCTTTTCGCCGATAGGACGAAGCTCTGTCAGGCTAAGTGTCACGTGCAAACCGTCGTCCGCAAATACGTGCCCCTCAAATCCCGCGTCGGCATAACCCGACCAAAACGACTTGCCATCAAAACTGCAAAAACGCTTTGAAGAAAGCACTCTCCAACCGCCGTTAGGCGCCAGAATCTGAACTGTCAAACAAGGACTGCCAAAGGTGCTGACATAACGCGCCACGACATCGCCGAAGCGCTGGGAGCCGGACAGGAACACCTTGTTGAGATCAACCACATTCCCCGGCTCGTCAGCGACGATTGTGTCCAGATAAGCCGCACGCTCCAGGCTCATTCTGGCAATGCAGTTGTTGATGGTCGTGACATGCGCTGCCATCCCCGGCTCAATTTCCGTGGCTTCGAGCGGGCACGTGGTGTCGCGCAGCTTGATCCAGGCGCGCTGGGATTCTCTGGTCATGGCAACCAGCGTCTTGCCCTGCTCCGGATCGCTCTGTTGCTGAGACTCGAAGCGCGCCAATAACTTCTTGTAGCTGATATTGAGCTGTGCATCGGCTTCCTTGCGGGCCGCCTCCACGCAGCGATCAACCTGCGAGCTCACGGTGATCTCTTTGCAGTTCTCCTCGGCCATCGCAAAGGAGGCAAACAGGCATCCGAAGGACAACGCTATAACGCGCACAAACATGTTCATTTTTTCATTCCCTGAATAACGGATCGCTCAACTGCACGTTGAGGTATTTTCTGCGCCTTACCGTCGGCACTCATTGCGTCGCGGTACTGGCTGTAATAGCGCTGCGCTTCGTCTTTGCGATCAAGGCGCCAGAGTGAATCGGCGATGTTCAACATCAGCACGGTGCGTTTACCGACGGCCTCAACGCCGCGATAAAACTTCAGTGCAAGCTCATCTTTGCCGCCCTCGGCCAGGTAAAAGCCTAGGTCGTTATAGGCCTGAACATTTTGCGCCGGGGGATGACACGCCATGTAAGACTCCGGACTTAAAAAGACCAGACCCCATTCGATGGACTCTGCGCGGGACTGCGCCGGTTCGTTACTTGAGACATGTTTCAGCAAGTCCTTTGGAGACCTCGTCTCCAGGGCGGGAGTGAGCACATCGCCGTCGCCGGTAACCCACTGATTGCCCTTCCACTGGCCGACACAAAAAGTGGCCGAACGATCAGCCAGCACACAACCGGTCTCCATGGAGATCACCGTGCAATGCTGTTGCGACACTAGCTTCTCTTCACCGTTTTCGTCCGACAACATGCCGAAGATCACCGGGTCGAGCAGCAAGGTTTTCTTGTCAGGACTGAGCATATTGGAGTGCCCATCGGCGCCAATATCGGCGCCAAAGAGCGGGAAGGTTTTGCCATTGGCGGTGAACCATGCAGTCGCCGAATCCACACCGGGCATCGCCCATTCTGTAGCCCGAAATGACACCGTGTTCCCGTTGACACCAACTATTGGCGGGTCTTCGGCAAACGCGCTCATAGCTCCGAACAGACAGCCGATCATCGATACCCACTTAAGGCTGTCCATAGTCGATCCTTTTCACTGACGGACTTTCCGACTGCAGCTGCCTCTTCGTCACGCCATAAGCCTTGATCAGCTCTTCCCAGGAGCCCTTCGAACCAAATGAGCGCTGGGTATTATCGAAGCTGTATTGCTCCAATCGCCCCGCCGTCGAGTAATACCCGCGCCATTCAGGGCAGGCGCCGCAACCGCCATAACCACCTATCGAAACAAGACTGCCCTTGGTGCCTTTCACACAATCCATCGCCACGACAACGTTACTCAGCATCTTCGCTTTCTTACCGTCAGACGTGAGCTGTGAAACCTTGTCGATGTTGCGGCGCAACACTTTGCCGCCAATGTTGATCGCCTGGTCGGAGCAAACCGGGATGAGGTGGGTTTCTGCGGCATCCACCGTCACGGATCGGCAGGACGACACCATCACCACTTCAACGCCGCCACATTGCATGACATCGCGCTGGGTGTAGGCATCCTTGGGAACGGCGAATGCTGGAAGCGAGAGCAGCAGCGAAAGGCTGCCCGCGAGTAGTCGGTTCATCCACTCATTCCTCATCAATCGACGGCGATTCCACGTCGGTCATGCCAAGCAGCCGGAACTCGTTGTTCACGAATTCGTAGTACCGATCCCGGTTACGGTTTTCCAGAGGATTTCCCTGGGCGTCTTCTTCGCCATCGAGCGTGACGCCGGAAATGATGATCAAGCGACTATCGGGCAGGTACGTCGTGTCGAAAGTGCTGCCGTCGTAGGCATTCGGAAGACCGCCAACGACATCACCGTTGTGGGCGTCCAGCACTTCGCCACAAATGGCGCCGCCGCCACAGCCGAACCTGTACAGGATGTAATGGCCGGCGAAGTTGACCTTGCCTTGCAGGGCCTTCGCACGGGTGCTGTCCATGACCGCGTTGCTTTGTTCTTGCTGCACCGGCTCATGGTTGGGGCCGCTGAAAACGGGGGTGACGGCGTAATCCTTAAAGTCGGGATCGGCGGCGAATGCCATGGAAGTGGCAGCTGATAGCAAGCTGCCGAGAACAATCGAAAATCCTTTCAAGTACTAACTCCATAACTGCAGTGAAAACCGTTGGCTTACTCAGACTGACCTTCATAACGCTGTGTCTGCGGGTTGAATTGCCACAGATGTGGTCGGGTCATGCCCTCTTCGCCCTTGTAGCGAATCCGCCCTCGCTTGTCCCTGATGTAGGAGTAGATCTCGATGTCCTTGAATTCACCGCCACCTTTGGGCGGACCGTCCAGAACTTTGACTCCGGCGAAGTAATCGCCACCCGAATACTTCAAGTAACCACGGCACTGGATCAGGAAGGCGAATGTGCTGTCCATCGATGAGCCAATGCCTACGCGGGAATTGAAGATGAAGTCTTCAATACCATCGCCATTTAGGTCGCCACGGAAGACCACGTGGCCTGGCTCGATAGAGAATTCTTTTCCATCGAGACTGGAAAGTATGTCTTCCGGATCTGCGCCGCTCTCCGGCCATTGCGATAAGAAATATTTGGAGTCAGTTTCCTGATTGCAGACACCTGCCGCCAGAACGGCCATTGGCAACCAGCTCATGCATAACACCAGCAGTCGTTTCACTTCACATCCTTCGAATTCATCAATTCCAATTCACCATCCCGATACAACACTTCGCACCCGATCCACGCCAGATCCACCTGCGGCATCACCGCCGAAGGCTTGCGCAGTTCCCGCAACAACGTCGAACCATGCGACAACCGTCCACCCATCCGCGCAATCACCGCCCGCGCGGCCTGATAGTGCGCGTGGCGCCCGGGATCGAGGGTGTCTTCCAGCAAGATGTCTTCGCCAAGAATGCCCCGCACCTGCCCCGGGTAAATCATGAATCCGGTGGCTTGCTCGGCACCTTCGCGGCCGTCCTGCCAGAAGCTGCCGTCGCGCGTGCGGACGTCCGGGTGCGGCGCAAACCAGTGTTCGCGATCCGCCAGTGGCATGGCGTGATGCAGGCGGAAGAAGATGCGCATCAGGTTGTCGCGATACCACTCGCGCACTTGCAGGTAGTAACCACGCAGGCCTGGCAGGCCGGTTGAATACGCGAGGCGGATCAGCCCTGACCATTGCGGGAACACCTGTAATGGCAGCGCATTCGACGCGGGTCGAGGTGTGGCCGGATCTGTCTCCCACGGCAGTCGATGGGGGCTGTTTTCCAGGTTGTCGTAAGCGGTGGGCGGTCGGCCCAGCCAGTCCCCGCCGCTGCTGGCCAGCGCCGTGGCGATGCACAGATTGCCCTGCACCACGAACACATAGAAACGGGTGAACCAGTCGGCCAGTTGCTGACCGTCAGCACCCTGGGCGACGAGGTCGGTCAGCTCCCGGTCGAAGCGCTGCAAGCCCTGTTCAAGGCTCAGCAAATGCCCGCGAGCGATACGCTGCATGCGCAGAAACAATGGCAGCGAACGCAACATCCGCAGCGGTCGCCACGGCAGATGCGGGGTCGCGCCGCCAACTTCACCGGCATAGTTGCTGGCGCTGATGCCCCAGTCGCCCAAACGTGCGAGAAACAGGTCGTTATTGATGTAAGACGCACCGCCAAACACGGCCGTGAACGGTTCGTTGTCCTGCAACACCCGCGCATCCCAACGGGCCATGATCGCCGGAATGCTCGCGGCGGCCCGGCGCTGGGCGTATTCCACCAGCACGCTGGGTTGCGGCGGCAGGATCTCGGCGATGTTGGCGGCCGTCAGGTGCCGGCGCCAGCCGTAGTCGCTGATCGGTCGGTATTGCAGCAGCCACAGCTGTGTTCCGTCCCAGGCCCATTCGACATCGCCCGGCACATAGTGGAACACCCGCAAGACATCCTGGAGAAAGCGCCACAGCACGTCTTCGGTCAAACCGTGGGCGGCCGTGAACGTGCCGCTGCGCCAGGCATCGCCGAGCCGCGAAAGCGTCGCTCGTTCCGGGCTGATCTGACCGTCGGCAAGGGACTCAAGATGACCTTCAACCCATTCAAGCTCCACCGACAGATGACGCACAAACGCGATGCCCGACACCTGCGGCGTGATGAAGCGCTGCACCACCACTTCCTCGACACCTTCGGCAGTCAGCGCGGCAATGCGCGCCGGCACGTTGGCGCTCGGCTCGCGCAGATAGGTCGTACTCAAACCGGCATTCGCCGAGTCGGCCTGATCTTCGCCATAACTGGAGGAGCGCACCGCCCAAGTCGCCTGTGGTTGGCGGGCGAGAAAGACCGGTAGTCGCGGGTCGTTGCAATCGTTGAGGGTCAGCGCCGCCGGCACCGGTTGCCGGGCCAGTTCCGCCAGACGCAAACGCCCGCCCTTGGTGTGCGCGACAAACCCGCGCTCGCCCGACTCCAGCCACTGCGCAAACGGCGCGGGCGCGTCGATCCACGGGTAATGACCCCAACCGGGTTTGAGGCTGATAGTCAGGTCTGCGCGCGCAAGAATCGCCGACCATGCGGCCGCTTGCTCGATGCCCAGTACCTTGTCCTGATCGCCCCAGACCAGTTCAACCGGGTCGGTGATCCACTCCAGCAATGGCAGCGCGGTGTCCGCACGGATCAGATCCCAGTGCGGCACAAACGCACGGCAGCGCGCATAACCGGCGCCCATGCGCTGATACTGCGCGGGCGTCCAGGTCTGGTTGGAGAACTTGTGCGCGAACAGCGTGGGTCTGTTCGACAACAGCCAGTGAATAGTCCTGCGGATTGGCAGCGGTGACATCAGCGCCGGCAATCGTCGCTGCCACAAAAAGGCGCCCACCGGCGCCAGCAACACACTGCGAGAAAAGTGCCCGGGCCGGCGTTGCAGCGCATGCAGCACCAGCAACGCGTTGACCCCGACGGCCATGATCGCGCTGCCCTTTTGCGTCATCGCCAACAAGGCCTGGGCGTAAGCCGCCAGATCCTCGCAGGGCGGCTGCGGGTTGGCGCCGAAGCCCGGCAGCTCCAGCGGCACCACGTCGTAACGCTGAAAATGCGGCAGCGCGTCATCCCACCAATCGGCGGCGCTGCCGTTGCCGGCCAGCAAGTACATCAGGGGCTTGCTCATGGGCGATCCTCAGGCCAGATCGCGCAGCGCGGCGTCGAGAGTCGGATAGCGGAACGTGTAGCCCGCCTCGCTCAAACGCTGCGGCACCACACGCTGACCGTCGAAGAACAGCTGAGCCATTTCCCCGGCCAACGCACGCACCGGCGCTGCAGGAATGTGGAACCACACCGGACGCTTGAGGACCTTGCCGACGTTCTCGGCGAAGGCTGCCTGACTGATGGTTTCAGGCGCGACCATGTTGTAGGTGCCGCGCAAATTTTCATCGTGGAAGGATCGAGCGATCACCTGAATCACATCGTCGCGGTGCACCCAGCTCATGATCTGCTGACCATCGCCCATGCGACCGCCGAAACCCAGGCGAAACGGAATCAGCAACGGCAGCAGCGCACCGCCCGGCCCGAACACCACGCCGAGGCGCAGCACCACCTGACGCACGCCAAACTGCGTGGCGGGTTGCGCCGAAGCCTCCCAACACGCACAGAGTTCGGCCATGAAACCGTCGCCCTTGCGGGCCTGTTCATCGAGGCTTTCGCTGGCATCGCGCACGCCGTAGTAACCTATGGCCGAGGCCTGAATCCACAGCGCCGGTTTGTGCCTGGCGTTTTCCAGCCAGGTCATCAACGCTTCAGTGATGTTGACCCGACTGGCGAGCAATTGCGCCTGCCGTTCGGGGCTCCAGCGCGGACCAGCGACCGGTGCGCCAGCCAGATTGATCACCACGTCGAAGGGTTCGTCGCAGCCGAGTTCGCTCAACAAACGCAAACAGCGAACGCGACCGTTGAACAGGTTCGCCGCTTTCAACGGATCCCGCGCCAACACGCTGACCGTGTGGCCGGCGTCGAGTAATTGATTGACCACGGCTTCACCGATAAACCCGGTGCCCCCGGTGATCAGCACACGCTTGTAGGCGCCGCCGACAAAGGGGTTGGACTTGCTCACGGTCCTTTCTGGTGGGGATTTTCGACGATCATGGCGCAGCAACCAGACCAGCGGCGGCAACAGCACCAGCAGCGCAAAACCGTCGAGCCACAGATGCGACCAGACCTGTTGTTGAGCTGAAAGCCACATGTCCTGCGGCGCCCATAACAGAACACCAGCCATCAACCAGCCCCAAATTGCGGGAGCTTTAAAACGGTTGCCGAGGTGCACCAACGCAAGCATGTACAGCGAATAACTTTGCAGCGTCGCGCCGAACAGCGCGAGCCACCATACCTGCTGCTCGTGACCGGCGGCAGGGACCGCATCGGCGCCCCAGAATGCGAGTTCGAGGGTGTTCAAATAGCCGTCGAGTAATCCGGAATGACCGGCCCAGGTCAGCGTGAGACCGGCGAGCACATGCACGATCGCGGCGGCATACAGCCAAAGCACCATCGCGGAGCGAAGAGAGAAAGAGGGGGCTGGCATTCCGTGTCCTGAGCGCGTTCCTTGAGGGCGGGGAGTTTAAAGGAAAATGGGGGTTGTCAGATGCACAAGCGTTAAACGTTTACCGTGACAGGCTCACGCCCAACAAGTGCGGAAGCGCATCAAGCATGAACCCGAAATTCAAATGCAGTGGCTCGCCTTGATCGGCTCTGGACCTTGCGACTTCAATCGCGCCACGTTGTCGATGCTCAACCGATGACCTTTGTCAGCCGCCATTTGATAACAGGCTAATGCTCGGGACATATCCTTTGTTCCCAACTCGCCACCCTCAAAGGTAGAAGCCAGATAACTCATTCCCTCTATGGAGCCCATGTTGATTGCTCGAATGACCTGCTCTTCTGCCTGCTTGGGATGAAGACAAGGACCGTTATAGTCGGTGGAGTTTCCTGAACAAAGAAACGTGGCATAGCCCAACGCACCACTCGGTATTTTCGAGGCCGCTTTGAACAACGCCTCAACCTTGCTCGTTTCCAACTGAGACGCCATCTGCGAAAGGCTCAAGCTTGCCGCTGAGAGACTCGCCTGTGGGTCACCCGACTCTGCTGCACAGACATAGTTTTCCAGAGACGCTTCAATCAACTCCCCAGTCAGAGGGTATTGCTCAAGAAAACCTAACCCTCCTAAAGCTTCAGCACGCTGTTCGCAGAAATTCTCAGCGCGGCTCATTCCGGGGTTACGAGTTGCGACAAGATCCTTCTCACTCACTGACCAATCCTCAATCCCCTCAAGCACCCAACATGCCTGACGAGAGAAGTTGAAGATTTTCACATTGCTGTTGCCCGCCCGCTTATCGACCACGTTGACGTGACTGTCATCGACCTCTTCAATCTCGACTCCAGGTGTCTTGCCGGGTGTGATGGCGGCCATCAGCGGGTAGGTGAAGGAAGCTCCGCTGACGCCCGAGGTCGAAGGCTCAAAGGTACTACGGTCCTTGCCTGCTACCGGCTTCAAAACAAGCGACTTGACCGTCATCGCAGTGAGACGGCGCTGTAATTCACTGCTGGCGGAAAAGGCTGTCAGGAAAGCAGGGAACTCCTCCGAAGGACAAGCGCCGTTGGCCGGCGCTGTCGAAGTACTCTTGTCGGATGCAAGAGCAGGGACGATCTTGTCCAGATACGCCGAGCGTTCGCGACTCATTCTGGCGATGCACGAGTTGACCGCGAACACATGCGCTGGCATCCCCGTCTCGATCTCGAATGCCTCCAACGGACAATTCGCATCGCGCAACTTCAGCCATGCACGTTGCGACTCTTTAACCTTCGCCGCGTACTCCGCGCCCAATGCCGGATCTGCTCGATAGTCAGACTCAAGCCGCGCCATCAATTGCTTGTAGCTGACGTTCAGCTGCGTATCGGCAGCCTTCTTCGCCGCCTCCGAGCACGGCACCATTTCCAGGCTAGAGGTGACATTGCTGCAGCCATCCTGCGCATACACTGCTGAAACAGGCAGCAGCACGGCCAGCAGGGTAAAAACAAAACGTTTCACTATGTTCTTCCTTGAGTCATTCAGGCTTTGCGTTTGGCGAACCGGGTGACGCATTGCTTGGCTATGTTCATTTCCCAATAGGTGCTGAGCAAAGCTTTACGTTTTTTATCGACACGCAAATTAACGAAGCCATCGCCACAGTCCGGCTGTAACTCTTTGAAGGTGCCCGTTCTGGCTTGGTAAATGAATACCCGGTAGTAGTCGTAAGTGCCCATGCCGTCATCGAGCTGCCGGACCGCGAAATCCTTGGCGCCGTCAAAATTGAAATCATCGACCTGCACATGGAGTTCGTTTTCGGCTTGAAAATCGATTGTCCGCGACTCGTTATGCGTTTCGCCTTTAACCGCGATGTTCAGCGTGGAGCCTTCGAGAACCAGCGCCGCCTCGACGCCTTGGGTTGGGCTGAACGTCGACGTCTCGGCAAACGCCTGGAGGGTCCACATCAAGCCGAGCAGTGGTACCGCTAGATTTTTGAATTGCATGTACTTGCCTAACTTTCACTGAAAAACGCGGCTCGTCTCAATTGCAGTTTTCCCGAGATTTCGCCGCCTGTGGAATACGTCCACCTTTTCCGTTTTTTGTCATTTGCGCGATGTATTCCTTATAAAGCGGACATGCGTCGGACCTCATTCCTATATCCCAATAGGCATCTGCCAAATTTAGTGTTGCAACGACTCTCTCCGGGAATTTTTTATGAATCTCCCTCAAAAGCAAAGCAGCTAAAACATTGTTTTTGCTGCGATACAAATAATAAGCATAGTCATTTAAAGGTCCGACATTATCATCAGCAACAATCAAAGTCAGCTCATACACCAGCTCTTGGGGAATGTTCCGCCTTACCTTATTCCCGCTATCATCGAGCCCATAAAATAATTCTCCTTTTTCACCCTGAGGAAGCTCGCTAAGGATATATTTGAAGTCTTTCCTGATTTCTGCAAGCTGAGTCTCATCACTCAAATAGCTAAACTTCGGTGCACTTTCTGAGAATTGAGAAAACAAAGTGAAACACGATATACGCTGAACATTAAATT
>NZ_RRZJ01000025.1:0-83678 GCF_004368175.1 Pseudomonas sp. CH235
GGCAGTTAACTGCCAGGGCGGTGCAGGTTGTATCGCTACCGCTTGATCCAAATGGGTGTCTGGCACGACTCGTTCGTAGCCAATGAAGAGGAAACGGGTTCGACGGGTTCAACCGATCAGGTTGAGTGGGAGAGCAAACCCTACAGTTGAAAACTGCAGGGCGCGGTGGCTTTTAACCTTGACTTGAGACCGGCTAATGGGTGTCACCTTTTCTCTTGTCACCTTTTCTCTTGCAAAGCAGACTTAGTAATCGGGAGCAAACACCACAATAATTTTCAACTTATCTGAAGCCGCGCAAAACTCCTTTTTCAAGGCAGCCGGGTTTCTTATATGACCGTCCGGATCATATACAAAAAATATAATTGTCTTGCACGCCGTGTGCGACTGATACCTGGCGATATCCAGAATCAACTCATCACCAAGCGAGCGATCAGTCATACTTGCTCGTGCCATTTTGACTTCCACCACCAGTTCCTCATCGGGAATCGAGAAGTCCACCCTTGACCCTCCACCTAGGACATTTGGCGCGATGTCCTCTGATTTGACATTTGAAAAATACATTCTCAACAATGCGAAAACCAGATACTGAACATCGTACTCATCCTCCACCAAAAGTGCCGGACGCTTTTGCTTGCGTACACTCAAGTCTTTCGCGAAACGATGAAATTTCCGAAGAAGCAACTCTACACGCTCCTCCACGCTCAAGTTGCTGGGGGCGTTTTCACCCGTTTCAAAAGCAAAAAAATTCCTTAATACATCTTCTTCAAACTCAATCTGCGCCGCGGGCGGCTTCCAAAGAAGAAAATACCAGCCGAACAACAAAATACAGGCTTCAATGATCAAAAACACAACCAGGTGAACGAAGTTCAAACTCAACCTGTAAACACTCTCATACTTGTATTTATGTCCTCATCCAGACCTTTCTTCCGACACAGGAACAAGATTAAGGTCAAACTTTACAATTACACCTTTAAAAGCCTGAACCCCATGAAGATCATACCTTACAAAATCATTTTCACTTAAAGACCCTTCATTATAAGAAGCGAGCTTTTCAAACTGCCCATTGGTGATCGATTGATACTCCTTTGAAGTCACAACACCCACCACTGCCGAATTTGTGATATCGACTTCTTCAAATACTGGATAAATCCAGAGCGAATAGGCCATCAACGTCAGAAAAAAAGAAAAACACAACAAACCTTTCGAGAAACGATTGAGTCGCCTTGTATTAAGTATGACAGCTGGAGTTGATCTGTCTTTACTCACGATCCCTAACAAACCAGCAATTTTCCCAAGCAAGACTCACCCCAATTACAAATTCAATCGAAATCCACTGACTCAACAATCCGAAAACCCGTGAAGAAGCTTTTCGTCGCTTTCATTTCAATCAATCGCCACGTCCACTTTCTCAAGACCTTACACGTGGAAGCCGCAGCAACGAGGGCAATAAATCACACGGCTTTATCGCGAGCCTTAGCGATTATCTTCACTCTCGCCCTAAATGATGGCATATAGACATCGCCAAATTTATCACATGAACCGAAACGGGGTACTGAAAATCAGGCACAAAAAAACCGCACTTCTGCGGTTTTTTATAGATCACTCGAAAGCGCTACGAAAAATCAGACTCAGAAATTCGCCGGCGTATTCGCACTGATAATCTCCGCCTCATCCGCCCCGATATTCCGGAACTTGTGCGGTAGCGTCGTCGGAAAATAATACCCGTCCCCCGCACTCAACACGCTCACCTGCCCGTCCACCGTCAACTCCACGGTGCCACGGGTCACCAACCCGCACTCCTCACCTTCCGCGTGAACAATCGGCTCTTCCCCGGAACTCGCGCCCGGTGCGTATTGCTCGCGCAGCAAGCGCATCTGGCGGCTGGGGACCGAGGCGCCGATCAGCAGCAGGCGCAGGCCGTGACGGCCGAGGTCGGGTTGTTCGTTGGCGCGGAAGACGTATTGGTGTTCGCGAGGGGGCTGGTCGAAGGTGAAGAAGTCGGCCAGGGACATCGGGATGCCTTCGAGCAGCTTTTTCAGTGAGCTGACGGAAGGACTGACACGATTCTGTTCGATCAGGGAGATGGTGGCATTGGTCACGCCGCTACGCCGGGCCAGCTCGCGCTGGGAGAGTTTGTAGCTTTCGCGTACTAGTTTGAGTCGAGAACCCGTATCCATGACAGCCTTATGTGAGAACGACTTAAGGGCGATGGGGGTGGGTGGCGGGTGCCGCGCAGGTCGCGCGGATCACGTTGCTCCCGTGTCCCGGAACCGTGAAAGGCGGCTATTAAATCACGTTTGCTGGTGTTGCTCAGCAGGTTCGATGGACGGCACATGAAAAAGCCGGCGACGCCCTTTTTGGGGGCGCCGCCGGCGAGGTTAATCAGATGCCGAAACGGTCGCGCAGCGAGTAGTACACGGCGCCGAGGGCGGTCAGTGGCGCGGAGAAGGTGCGGCCGCCGAGCATCGGCATGTGTGGCAGGGAGGCGAAGGCGTCGAAGCGTTCGGCGTCGCCGCGGATCATTTCCGAGATCAGTTTGCCGGCCAGGTGCGAGCACGTGACGCCGTGGCCGCTGTAGCCCTGCATGTAGTAGGCGTTTTTCTCGATGCGGCCGAATTGCGGCATGCGTGACATGGTCAGCAGGAAGTTGCCGGTCCAGCGGTAATCGATTTTCACGTCCTTGAGCTGCGGGAAGGTCTTGAGGATCTTCGGGCGGATCAGGGTTTCGATGTCGTCCGGTTCACGGGCGCCGTAGACCACGCCGCCGCCGTAGAGCAGACGGTTGTCGGCGGTGAGGCGGTAGTAGTCGAGCAGGTAGTTGCAGTCTTCGACGCAGTAGTTGTTGGTGATCAGGCTGCGGGCCTGTTTTTCGGTCAACGGTTCGGTGACGCAGATCTGCGAGCCGCACGGCATGCTCTTGGCGGTCACGCGGTTGTCGAGGCCTTGCGGCAGGTAGGCGTTGCCGGCGATCAGCAGGTACTTGGCGCGGACCTGGCCTTTGGCAGTGCGTACGACGTTGGGCTCGCCGTATTTGATTTCCACGGCGGCGGATTGCTCGTAGATCTTGCCGCCCAGACGCACGATGGCGGCGGCTTCACCGAGGGCCAGGTTCAGCGGGTGGATGTGGCCGCCCTGCATGTCCAGCAGACCACCGACGTAGGCGTCGGAGCCGACTTCGCGGCGGATGTCCGCAGCGTCGAGCATCTTCAGGTTTTTATTGCCGTAACGTTCCCAGCTACGCTTTTGTTCGGCCAGGCCGTTCAGTTGTTTCTTGTTCATCGCTGCGAAAATGCCGCCCGGGCGGTAGTCGCACTTGATGTCGTATTCCTTGATGCGCGAACGAATGATGTCGGCGCCTTCGAAGATCATGCTGCCGAGGATTTCGGCGGTCTTGTCGCCGTAGCGCGCTTCGATCACGTCGACGTCGCGGCTGTAGGAGTTGACCAGTTGACCGCCGTTGCGACCGCTGGCGCCGTAGCCGACTTTCGCCGCTTCCAGCACCGTCACCTTGTAGCCGGCTTCGCTCAGGAACAGTGCCGAGGACAGGCCGGTGTAGCCGGCGCCGATGATGCAGACATCGCACTCCACCGACTCTTCGAGGATCGGGAAATCGATCACTTCGTTGCGGGTGGCGGCGTAATAACTATTGACGTGTTGTTGTTTCATTATTGTTCTCCGAGGGACGCCGGAAAAACCGGCGTCCACCGTTGTAAATAGAATTAGAGCTTGATCCAGGTCGCTTTCAGCTCGGTGTACTTGTCGAACGCGTGCAGCGATTTGTCGCGACCGTTGCCCGACTGTTTGAAGCCACCGAACGGCGCGGTCATGTCGCCGCCGTCATACTGGTTGACCCACACGCTGCCAGCGCGCAGGCCACGGGCGAAGGTGTGGGCCTTGCTCAGGTTGCTGGTCCAGACCCCGGCGGCCAGGCCGAAGATGCTGTCGTTGGCGATGTGCAGCGCTTCCTCGACGGTGTCGAAGGTGATCAGCGACAGCACCGGGCCGAAGATTTCTTCCTTGGCGATGGTCATGGCGTTGGTCACACCGTCAAAAATCGTCGGCTCGATGTAGGTGCCGCCGGTTTCTTCGAGGGTGCGCTGACCGCCGGCGATCAGCTCGGCACCCTGCTCCCGACCGATGCTGATATAGCGCAGCACGTTGTCCAGTTGACGCTGATCGACCACGGCGCCGACGGTGGTCGCCGGATCGAGGGCGTGCCCCGGTTTCCACGCTTGCAGCGCTTCCACCAGCAGCGGGATGAATTGCTCGCGGATCGAACGCTCCACCAGCAGGCGCGAGCCGGCGGTGCAGACTTCGCCCTGGTTGAACGCAATGGCGCCGGCCGCCGCTTGTGCTGCCGCGCGCAAGTCCGGTGCGTCGGCAAACACCACGTTCGGGCTCTTGCCCCCCGCTTCGAGCCAGACGCGTTTCATGTTGCTTTGGCCGGCATAAATCATCAGTTGCTTGGCAATCGCCGTGGAGCCGGTGAAGGCCAGCACGTCGACGTCCATGTGCAACGCCAACGCCTTGCCGACGGTATGGCCGAAGCCTGGCAGGACGTTGAACACGCCTTTCGGAATGCCCGCGTCCAGCGCAAGCTGCGCGATGCGGATCGCGGTCAGCGGGGATTTTTCCGAAGGTTTGAGGATGAACGAGTTACCCGCCGCCAATGCCGGGGCAAATTTCCAGCTGGCCATGATCAGCGGGAAGTTCCACGGCACGATCGCAGCAACTACGCCGGACGGCTCGCGAGTGACCAGACCGAGTTGATCGTGCGGGGTGGCGGCGACTTCGTCGTAGATCTTGTCGATGGCTTCGGCGCTCCAGCGGATCGCGTTGGCGGTCGCCGGGATGTCGATGCTCATCGAGTCGCTGATCGGTTTGCCCATGTCGAGGGTTTCGAGCAGCGCCAGTTCTTCCTGGTGTTGCAGGATCAGATCGGCGAAGCGAATCAGGATGCGCTTGCGCTCGGTCGGGGGCTTGTTGGCCCACACGCCGGAGTTGAAGGATTGGCGCGCGGCCTCGACGGCGAGGTTGGCGTCGGCTTCATCGGTGCTGGCGACGGAGGCCAGGAAACGGCCGTCTACGGGGCTCAGGCATTCGAAGGTGTCGCCGCTGATGGCCGGACGGTATTCGCCATTGATGAAGGCGCGGGATTCGAGGGTCAGGGACTGGAAGCGTTGTTCCCAGTCGTTGCGGGTCGTTGTCATGGTGGTGGCTCGACGCGGGGGAATTTGGGGGTGTCTGGTGTGTGTTCGACTTGAGATGGCTGCCCTCACCCTAGCCCTCTCCCGGGGGGAGAGGGGACCGACCGAAGTGTCTCGGGAGATGCACCGACTTGAACGACCGAGTTGAATATGGATTCGGTAAAAATCGTTCAGGTCGGCGGATTTCCCGAGCATCCCCCGGTCAGTCCCCTCTCCCTCCGGGAGAGGGTTAGGGTGAGGGGCTCTTGGCTTTTTAGGGCCTCACACCGTATGCAGATACCAGTTGTACTCAAGGTCAGAGATCGAGTTCTCGAACTCGGCCAGCTCGCTTTCCTTGCACGCGACAAATACGTCGATGTACATCGGATCGATGTAGCGGGCCATGACTTCGCTGTCGTCCAGCTCACGCAGGGCGTCGCGCAGGTTGTTCGGCAGGCTCTGTTCGTTCTGCTCGTAGCTGTTGCCTTCGACCGGGGCGCCCGGCTCGATTTCGTTGGTCAGGCCGTGGTGAATACCGGCCAGCACGGAAGCCATCAGCAGGTACGGGTTGGCGTCAGCACCGGCTACGCGATGCTCGATGCGCACGGCGTCCGGCGAACCGGTCGGCACGCGGACGGCCACGGTGCGATTGTCAATGCCCCAGCTCGGCGAGTTCGGTACGTAGAACTGCGCGCCAAAGCGGCGGTACGAGTTGACGTTCGGGCACAGGAAGGCCATTTGCGCAGGCAGGGTCTCCAGCACACCGCCGATCGCGTGACGTAGCGCGGCGTTCTGCTCGGGATCCTCGCTGGCGAAGATGTTGTTGCCTTCTTTGTCCAGGATCGAAATGTGCACGTGCAGACCGTTGCCCGCCTGGCCCGGATACGGCTTGGCCATGAAGGTGGTGTCCATCTCGTGGTCGTAGGCGATGTTCTTCACCAGACGCTTGAGCAGGACGGCGTAGTCGCACGCCTTGATCGGATCGGAGACGTGGTGCAGGTTGACTTCGAACTGCGCCGGGGCGCTTTCCTTGACGATGGCGTCGGCAGGAATGCCCTGCTCTTTCGCGCCTTCGAGGATGTCTTGCAGGCAGTCGACGTATTCGTCGAGGTCGTCGATCAGATAAACCTGGGTCGACACCGGACGCTTGCCCGACACCGGCGAACGCGGCGATTGCGGACGGCCGTTCACATTGTCCTGGTCGATCAGGTAGAACTCGAGTTCGAACGCGGCGCAGATGGTCAGGCCCAGTGCGTCGAACTTGCGCACCACGTTGGCCAGTACTTCACGCGGGTCGGCGAAGAACGGCTCGCCTTCCAGCTCGTGCATGGTCATCAGCAGTTGCGCGGTCGGACGCTTCTGCCAAGGCTCGATGCTCAGGGTGCCGGGGATCGGGTAGCAGATACGGTCGGCGTCGCCGATGTCCAGGCCCAGGCCGGTGCTTTCCACCGTGGAGCCATTGATGTCGAGGGCAAAGAGCGAGGCCGGCAGGTTGATGCCTTTCTCGTAAACCTTGTGAAGACTGGTGCGCTCGATGCGCTTGCCGCGCACCACACCGTTCATGTCTGCAATCAGAAGGTCGACGTACAAAACCTCAGGATGTTTCTTAAGGAATGCGTTTGCTTCGTTGAGTTGAACGGCACGCAGAGGGACCGACATGATGCACCTATTTAGCTGTTAATTATTATGTTCACTGCTGTTTCGCCGAGCCAGTCAACCCGAACGGCAAAGTGAAGTCAATAGCGAACACAGGGCCGCTCAGCGTTTATTTTTCGGGCTTTTTTTAACACTCTCGTGCCAATACATGCGCCAGAGCCCCGGTCTTGATGAAGATTTGATGAACGGCGTTTAGAATTTTTTACATGGGAGTTGTTAATTAAAATCAACGAGGCTAAGCTCCGGAAAAGCTCGTTCAAGTGTCAAACTTCGAGGTGAATAAAAATGGCATTCAAGCCATTGATCGGCGTTACTGCGTGCGTCAAACAGATTGGCCTGCACCCCTATCACATCAGCGGCGACAAGTACGTTCGCGCTGTCAGCGTTGCGGCGCTGGGGTTGCCCGTCGTCATTCCTTCCCTTGGCAAACTGACTGAAATCGAAGACCTGCTGGGTCAGCTCGACGGTCTGTTGCTGACCGGCTCGCCGTCCAACGTGGAACCTTTCCACTATCAGGGCCCGGACAGCGCTCCCGGCACGGATCACGATCCGGCGCGGGATGCCACTACCCTTCCTTTATTGCGTGCAGCCATCGCGGCGGGCGTTCCGGTACTCGGTATCTGCCGGGGCTTCCAGGAAATGAACGTAGCGTTCGGCGGCAGCCTGCACCAGAAGGTGCATGAGTTGCCGGGCATGCTCGATCACCGCGAAGCCGACAGCCCGGATGTCGCCGTGCAATACGCCCCGGCCCATGCCGTGACGGTGCTGCCCGGTGGCGTGTTCGAAGCGCTGGAGCTGCCAGGTGAATTCCAGGTCAACTCGATTCACAGTCAGGGCATCGACCGCCTCGCTCCCGGCCTGCGCGCCGAAGCCGTGGCACCGGATGGCCTGATCGAGGCGGTCTCGGTAGAGCACAGCCCGACCTTCGCCCTCGGCGTGCAATGGCACCCGGAATGGCAAGTGCTGGACAACCCGAACTACCTGCGGATTTTCCAGGCATTCGGCGAGGCTTGCCGCCAGCGTGCGGCGCGACGCAACCAGCGCTGACGCCACCCAACGATTGCAAAACCATTTACTGCCCCCGCGGGGTCGGCGGCTGCGCGTTTGCGCATCCGTCATCCGCGATCAGCAACACACCGCGAAAACAAAAAGCACCACCCGGCAGCCAGGACGGCGGCGCCGAACAACCCGCACGGTGCGGGTCTGCAATCCACTCTTAAGCCAGGCCGCGTTGGCCCGGCGACTGAAACCTGTTGGGAGTTTCACATGGCAAACGCCTCCAGCACTTACAGGAAGGCTCTTGAAGGTCATCAGCAACCGAAAAAGGTTCTGGTGAAGGTCGATCGAGTTACCAAGAAGTTCGACGAAACCACTGCGGTGGACGATGTGTCCCTGGAGATCCATCAGGGCGAAATCTTCGCCCTGCTCGGCGGCTCCGGCTCGGGCAAATCGACCTTGCTGCGCATGCTCGCCGGTTTCGAACGGCCGACTGAAGGACGCATTCTGCTCGACGGTGTCGATATCACCGACATGCCGCCGTACGAGCGGCCGATCAACATGATGTTCCAGTCCTACGCCCTGTTCCCGCACATGACCGTGGCGCAGAACATCGCCTTCGGCCTCAAGCAGGACCGTTTGCCGGCCAGCGAAATCGATGCCCGCGTCGAAGAAATGCTGCGCCTCGTCCACATGACCCAATACGCCAAGCGCCGCCCGCATCAACTGTCCGGCGGCCAGCGTCAGCGCGTGGCCCTCGCCCGCTCCCTGGCCAAGCGTCCGAAGCTGTTGCTGCTCGACGAACCGATGGGCGCACTGGATAAAAAACTGCGTTCGCAGATGCAGCTAGAACTGGTTGAGATCATCGAGCGCGTCGGCGTGACCTGCGTGATGGTGACCCACGACCAGGAAGAGGCCATGACCATGGCTGAGCGCATCGCGATCATGCACCTGGGCTGGATCGCCCAGATCGGCAGCCCGGTCGACATCTATGAAGCGCCGGTCAGCCGCATGGTCTGCGAATTCATCGGCAACGTGAACGCCTTCGACGGCACCGTGATCGAGGACCTTGAAGGTCACGCGATCATTCACAGCCCGGACTTGCAGCAAAAGATCTACGTCGGTCATGGCGTCAGCACTTCGGTGCAGGACAAGTCGATCACCTACGCGATCCGCCCGGAAAAAATGCTCGTCAGCACGATCAAGCCGGAGACCCGCTACAACTGGTCCGAAGGCAAGGTGCATGACATCGCCTACCTCGGCGGCCACTCGGTGTTTTACGTCGAGCTGCCGAGCGGCAAGATCGTCCAGTCGTTCATGGCCAACGCCGAACGTCGTGGCGCGCGTCCGACCTGGGACGACAAGGTCTACGTCTGGTGGGAAGACGACAGCGGCGTGGTACTGCGCTCATGAGAACCTTCAATCAGCAATTCCTGCGCCTGGTGCCCAGCGGGCGAAAGTTCGTCATCGGCATCCCGTTCATCTGGCTGTTCCTGTTCTTCATGCTGCCGTTCTTTCTGGTGATGAAGATCAGCTTCTCGGAAGCCGCGCTGTCGATCCCGCCGTACTCGGAGATCTACACCTACGCCGAACAGAAATTCCAGCTGTTCCTGAACATCGGCAACTACACCCTGCTCGGCGAAGACGAGCTGTACCTGTCGGCTTATCTCGGTTCGCTGAAGGTGGCGCTGCTCAGTACGCTGATGTGTCTGGTGATCGGTTTCCCGATGGCCTACGCGATCACCAAGACCGGCAAGGAAACGCAAAACGTCCTGCTGCTGTTGATCATGATGCCGACCTGGACCGCGATCCTGATCCGCGTTTACGCGTGGATGGGCATCCTCAGCAACAACGGTTTGCTCAACGCATTTTTGATGTGGACCGGGCTCACCGATCACCCGATCGAGATCCTCAACACCAACACGGCCGTGTATATCGGCGTGGTTTACGCCTACCTGCCTTTCATGGTGCTGCCGCTCTACGCCAACCTGGTGAAGCACGACGGCAGCCTGCTGGAAGCCGCGCAGGATCTGGGTTCGAGCAACTTCAACAACTTCTGGAAAATCACTGTGCCGCTGGCCAAGAACGGCATCATCGCCGGCTGCATGCTGGTGTTCATTCCGGTGGTGGGCGAGTTCGTGATTCCGGAACTGCTGGGCGGCCCGGAGACCCTGATGATCGGTCGCGTGCTATGGCAAGAGTTCTTCAATAACCGCGACTGGCCGGTGGCGTCCGCGCTGGCGGTGGTGATGCTGTTGATCCTGATTGTGCCGATTCTGCTGTTCAACCGCAGCCAGGCCAAAGAGATGGAGGCACGGGGATGAAACGCTTCGGTTTTGCAAAGTTCATGTTGATCTTCGGCCTGACGTTCATTTATCTGCCGATGCTGATTCTGGTGATCTACTCGTTCAACGCCTCGAAACTGGTGACGGTCTGGGGCGGCTGGTCGGTGAAGTGGTACGTCGGCCTGCTCGACAACACCCAACTGATGGGCTCGGTGGTGCGCTCCCTGGAAATCGCCTGCTACACCGCGATCGCCGCCGTGGCGCTGGGCACCCTCGCCGCCTTCGTGCTGACCCGCGTGACACGCTTCAAGGGTCGCACGCTGTTCGGTGGTCTGGTCACCGCGCCGCTGGTGATGCCTGAGGTGATTACCGGTCTGTCGCTGTTGCTGCTGTTCGTGGCGATGGCGCAACTGATCGGCTGGCCGCAGGAGCGTGGCATTGTCACGATCTGGATCGCCCACACCACGTTTTGTGCCGCTTATGTGGCAGTGGTAGTCTCCGCCCGCTTGCGCGAGCTGGACCTGTCGATCGAAGAAGCGGCGATGGATCTGGGCGCGAAACCGTTCAAGGTGTTTTTCCTGATCACCATCCCGATGATCGCGCCGTCGCTGGCGGCGGGCGGCATGATGTCGTTCGCCCTGTCGCTGGACGATCTGGTGCTGGCGAGCTTCGTGTCGGGCCCGGGTTCGACGACCCTGCCGATGGAAGTGTTCTCGGCCGTGCGTCTGGGCGTGAAGCCCGAGATCAACGCCGTGGCCAGCCTGATTCTGCTGGCGGTGTCGCTGGTGACTTTCCTGGTCTGGTACTTCGGCCGCAAGGCAGAAGCCAACCGCAAGCGTGCGATTCAGGAAGCGATGGATCAGACCGCCAACGAATCGTGGCAGCAACCGCAACCTCAACGAGTGGCAGCGACGGCCTAGGGCCGTCGCGTTTTACGGCTTTGCGCTTTGGCTTAAAAGCTTTTGAATAAAAAGAATGGAGTTTCACCGATGAAAATGTTTGGCAGGACTCTGCTGACACTGTCCTTATTGGGCGCAATCGCCACGGGCGCCCAGGCCAACGACAAGGTGCTGCGCGTTTACAACTGGTCGGATTACATCGCCCCGGACACCGTCAAGAAGTTCGAGGACGAGACCGGCATCCGCGTGACCTACGATGTGTTCGACAGCAATGAAACCCTCGAGGCACGTCTGCTCGCGGGTAAATCCGGCTACGACATCGTGGTGCCGTCCAACAGTTTCCTGGCCAAGCAGATCAAGGCCGGGGTCTATCAGACTCTGGACAAATCGAAGCTGCCAAACTGGAAAAACCTCAACCCGGTGCTGCTGAAAAACGCCTCCGCCAGTGATCCGGACAACGCCCACGCGTTCCCGTACATGTGGGGCTCGATCGGCATCGGCTTCAACCCGGACAAGGTCAAGGAAGTGCTCGGCAAGAATGCGCCGACCAACTCCTGGGACCTGCTGTTCAAACCGGAAAACGCCGAGAAGCTGAAGGCCTGTGGCATCAGCTTCCTCGATTCGCCGACCGAAATGCTCCCGGCCGCCCTGCACTACCTGGGCTATCCGGTGAACGACAAGGACGTGAAGCACATCGCCGAAGCCGAAGCGCTGTTCATGAAGATCCGGCCGTCGGTGGCGTACTTCCATTCGTCCAAGTACATCTCCGATCTGGCCAACGGCAACATCTGCGTAGCGGTCGGCTATTCGGGTGACGTGTTGCAGGCCAAGGCTCGCGCGGTCGAATCGGGCAACAAGGTCGAGATCGACTACAGCATTCCCAAGGAAGGCGCCGGCAGTTTCTATGACATGGTCGCCATCCCGCGAGATGCCGCCAACGTCGAGAACGCCTACCTGTTCATGAACTTCCTGATGCGCCCGGACATCATCGCCGAAGTCACCAACAGCATCGGCTACAGCAACGCCAACGAAGCCGCGACGCCGCTGGTGGACGAAGCGATCCGCAACGACCCGGGCTCGTACCCGCCGCAAGCGGTGATGGCCACGCTGTATGCGGTGCCGGATCAACCGATTGCCACGCAACGGATCATGACCCGGGGCTGGACCCGCGTGAAACTCGGCAAATAAACACACATCGATTTCCGTTCATGCAGCGCCTTACCACCGCTGCCCCCTGCTCTGAACGGCCTCACCTGGCTTCCTCGGTTCAGGTGAATTCAGGCGCCCTCGGGCGCCTTTTTTTGTGGGCTCAGATCAGTGACCAGTCGGCCAGCGAGCGATAACGGCCCTTGTGGGATTCGAACAGCGCAAAGCGTTCAGCCCGCAGGAAAAACTCCGGCGGCGTGGCGGATTCCGGTTCCGGCGCCCGATAGTCCCGGGCCAGTGTAAGGTGCGGGCGATACTCGCGTGTCGCCTCTTCAAACCCGAACGGCAACATCGCCTGCTCCAGCGCATACACCAGCCGCAGCAATCCCTGCGGTGCCTGCTCCGGCGCCAGCGACAACACCCCGGCACGTCGCCAGACCTGCAACCGATCCAGCGAAATCCTCAGCCCCTCCCCCGGCGTGCGCACTTTTGCCGCCGCCTCGCAGACTTCGCCAATCTGCGCCAACGGCACCGCACCGAGAAACAGCAGCGTCAGATGAAAGTTGTCCGCCGGCACCGGTTTGCCGGTACGCAAACCCAGTTCGCCGCGCCACTGGGCAATCGCCTTGCGCTGCGCCGGCGGGCAGTCCAGGGCGAAGAACAGCCGCTTGAACGGTTGATCCCCGCGCGTTTCGTCCGTCATGGCCACGCTCCTTCGTTCGTCGAGATCCCTGGATTCTACACGCCCGTTTCTGGCGACTCTCGGCGTGGGGTTTATAGTTCAACGATTGCCATCAACCGGAGGACATCATGCGCGAGATCCTCAGCAAAGAACCCTGGTGGGCCCGACCGCCGAATCCCGGACAGGATGAGAGCGAACTGGAATGGGGCTGGCTGGTGCATTACAGCGAAGGTGAGCCGCGTTTCGAATTTGTGCGCGAGCGGCCGACGGACGAGCAGATCCGCAACCGCAAAGGCTGCCGGATCACCCCGTCGGCGGAGTGATCCGACGGCTGTGTATCAGGGCTCGAGAATGTCCTTGAAGCCACCGAAGATCATCCGCTGCCCATCGAACGGCATCGGATTGACGTCCGGCTGCATGCGCGGGTCTTCCATCATTTTCGCCATGCCGGCGTCGCGGGTGGCTTTGTCCGGCCAGACCAGCCAGCCCGCCGATACGGTTTCGCCTTCCTTGAGTTTCACCGCCATCGGGAATGAGGTGACCTTGCCGTCCGGCACGTCATCGCCCCAGCCCTGAATCACCTCCAGCGCGCCGTATTCCTTGAACAGCTTGGCGGCGATTTCGCAGTGCTTCTTGTACTGTTCGCGATTGGCATTCGGCACGGGCGCCACGAACACATCGATGTAAGCCATGATCATTCTCCTTGCAGGGTGGGTTCGATCTGCTGAGTAGTCGACTCGGGCGGCCGCCATTCGACACGGTTGACGCCCAACCCGACCGACGGCTCGTTCCGCCCGCCCAGATTGCCCTCGACCTGCGCCGCCATGTGCAGCGTGCCGGCCATCACGCCGGTGGTCGGGTTCTGCACCAGTTTCAGCCAGGCCTTGTCGAACGTGTTGCCCAGGCTGCTGCGGATCAGGGCTTCGCTGTCGGGGCGGTCGTTGGCCTGAATGATTGCGCGCACGCCTGCCACGCCGACCGAAATCAGCGCCCCGGCCAGTTTGCCGGCTGCGGCCGCCACCGCACTGGCCGCGCCGCGCGGGGCCATTTCCGCCTCCATGCGCTGACTGGCGCGCTTGGCCACCGGCGCCATGGCCGTATCGGTCGAGGCCACGCCTTTCGAGCCGCCGTCGGTATGGATCTTGTCGATCAGCGCCGCGTAGGCCGGCAGCGTGTTCAACGGCTCAGTGCTGACGATCTGGTACAGCGAAGCATCCCGGGCAGGCGGCGGGCCGAGGGCGATGGCGGGGATTTTCTGCAACCGCCCGTTGAGCTGGGCGATGGGCACGCCATGGCGCTGGGCGATGACCGGCATCTGCTGCGCCATCAGCTGCGCGTAGAACGCGGTGGACTGGCCGAGGATCGCGTCCGGATCGATCTCCACCGCCACCGGCGCCAGCACCCGTTCCTGATATTGCTCAAGCAGATAGGCCGCCAGGCGTTTGGCCGAGGCGTCCTGCTCGCCGCTGGCACTGATCGTGTACCAACTGACCTTCATCGACAGCCATTCCTGGGTCCAGTAGCTGCTGAACCACGGGATGAAATTTTCTTCAGTTTGCTCATAGACCCGAATGCGCCAATGTTCCATCGAGCCACGGGCGAACAGCTTGACCTGCTCGGTGGCCTGCTTCGAGGCACTGACGATTTCCCGGTCGATCTGCTGCCAGGTGGCCGGCGAGACCACCACCGCCGGCGCGCTCACCGGGGCCCGCGCCGTGGTGGCGCAGCCGGCCAGCAACACCAGTGCGGCGACGAGCAGCGCACGCAGGTTCACGGTGGCGGTCCTTATCTGTTCTTCGGGCGGGAGACCTGAAGAATCCGGGGGAGATGACATGAGTATAGGTGCGTGCGGTACGCCGTTTATCCGCTGGTCAGGGCTGCATCAGTCCAACCATCAATGGCGTCGATATTCACCATTGCGACGATTGCCTTCCGCCGACCGCTCGTCAAAGGCACGATTAACCCATCCGAAACACACCGCACGAGGAGTTCACATCATGATCAGTACCGTCACCCTCGCCGTGAGTTTCCCGGTCTTCGGCAGCAACTACTACGATCAGCACGTCGTGTCGCGCAAGACACAAGCGCTGGTGTTCGACGAAGCCTTCGAAGATCTGTTGATGCCCGCCGCCAGCAATCATTTCAGCAATGAAGTGGTCGGTCTCAACGATCAGTTCCGTTTTCTGAGCGACATTCTCGCCACCCATTTGCTGGACATCGAGGCCTCCGTGCCTGCGCGATCCAGCGTCCGGGCGAGCGCTCATTTTTAATGCCAGAGGGCGCTCCCGCAGGGGAGCGCCCTCTTCGTTTCAGTCAGTCATCATCCCGGTCGCGGTGATAACGACGCCCGTCGCGGCGGTCGTCGTCGCGGTCGTCCCAGCGCCGGTCATGATCGTAATAACGGCCATGATCGCGGTCGTAATGCCGGCCATGGCGATGGTCATCATCGAAATCCGCCACACAGCCGCCCAGCAGTACAGCGGCGGAAACGGTCAGCAGCAGGCTTGTTGCACGCATCATTCAGAATTTCCCTAAAACCAAGGTCTTGACGACGGAAACGGCAGCGCTGCCCGCACCGAAGAGGCGCGGTGTGCGCTGCCGCAGATACGACCGGGGAAAACGACGATGATTCACCGACCGCCGATGACCGTTGATCGCCTCGCCCGCCTCGCCCGAGCGGCGGCCAAATGCCACCTATACTGCTTGCAACGCGCAAAGGATCTGCCCCTCAAGAACAACAAGCAGAGGTGCGACATGGTCTGGCAACAAGTCTATGACCCGTTCGGCAATCCGGTGATTTCCACGATCATGGCCGCCGTTCCCGTGGTGGTGATGCTGGCGGCGCTGGCCTTCTTTCACGTAAAGGCTCATCTGGCCGCACTGCTGGCGCTGGCCTCAGCGCTGTTGATCTCGATCTTCGCCTTCGGCATGCCCGCCAACATGGCCGGTTCTGCGGCGCTGTTCGGGGCGGCCAACGGGCTGCTGCCGATTGGCTGGATCGTGCTCAACATCATTTTTCTGCATCGTCTGACCACCGAGAACGGCTCGTTCAAGGTGTTGCAGGATTCACTCGCCCGCATCACCGACGACCGGCGCCTGCAATTGCTGCTGATCGCCTTTTGTTTCGGTGCTTTCTTCGAAGGGGCCGCCGGGTTCGGTACCCCGGTGGCGGTGACCGGGGCCATTCTGATCGGTCTTGGTTTTTCGCCACTGGCAGCGTCCGGTCTGGCGCTGATCGCCAACACTGCGCCCGTGGCCTTTGGCGCCCTGGGCACGCCGATCATTACGCTGGCCAAGGTCACCGGGCTGGATGAAATGGAGTTGTCGATGATGGTGGGACGGCAATTGCCGTTCTTCTCGGTGCTGGTGCCGTTCTGGCTGATCTGGGCATTCGCCGGTTGGCGCAAGATGCTGGAAGTATGGCCGGCGATTCTGGTGGCTGGCGTGAGTTTCGCCATCCCGCAGTTTCTGGTTTCGAACTTCCACGGGCCGATGCTGGTGGATGTGATCGCCGCGCTGATTTCCATGGCCTGCCTGACGTTGTTCCTCAAGGTCTGGAGGCCGGCGACTGTTCATACCTCGGCCGCGCTGACGGGACGGCATGACGACTCGAAGGTCGAAGAAGAAAAAATCACGGCCAGCGGTGCATTCAGCGATCAGGCGCGCCCGGCAGTGATGCGCGCGTGGATGCCGTGGATCATCCTCACGGTGTTCGTGTTTGCCTGGGGCACCCAGGGTTTCAAGAACATGTTCGACACCCGTCCGGCGATTGATCCCGTCAGCCAATCGGCCAGGCTCGATCCGCAGGGCAAACCGCTGCGCGAGGCCAATCCGGTGTTCGCCCCGGCCGTGACTTTCAGCTCCCTGCATCTGCAAATCGAAAAAGTCCCTCCGGTGGTCGCCGCGCCGAAAGCTGAAGAGGCGGTGTACCAGTTCACCTGGTTCACTGCCACCGGCAGCGGCATCCTGCTCGCGGCGATTGTCGGAGGGTTGCTGATGGGCTACTCGATCCCGCAACTGATCAAACAGTACCTTCGCACACTGTGGGTGGTGCGCTTCTCGCTGATTACGATTGCCGCGATGCTGGCGCTGGGATTCCTGACCCGCTACTCGGGGCTGGACGCGACCATGGGGCTGGCATTCGCTGCCACGGGGATTTTCTACCCGATGTTCGGCACCTTGCTCGGTTGGCTTGGCGTAGCGCTGACCGGGTCGGATACCGCGTCCAACGTGCTGTTTGGCGGCTTGCAACGGGTGACGTCGGAACAGCTGGGCATCAGCCCGGTCCTGATGGCGGCGGCCAACAGCTCCGGCGGAGTGATGGGCAAAATGGTCGACGCGCAGTCGATCGTGGTCGCCTCGACCGCGACACGCTGGTACGGGCATGAAGGGGAAATCCTGCGTTACGTGTTCTTCCATTCCATCGTGCTGGCAATCCTGGTCGGCGGCCTGGTGACGTTGCAGGCGTATGTGGCGCCGTTTACGTCCATGGTGGTCGGCGCACATTGAGAATCGCGGGTGCCTCGGTTGTGAGAGCGATCTGACTCACAGCCAAGGCACCCACCTTCATTCCGTCGATTCATGAAGCGTGCGCATGAGGCCATGCGCAAATCAAAGAAAACCTTTTCCTCTCCAGCGTGGTCACTCCTAGAACAGAGCGAGACTGGCAACCACGCCAGCGTACCCGTGCGGGTCTTTCACACCCTGCCGACCTGATAGAGGAAGCCAAGCCAATGAACGACCATCCGCCAATGGCGATCTCCCGACGCCGTTTCCTGATTCTCGGTGCCGTGACCGCAACCGCGTTCGCGATGCCCCCTTTCATCAGCCTCAAGGCCTACGCGGCCAGCCTGGAGCAACCGGCCATGGCCAAAGTAACCATCGAAGTCAACGGCAAGCCACAGGCGCTGGAGGTTGATACTCGCACCACCCTGCTCGACGCCCTGCGCGAACACCTGCAGCTGACTGGCAGCAAAAAGGGCTGCGACCACGGCCAGTGCGGCGCCTGCACGGTGATCGTCGATGGCCGGCGAATCAATTCCTGCCTGACCCTGGCGGTAATGCAGGACGGCGCCAAAGTCACCACCATCGAAGGCCTCGGCATGCCGGACCACCTGCACCCGATGCAGGCCGCGTTCATCAAGCATGACGGCTATCAATGCGGCTACTGCACGCCGGGGCAGATCTGCTCGGCGGTCGCCGTGCTCCAGGAAATCCGTGACGGCATCCCCAGCCACGCCAGCGCCAGCCTCACCGAAGCGCCGCAACTGATCGCCAGCGAATTGCAGGAACGCATGAGCGGCAACATCTGCCGATGCGGCGCCTATTCGAACATCATCGAAGCCATCAGCGAAGTCGCGGAGGTGCCAGCATGAGAGCGTTCAACTACAGCCGCGCCGACTCTCCTGCCGCAGCCGCTGCCCAAGCTGCGCAAATCGAGGGCGCCCGCTTTATCGCCGGCGGCACCAATCTGCTGGACTTGATGAAACTCGACATCGAAACACCGCAGCAGCTGATTGACGTCAATCACCTGGGCCTCGACCGGATCGAAGCCACCGACGACGGCGGCTTGCGCATCGGCGCACTGGTGCGCAACACCGATCTGGCCGCCGACAGTCGGGTCCGGAAAGACTACGCGCTGCTCGCTCGCGCCCTGCTTGCCGGCGCATCGGGCCAGTTGCGCAATATGGCGACCACCGCCGGCAATCTGCTCCAGCGCACGCGCTGCCCGTATTTCTATGACACCAATCAGGCCTGCAATAAACGCAATCCCGGCAGTGGCTGCGCGGCGATTGGCGGGGTCAGTCGACAACTCGGCATTATCGGCGTCAGCGACGCCTGCATCGCGACCCATCCGAGTGACATGGCGATTGCGATGCGGGCGCTGGATGCCCAGGTCGAAACGCTCAAAGCCGACGGCAGCACTCGACGCATCGCCATCGCGGACTTCCATCAATTGCCCGGCACCACGCCGAATGTCGAAACCAGTCTGACACCCGGCGAACTGATTACCGCCGTCACCCTGCCCGCGCCAGTGGGCGGCACACATGTCTATCACAAGGTGCGCGACCGCTCGTCGTACGCCTTCGCCCTGGTTTCCGTCGGTCTGATCCTGCAGAAGGATGGCAGCGGTCGCATCGCGGTAGGCGGCATCGCGCCGAAACCCTGGCGAGTCGAAGCGGCGGAAGCGCTGCTGCCCCAAGGCGCGAAGGCCGTCAGTGCGCGCCTGCTCGACGGCGCCACGCCTACTTCTGACAACCAGTTCAAAGTGACATTGGTCGAGCGCACGATTGCCTCGGTGCTGGCCCAAGCGAGGGACGAAGCATGAAATTCGACACGCCCGCCACGACCAACCCGATTGATCAGTTGAACGTCATCGGTAAACCCACCGACCGCATTGAAGGCCCGCTGAAGACCAGCGGCCAGGCGCCTTACGCCTACGAGCAACATGAAGCCGTGAAGAATCAGGCCTACGGCGTAGTGGTCGGTTCGGCCATTGCCAAAGGTCGCATCACCCGCATCGATCTGGAGGCCGCCCGCGCTGCGCCGGGGGTGCTGACCATCGTCACCGCCGCCAATGCCGGCAAGCTCGGCAAAGGCCAATACAACGCCGCGCACCTGCTGGCCGGGCCGCAAGTGCAGCACTATCACCAGGCAGTAGCGCTGGTGGTCGCCGAAACCTTCGAACAGGCGCGGGCTGCCGCGCAGTTGGTCAACGTCGAATACGCGCAAGACAAGGGCCAATTTGATCTGGCCAGCGTGCGCGACCAGGGCGTGGAGCCGAAAGACGATCTGCCGGACGTCAAGCACGGCGATTTCGCCAGCGCCTTCGCCGCCGCGCCCGTGCAGTTCGACCAGACCTACACCACGCCGGATCAATCCCACGCGATGATGGAGCCCCACGCGACCCTCGCCGCCTGGAAAGGCGATCACGTGACGCTCTGGACCTCCAACCAGATGATCGCCTGGAGCGTCGGCGATATCGCCGCCACCCTAGGCCTGCCCAAGGAAAACGTGCGGTTGATCTCGCCGTACATTGGTGGCGGTTTCGGCGGCAAGCTGTTCATTCGCGCCGACGCGATCCTCGCCGCCCTCGGCGCACGCCTGGCGAACCGACCCGTGAAGGTCGCCCTCGCCCGTCCGCAGATCGCCAACAACACTACCCACCGTCCCGCCACGATTCAGCGGATTCGCATGGGAGCGACAGCGGACGGCAAACTCACCGCCATCGCCCATGAAGGCTGGTCGGGCAACCTCGCCGACGGCAAGGTCGAAGTCGCGGCGCAACCGAGTCAATTGCTTTATGCCGCTGAAAATCGCTTGGTGACCATGCGCCTGGCGCCGCTGGATCTGCCGGAAGGCAACGCCATGCGCGCGCCGGGTGAAACGCCGGGGCTGATGGCACTGGAGATCGCCATGGACGAGATGGCGGAACAGCTCAAACTCGATCCGATCCAGTTCCGCATCCTCAACGACACCCAAGTCGATCCGGTGAAAACCGAGCGGCCGTTCTCCCAGCGGCGTCTGATTGAATGCCTGCAAACCGGCGCCGAACGTTTTGGCTGGAATAAGCGCAATGCGACGCCCGGCAGCCGTCGTGAAGGTCGCTGGCTGATCGGCATGGGCGTTGCGGCGGCGATTCGCAACAACCTGCTGGTGAAGTCCGGCGCACGCGTACGGCTGGAGCGCGACGGCAAGATCAGCGTGGAAACCGACATGACGGACATCGGCACCGGCAGCTACACGATCATTGCCCAGACCGCCGCCGAAGTGATGGGCGTGCGTCTCGACGATGTGGTTGTGCATTTGGGCGATTCGAACTTTCCGGTGTCATCCGGCTCCGGCGGCCAGTTCGGCGCCAACTGCTCGACCGCCGGGGTTTACGCGGCGTGCATGAAGCTGCGCGAAGCGGTCGCGACCAAACTGGGCATGAACGCGGGTGAAGCGCAGTTTGTCGATAGCCACGTGCGACTGGGCAGCCAGAACGTGCCGTTACGCGAGGCCGCGCAACATGCCCCGATCGAAGTCGAGGACAGCATCGAATTCGCCGACCTCGCCAAGCAATATCAGCAATCGACCTTCGGCGCGCACTTCGTCGAAGTCGCCGTCGATGCCGCCACCGGCGAAGTCCGCGTGCGGCGCATGCTCGCAGTCTGCGCCGCCGGGCGGATTCTCAATCCGAAATCAGCCCGCAGCCAGGTGATCGGCGCCATGACCATGGGCGTCGGCGCGGCACTGATGGAAGAACTTGCGGTGGACAAGCGCCAGGGCTTTTTCGTCAACCATGACCTGGCGGGCTACGAAGTGCCGGTGCATGCCGACATCCCGCATCAGGAGGTGATCTTCCTCGATGAAACCGACCCGATTTCATCGCCGATGAAAGCCAAGGGGGTCGGTGAACTGGGGATCTGCGGCGTGAGTGCGGCGGTGGCGAATGCGATCTATAACGCCACGGGCGCACGGGTGCGGGAGTACCCGATTACCCTCGACAAGGTTCTGGATGCGTTGCCGTCGATGATCTGAAACCGGTAGCGCACTAGCATGGGGTGCTAGTGCGCTACCACTCCCGGGAAGTTGATTAACTCACCAGCGCAATCAACTGCTGACGCTGCGCATCGGTCAGCATCAACCCGAACCCGGCGCCGGCGTTGTCGGCCATGTACAGCGGATTGCTGGTGCCGGGAATCACGCAGGTTACCGCCGGATGCGCCAGCAGGAATTTCAGCGCCAGTTGCGGCCAGCTCTTCGCCCCCACCTGAGCCGCCCAGCCTGGCAGCGGCTTGCCCTTGAGCCGCGCGAGCAGGTCACCACCACCGAACGGCCGGTTGCAGATCACCGCCACCCCGCGTTCGCGGCACAGCGGCAGGATGCGTTTCTCGACCCCGCGATCATCCAGGGCGTAGTTGATTTGCAGGAAATCCAGCGGCTCGGCCTTGAGCACCGCTTCGACCTCCTCATAGGCCGACGGCGTGTAGTGAGTGATGCCGATGTAGCGGATGCGCCCCTGCTCTTTCCAGTCGCGCAGGGTCGGCAGGTGGGTTTGCCAGTCGAGCAGGTTGTGGATCTGCATCAGGTCGATGCGCTCGGTGCGCAGCAGGCTGAACGACTGCTCCATCTGCGCGATGCCCTCCTCGCGACCACGGGTCCAGACCTTGGTCGCCAGAAACGCCGGCGAGCGCGGTTCGTGGATCGACAGCAATTCACCGGTGGTTTCCTCGGCGCGGCCGTACATGGGGGAGCTGTCGATCAGCGTCCCGCCCTTTTTGAACAGCTCGCCGAGCACCGCCGGCAATTGTTTGTAGACCGGATCGCCGGGAGCGACGTCGAAACCGCGATAAGTGCCCAACCCCACCAGCGGCAGTGGCTCGGAGCTCGAAGGGATGGCGCGGGTCTGCATGGTCTGGGCTCCTGTGGCGTTCGGCAACGAAATGGCGGCCAGCGCCCGGTCAAAGGTGAAAACCGCTGACACCCCGGCTGCCAGTGTCAGCAACCGGCGGCGGGAATATCCCTCAGTGTGGTTCATGCTGGCGCCCTTGCCCTGTGGATCTGTTGCACCTTGTGTTTTGACGCAGCCCGCAAAACCGTTGGACTACACTGCGACAGCCAACCTGCGCGCCCGGTTAAAGTTAGTCGAATGTCCAGAACCCTGTTGTCACTCGTCGCATTGATCGTCGCCGTGTACCTGATCCTGTGCGCGGCGCTGTTCGTTTTTCAGCGGGCGCTGATTTATTTTCCGCAGCCCGCCAGCCTCGATTCACCGGAGTCTCGGTTGACGCTGGCCATGCCCGACGCCGACATCCGCGTGACGGTGCGCGAGCGCGCCGGGCCCAGAGCGCTGATCTATTTCGGCGGCAATGCCGAGGACGTTTCGCACAATCTGCCGGAGTTTTCCGAGGCGTTTCCTGACTATTCGTTGTATTTGCTGCATTACCGGGGTTTTGGTGGCAGCGGCGGTTCGCCCTCCGAAGAAGCGATCGCCGAGGATGCGCTGGCGCTGTTCGATCAGGTCTATGCCAGTCATCCGCAGGTCGCGCTGCTGGGACGCAGCCTCGGTTCCGGTGTCGCGGTGCGTCTGGCCAGCCAACGGCCGGTGGCGCGGCTGATTCTGGTCACGCCCTACAACAGCCTCGAAGAAATCGCCGCCCGCCAATATCCGTGGGTGCCGGTGCAGTGGTTGCTCAAGGATCGTTTCCGGTCCGGCCAGTACGCGGCACATATCCGCGTGCCGACGCTGCTGCTGGCGGCGAGTGATGACGAGGTGATTCCAAGGGCCAGCACCGAGCGCTTGCTGCACAGTTTTCCCGACGGTGTGGCCACGCTCAAAGTGGTGAACGACTCGGCACACAATTCGATTTCCGAACGGCCGCAATATCTGCAATGGATGCAGGATGTGTTGAATCGCTGAGCACTTCGTCGGCAGCCGATGAAACCCGGCGCTGCTTCGTGAACCAAGTGCAAAAAGGCCAGTCCTACCCGCGCCGCGTTCTGCGGTTCACTCACCTTCTGTGTTGTCCTTTTTCAGAGCTTTGCGTCCCATGCGCCACGCCGTTCGTTCGTCTCGCTTCGTTTCGCTGTGCCTGTTGATCCTTTCTCCCCTGCTTTCTCCCTCTGCCCACGCCGGTGCCGAGCGACAACTGGTGGCCGCCATCAACGACTACCGCGCCCATCCGCAACGCTGTGACCGACGCCCCGCCCAACGGCTGGCGCCGCTGACGCTGAAGTCGAGCCTGGCGTTACCGGTCGGTTATGGTTATGGCGGTGGATTGCGCGAACGATTGAAAGATTCCGGATACGCGGCCGTCGCGGTGCGCAGCATCCGGATCGTCGGCGCGCAGGACGCCGAAGAGGCGTTCGATCTGCTGCAAAGCGACTACTGCGGCGCGCTGCTCGACGGTCAATACGCCGACATCGGCATCAGTCGCGCTCGCAGCGAATGGCAAGTGGTGCTGGCCCGGCCGGTGCTCGACAGTCGCGTCGGCGACAACCGCAGCGTCGGCAAGGCCCTGCTGGCCGAGGTCAACGCCGCCCGCGCCCGACCGCGCATGTGCGGTCGCCAGCGCTTCGCCGCCGCCCGCCCCTTGAGCTGGAACCCGGCACTCGGCGCCGCCGCTCAGGGCCACAGCAAGGCCATGGCCTACGGCAACTATTTCGCCCACCGCGACCCGGACGGCGACGGCCCGGCAGATCGCGCCCGGGCGGCCGGTTACCGTGGCCGGCAGATCGGCGAAAACATCGCCGCCGGACAAAGCTCACCGGGCAAAGCCATGGCCGGCTGGCTGGCCAGCCCCGGACACTGCGCCAACCTGATGAACCCAATGTTCACCCAGGTCGGCGCCGGATTTGCCAGTGAGGCGCGCAGTGATGAAGGGGTTTACTGGACGATGCTGTTCGGGGCGCCTTGATCCGGTTCCATCCGAAACCGTCGAAGAGCGCTGCAAGTCGCAACTCGACGGCTGATCGTCAGACCGGAGAAATCGTGGCAAGCACGCCAATCATGATGGTCAACACAAGAAAGCCGCCGAGGAAAATCGCCATCTTAGCCATGAAGGCCTCCTGAATACTCAATGTCCGGCGCACCGGGCGCTCCGGAATGAAGCGCGTCGCGTATGACCGAACGGCAGGGCCATTTTGGGCCCGTGGCTGAGATGGTTACAGATGCAGATTCGACAGGAAAAAGCGGATCAGATGGATCGGGGTGGCGCATGGGTCGACATTCAGATCGGTACAAATGGTTTCCATTGCGCCGCTTTGATCTAGAGTCATGGGCGCCGCGCCAAGAACAACAAAAATACAGGAGTGAAACCATGTCCGACCTGAACCTGCACCCCAACGCCGCCGAGTCCCTGAATCGCTGGCACGAGATGATCCGCACCGGCAATCTCAAGGCCCTGCCCGACCTGCTCGATTCCAAAGCGGTGTTCCGCTCGCCGATGGCGCATACCCCCTACCCCGGTGCCCCGGTGGTGTCGATGATCCTCAACACCGTGTTCGAGGTGTTCGAAGACTTCAAATACCACCGTGAACTGGCGACAGCCGATGGCTTGAATGTGGTGCTGGAGTTCAGCGCCAAAGTCGCCGCAAAAGAGCTCAAAGGCATCGACATGATCCGTTTCGATGAACAAGGCAAGATCGTCGAGTTCGAGGTGATGGTGCGGCCGCTCAGCGGGTTGCAGGCGCTGGGTGAAGAGATGGGACGGCGGCTTGGCGCCTATCTGGCGGCCGCCAAGGCCTGAAATCCGCACACAAAAAAGCCCACTGACCGTCGCCGGTTCAGTGGGCTTCGTGTGTCAGGCGTCTGGATTACAGAGCCATGTCACGTGCAGCGCTTTCTTTCGGAGCCGGAGCTTTTTCAGCCGAGGCGTCCGCCGCTGGAGCTGCAACCTGACCAATCACCGGAGGGGTTGGCAGTTGCAGGATCTTGGCGGTGTAAGCCCACTCTTCAGCCACTTTGGCTGGATCGTTGTTCAGCTGGGTGCCGTAGCTTGGAACGATCTGGTGCAGCTTGGCTTGCCACTCTGGGCTGGCGACTTTGTCTTTGAAGACTTTCTGCAGCACGCTCAGCATGATCGGTGCAGCGGTCGATGCGCCTGGGGATGCGCCCAGCAGACCGGCGATGGAGCCGTCCT
This sequence comes from Pseudomonas sp. CH235, assembly GCF_004368175.1. NCBI lineage: Bacteria > Pseudomonadati > Pseudomonadota > Gammaproteobacteria > Pseudomonadales > Pseudomonadaceae > Pseudomonas > Pseudomonas sp. CH235. The sequence continues at coordinate 25,477 of NZ_RRZJ01000025.1, forward strand.
TGGAAGCAACGATTTCGGTGCCCAGTTTCAGCACGCCGCCAGCGGCTTCATCACGCTTGATGATTTGCACGCGCTGGCCGGCTTGCCACAGGCGCCAGTCTTCGGCTTTGGCGTTCGGGAAGTATTCCTTCAGCGCGTTCAGACGGTCTTCATCCGACAGCATCAGTTGACCGGCCAGGTACTCGACCAGCGGGTATTCCTTGATGCCGACCCGGGTCATAGGCCAGATGTTGTGGGTGGTGGTGCTGGTCAGCAGGTCCAGGTACGAACCTTCCTTCAGGAACTTGGTGCTGAAGGTCGCGAACGGGCCAAACAGGATGACGCGCTTGCCGTCCAGAACACGGGTGTCCAGGTGCGGAACGGACATCGGAGGCGCGCCAACCGAAGCTTTACCGTAGGCCTTGGCCAGGTGCTGCTCGGCGATGGCCGGGTTATCGGTCACCAGGAACGAGCCGCCTACCGGGAAGCCAGCGTATTCCTTGGCTTCTTCGATACCGGATTTCTGCAGCAGGTGCAGTGCACCGCCGCCGGCGCCGATGAACACGAACTTGGCGTCGGTTTCAGTCTTGGTGCCGTCTTTCAGGTTCTTGTAGCTGACGCGCCAGGTGCCATCGGCATTCTTGGTGATGTCCTGTACTTCGCTGGACAGCTTCAAGTTGAAGTTAGGCTTGGTCTGCAGGTAACCGGCGAACTGGCGGGTGATTTCGCCGAAGTTCATGTCGGTACCCAGCGGGCTCCAGGTGGCCGCGATTTTCTGGTTCGGGTCACGCCCTTCCATCATCAGCGGAACCCACTTCTTGATCACAGCCGGGTCTTCGGAGTACTGCATGCCGGCGAACAGCGGGCTCGCTTGCAGGGCTTCGTAGCGCTTTTTCAGGAACTTGATGTTGTCATCGCCCCACACGAAGCTCATGTGCGGAGTGGTGTTGATGAACGAACGAGGGTCCTTCAGGACGCCTTGACGAACCTGCCAGGCCCAGAACTGACGGGAGACCTGGAACGCTTCGTTGATCTCGACGGCTTTCGGGATGGTGACATTGCCCTTGTCGTCTTCCGGGGTGTAATTCAGCTCGGCAAGTGCCGAGTGACCGGTACCGGCGTTGTTCCAGCCGTTGGAGCTTTCCAGGGCGACGCCGTCGAGGCGCTCGACCATTTCCATCGACCAGGTAGGTTCCAGCTCATTGATCCACACACCGAGGGTGGTGCTCATGATGCCGCCGCCGATCAGCAGGACGTCGACTTTCTTTGCTTCTTCGGCATTGGCGGAAGACATCCCCATCGCCAAAGCCAGCCCCAGCAAGGCTGTGTTCACTTTCTTAAACATCTGTTGCACCTATGATAAAACGCCTTCCGCCCGCCGCTGTTGTACGTATGAGGTCCCCTCTTTCGCGACACTCAGGCCAGCGTCGCGGGTTCCGGCACACTTCAATTTTGACGGGTGGGCACACAAGACCGACAGGCAGTGTCGACCTCAGTTATATGTCCCTTCTGAACTGACTTCTTATCATTATTGGCTTCAGCTACTTGAGCGACAGGGGTTCTGTCTGGCCCGCCGAAAAGCGCGCCAGACTGAATTAGGTCAAACCAAGTGGGGCGAAGAATATCACGTCATGGCAAACCCGCGCGTCTGTTCGCGACCGGATAGTTTTCGATTGGTTCCTCAAGCGCTTTCTTACGCCGATGAATTCCTGCTAAGTTGTACGACGACTGACAAATATCCAGTCGATCTCATCACCTACAACAACAAGGAATACCCATGAACAAAACCAGATTGCTGCTCGTTCTCGCCTGCCTCTTCAGTGGTTACGTCGCCGCCGCCCCGGCGGAACAGGACGTCGCCCAGGCCGTCGATCACCTGACCCAGGCGATGCTGCACAAGGACATCGCCGAACTGAACGCCCTGACCGCCGACAACCTCACCTACGGCCACTCCAGCGGCAAAATCCAGGACAAGAAAGCCTTCATTGCCGATATCGAAACCGGCAAGAGCGCGTTCAAGACCCTGGAGATGCAGAACCAGACCATCACCCTGTCCGGGGACACCGCGCTGGTACGCCATCATTTTTCAGCACAGGCCCTCAGAGGCACCGAGGTCGTGCCGACAGAAATCGAGAACTTCCAGATCTGGCAGAAGCTGGCTGGCAAGTGGTTGCTGGTGGGGCGTCAGGCGTACAAGTTCTGACTGAAGCAGAAGGCTCTGTCGAGTACCTCGTCAGAGCTCTCTCCCTGGCAGCAATTCCCCTACCTGTCCATTGGCTCCAATTTGCTCCTGCCGTTTGTCCCCTGCCCTGATATGCTGCATCGCTAAACCGCACAAGCTCGTCCTAATGGAGTGATCAATGACCCGACTACGCGTCAAGCATTTCGGCCCTATCCGCGATGGTGTTAAGAACAATGGCTGGATAGAGTTCAAACGCGTGACGGTTTTCGTCGGTAATCAGGGCTCCGGGAAGAGCACGCTGGCCAAGCTTTACTCGACATTCTCCTGGATAGAGAAGTCGTTGGTGCGGGGTGATTACGATAAGAAATGGTTTGAACGAAAGAACAAATTCATCAAACCGTATTTGACCTATCACAGGCTGGAACACTACCTCTCCGATGCAACAGAGATCGAATACGAGGGCGAGGCCTACTCGATTTTTTTCATTAGAGGACAGCTGCATGTCACTGAATCAAAAGGTAGTAGCTACTATCTACCTCAGATCATGTACGTGCCTGCCGAGCGCAATTTCATCTCCTATGTCAGACACCCCCGCGAGCTGAAACTGTCCTCTGACTCTCTGAAGGAATTCCTGACCGAATTCGACGCAGCCAAAGCCAATATGAAAGGCACGTTGCTTCTGCCTATCAACCAGGCAGAGCTCGAATATGACAAGCTCAACGATATCCTCAATATTCGTGAATCCGACTACAAACTCAGGTTGGCAGACGCCTCCAGTGGCTTTCAGTCTGCCGTGCCATTGCATCTGGTAAGCCACTACCTGTCCAACGCGGTTCAAGAGCGTAGCGAAGAGCGGCAGGAAACCATGAGCGCCGATGAGCTGGATCGCTTCAGGAAAGAGGTTAAAGAGATCTTTGCCATTGATTCGCTGACAGAAGAACAAAGGCGCATTGCTCTCTCCACGCTGTCCTCCAGATTCAACAAGTCAGCGTTTATCAACATTGTCGAAGAGCCTGAGCAGAACCTTTATCCCCAGTCACAATGGAGCGTTTTGCAGAGTCTTCTGCAATTCAACCAAGGTCGGGGCAATCGCCTGGTGCTGACAACCCACAGCCCATACATAGTGAATTACCTGACCATTTCGGTACAGGGCAAGCACCTGCAGGACAGTATTCTTCAGAAAAAGCAGGATAAGGAACTACTCCCTAAACTCGCCTCCGTTATTCCTTTGCACGCCTTGCTAGACGCCGACGAGTTGGCGATATACCAAGCTGATGAAAAAACTGGGTCTATCACGAAACTGCCTATGATTGATGGCATACCTTCCGATGACAATTTTCTGAACAGATCCTTGCAAGAAGGCAATGATTTGTTTGACGCGCTCCTCGATATCGAGGAGGAGCTTAAAGGGTGAATTTTCTTGATATCCGCTGCCAGACAGGCCCGTTTACTGATGCCGAATTTGGACTACGCGACGATCAAGAGCGCCCCCTTGCTTATGTCGACTTAGACAATCCGAAAGAATGGGTAGCCACGGTATTGAACCCGCTCCAAAGACCGATCGTATTTACCGCGATTGACAAATGCGTGATCAGAGACGGCGAGGAAAAAGGTCGGGATCGGTGTGACTGCATGCTGAGGACTGATGACGCTCTGTACTTGGTTGAGTTGAAAGACCGAGATGGAGGGGGTTGGCAAGGCCAAGGGGTCAAACAATTGGAATCGACCATCGAGTTTTTGATAGCTGCGCACGGCGAGCACTTCTTGGCCAACTACCATCCCAAAATAGCCTACGTCTGCAACAAAAAGTCACCCTTTGTTAAACCAGAACTCAACGCGAAGAATCGCTTCAAGAAGCATAACTTCAGACTGAAGGTTGAGGCGACCATCAATGTGCGGCGAAAAGCGGATCAGTGATCCGCTAGCTCAGTCCATATTGAGCAGATATTCGCATTCCCCTCACAACCGAAACCGATCCACCGACTGCGCCAGCCGCCCCGCCAGACTCGACAGCTCATCCGTGGTATTGGCCGTCTGACCGATCACCTTGCTGTTGCCCTCCGACATCCCCGCGATCATCTCCACCTGATGGGCAATCTCGTTGCTCGCCTGGCTCTGTTCGCCGATGGTGCGGGTGATGTCGTTGACCAGTTGCGTGGTGCTGAGGGTGGCGTCGAGGATTTCGCGGATGGCGCGCTCGACGTCGGCGGTGACCGCCATGCCTTTGTCGACCTGGGCGACGCCGGCCTCCATGCTGCTGACGGCCTCGCGGGTGCTGTTCTGGATGCGTGCGACCATCGCGGCGATTTCCTGGGTCGAGGCGCTGGTGCGCGCAGCGAGGCTGCGCACCTCATCGGCCACCACCGCAAAGCCCCTGCCTTGCTCGCCCGCCCGGGCTGCCTCGATGGCCGCGTTGAGCGCCAGCAGGTTGGTCTGGTCGGCGATGCTCTTGATCACCTGAATGATGTTGAAGATGCCCTCGGATTCCTGATCGAGGGTGCGGATCACCTGCGCCGATTGCTGGGCGGAACGGGCGATGTCGTCCATGTCGCTGACCACCTGATGGATCACCTGCCCGCCGTTTTTCGCCAGTGACTCGGCCTGGCTGGCCATGTTCAAAGCACGCTCGGCGTGACGGGTGATTTCCTCGATGCTGGCGGTCATCTGGCTCGCGGCGGCAGCCATGGTGCCGGCGGCGGTGCTTTGCTGCTGGCTGCTGTCGGCCACCTGATGGCAGCCGTGGCTCAGTTGTTCGCTCATGCCGCTGACGCCATGGGCGTTGCGTCGCACCACGTCGATCATGTCTCGCAGGTCGCGCTGCATGGTGGCCAACGTGCGGATCAGCGCACTGGCTTCGTCCTTGCCTGACGGTTCGGCGATCGGTTCGCTGAGGTTGCCGTGGGCGATGCTTTCGGCGATGCGGCTGGCGGATTTCAGCGGACCCATGATGCTCAGCATCACCCAGCGACCCTGGGCCAACAGCAGCAACAGACTGGCGATCAGAACGATGCCGAGCGCGACATTGGCGTTGTGGATCGCCGCCTCGGTGCCTTCGCTGGTCTGCCGGGTATTGGTTTCGATCAGCTCGCTGAGAGCGGCCATCTGTTCTTCGAGCTGGCTGAACGCGGTATTGAAGGTCCCCAGTTGTTGCTGGGCGCTGTCCGGATTTTCCAGCGCAAGACCGACGATCTGCTCGCCGGCGCTGATGTAGGTGTCGAGGCTTGGCTTGATCTGCTCGAGCGCGGACTTGATCGTCGGGTTCACCGGAAGCTTGAGGTTTTCACCCAGCACTTCGCGAAAATGCGCCGCATGCTCTTCGACCGAACTGCGCACCTCGTCCGCCGAACTGGTGCTTTTGCCCAGCCCCACCAGCATCGCCGAATACACGTCCGCGCGCAGGGCGTCGTGCATCATGTCGGCTTCCATGTGGTTGCGCAGCGCGCTCATGCTGACCGCGTTGTCACTGACCGCCGAAGCCATCCGCTGATTGCCGACATAACTGACCAGGCTCACGATCAGCGCCGTCAGCAGGCTGGTCGCAATCAGCAACACCAAACGCAGTTTGATCGACACCGTGATTTCCTCCCAGGTCGCGCCACGCGGCGCCGTTCAACGCTTCAGTTAAGCCTATTTCCATGAACACGCTGCGTTAGAGCGTCTCAGCGTGTTTCGTTACATCCAGTAAAAATGCCGCACTGTGCGACGGTTCTCATGCCGCCCCCAACCGGCTGAGCCGACTTACGGAACTCCCGTGCCCGCCGACACCTCTCACATTATGTGGTACTTCCTTTTCGCTTTACGCTGCTGGAGGAACACCGTCATGCGTCGTTTACTACTGGTTTCGTCTCTTATGCTGTGCCTGCCTTTCGGTTCGGCTTTCGCCCGCGTGGATGCGGGGGATGTCGCCACTTCGGCCGGCGTTTCCGCCTCGCTGTATTCCACGTTCAAGGATCACAAAATGGTGATTCCGGCCCGTGACGACTTGTCGGCATTCGTCGCCAGCGGCGGAACGATCCGTGGCGTGTACCTGGAATCGGTACTGCAGCAGGTGCGTCAGGACAATCCCGGCCTGAACGCCAGCGATGAAGAGCTGGCCAACGCCATCCTGGTTCACTACGAAGGTCTGTCGCAGTAACCACGGCACGTTCGATGATGATGGTGGCTGACGGACTTGCCACCGTTACGCCCTGCCGATGGACGGCTGGCGAACGACCATGGGCAAAACCGTCGAACGGCCTCTATGATGGAGGCCATGACGATTTCCGCCTCACTCCGCTCCCCTTGCCCGCCGGGTCTGTGCATCTGCGGGCGTGATCCGCTGCTGGATACGCCCGGCGCGGATGTGCGCATCCTGTTGCTGACTCGCGAGGAAGAAAAGCGTCTGCTCGAGCGTCTGGAAAACCTCAAAGACCTCGCCGACCTCCAGCGGCTGCAAGGCAAGATGTTCGATCAGCTCGGGATTCGCGTGCTGATCGCACCGAAGTTCGGTGAAGTGCGGACTGTGCGAGGCGGCATCGAAATCGAGGTCGAAGAGCTTCCTGGACTCTGCCGCAAAACCCGCAAAACCATCCCCGCCGCCATCCGCCGTGGTCTGGAAAAAAACCCGCAAGTCGCCTTCGATCTGCTCAACGCTCACGACTTGCTGCGCGGCACCTGATCATTTCTTCATGCCCACCCGCTTGCGCATCTCGGCCGTGATGCTTTGCCGGGTTTTCTTCAGATCCGCCCAAGGTTCATCCCCCACTTCCGCCAGCCGTTCGTGAACATTGCGCACGTTCCATTGATCGGCACCTTTGATCTCGCCGACCTCCTCCCGAAACAGCGGCACCGACACCGGCAACCCTTCGCGGGTACGCGCTGCGTAGGCGCAAATGGTGGTGGCGCCCAGGCCGTTGCGCAGGTAATCGATGAAGATCCGCCCTACGCGATTTTTCGGCCCGGACACCGCAGAAAAGCGCTCCGGCAACAATTTCGCCATGTGCGTGACGATGGCGTGGCTGAAATCCTTGATCTCGTCCCAGCCATGCTTGCGGGTCAGCGGCACCACCAGATGAATGCCCTTGCCGCCGCTGGTCTTGAGAAACGCCTTGAGGCCCAACTCGTCCAGCACGGTCAGGGTCAGCGCCGTGGCTTCGACCATGCTTTTCCAGGGCAGCGCCGGATCCGGGTCGAGGTCGAGGACAAAGCGGTCGGGCTTGTCCAGATCGGTGGTGGTAGCGTTCCAGGTGTGCAGTTCGACCGTGCTCATCTGCACCGCGCCGATCAAGGCTTCGGCGTTGTTGATCAGCATCACCGGCTGGCCGGTCAGCTCCTTGTCGAGCGTGCGGATGCCGGGGATCGCCAGGTTCTCGGCGTTCTTCTGGAAGAACAGCTCACCGGCGATGCCGTCCGGCGCACGTACCAGCGCCACGGGGCGGTCCTTGAGCTGCGGCAGAATCCATTCGGCGACGCTGGCGTAATACTCGGCCAGCTGCATTTTGGTGGTGCCACTGCTGGCGTCGATCACCCGGTCGGGGTGAGTGATCCGCACCTTGCCGTCGGCCAGATCGGTTTGGGACGGCGCGGTAGATTGAGCCTTTAAAGTCTTCATCGGTTTGGCGCGCTCCTCGGTGATGTCCTTGGCCGGTTTGTCCTCGCGCAGGCCATGGAACACGGCGTGGCGCACCGAGCCGTCCTGGGTCATTTCGGCAAACGCCACTTCCGCCAGCAGACTAGGCTTGAGCCAGTGCACACCCTTGGCCTCGAACCCCGTGGGCGGGTTGGCCACCGCCGGTTTCTTCACCCGCAACCGTTTGAGCTGCGCGAGGATGCTCTTGAGGGTGGTTTCATTGAATCCCGTGCCGACCTTGCCGGCGTACCGCAACTCGCCGCTGTCACGATCATGCAGACCCAGCAGCAACGCGCCGAACGAACTGCGCGCGCCTTTCGGATCGGTGTAGCCGACGATCACGAATTCCTGGCGATGCTTGCACTTGAGCTTGATCCAGTCGCTGCTGCGGCGCGACACGTAAGGCGAGCCGAGGCGTTTACCGATCAAGCCTTCCATGCGCATCTGGCAGGCGCTGTTGAGCAACGCCTGCGGGGTTTCGTCGAACGCTTCGGAGAAACGCAGCAGCGGGTCTTGATGGGTTTTCAGAACAGTGGCCAGCGCTGCGCGCCGTTCCTCCACCGGCACCTCGCGCAGGTCGACACCGTTCAGATACGGCAGATCAAACAAGTAATAGACGATGTTTTCGCTGCGTCCCGAATCGAACGCGTTTTGCAGGGCTTGAAAGTCCGGCACTCCGTCTGCGTCGGCGACGACCATCTCACCATCCAGCCACGCCGACTCCAGGCCCAGCGTCGCCAGGGCTTGCGCCTGTTTCGGCAATTTGTGCGTCCAGTCATGGCCATTGCGGGTGAACAACTGCACCTCGTCCTGATCGATACGCGCCATGATCCGATAGCCGTCGAACTTGATCTCGTATTGCCAATCCCCTTCCGGCGCACTCTCCACCAGGGTGGCCAGTTGCGGTTTGAGTTGCGCGGGAATCCTGGCCTTGTGCGCCCCGGCAAGTTTGCCCGAAGCCGGCTTGCGCGGCGCTTTCGACGAAGCCTTCAGCGGCTTGACCTGCTTCGCACTGAGGCTGGGTTTGTCGACGATCGTGCGTTCACTGAGCACGCTGTCGGGCTCGGCGACCAGCACGTCGTAATCGCTTTGCGGGCGCGCGGCGCTGTCCTGATGCTTGATCAGAAACCACTGCTCTTTTTTGCCTGGCATGTGGGTGCGCACCAGATTCCACACCCCGGCGAGCTTCTCGCCTTGCAGTTCGAATTTGAGCTTGCCCTTGGCGTAGGCTTTCTCCGGGTCTTCCAGCGGAATCCACACGCCGCGATCCCAGACGATCACATCGCCGGCACCGTAATGCCCTTCGGGAATGCTGCCCTCGAACGTCGCGTAATCCAGCGGGTGATCCTCGACGTGCACCGCCAGCCGCTTGACCTTGGGATCCAGCGACGGGCCCTTGGGCACCGCCCAGCTCTTGAGCGCGCCGTCGAGTTCCAGGCGAAAGTCATAGTGCAGGTGCGAGGCGTCGTGCTTTTGAATGCAGAATTGCAGGGCGTGGTCGCCGGCGGATTTCTTGCCCCGACGTCGTTCAGCTGCCGGTTCAGAGGTCGCCGAAAAGTCGCGCTTCCGGTTGTAGTCGTCGAGATTCCTGCTCATCCTGCACCTGCCTTGTTTCAGCCTGTTCGAGTCACCGTCAGCGCGACCACGGCGATCCGGTCGACGCGCTGATAGCCGGGGTTCAACAACTCTTCGCCGAACACATCGGGATCGAGTTCGCGGTAGGTCCAGCCGAAGCGCTTTTCATCCAGCCGTGGCACTACGGTATCGAGGAAGGGATCGCGGCCATCAACCATCGCCACACCGGTATAAAGCACCAGCGAGCCGCCGAGAGTCAGGCGATTGAGCGCCTGTTCGACGATCCGCAACGACAGCCCCGCACCCAGCGTCCCGCCACCGTGGCGGTAAGCTCGCCCGGCCGGATCGGCCATGTAGGGCGGGTTGGCGACGATCAGGTCGAATTCGCCGTCGACGCCCTGCAATACATCACTGGCGCGCACTTCGACATTGGCTACTTCGGCCAACGCCGCGTTGATCGTGGTCAGGCGCAATGCGGCGGGGTTGATATCCACCGCCAGCACTTGCGCTTCTCGCCGGGCACGGCCGATCAGGATCGCGCCGACTCCGGCGCCACAACCGATGTCCACCGCACGGTGGATGGGCGCAAAGTTCTGCTGCAAATGACTGTGGATCAGTTGAGCAAAGCGATAGGTGTCCGGGCCGAAGAACACTGAGTCGGCGGCATCGGTGGGGAATCCGGAATGCACGAAAAGCAAGTCATCCACGCTCGACCAGCGCACCCGGCTCTTTAAGCGCCCGTCGAACTCATCGATCACCTTGGCGTCCTGCAATTGCCGTTGTTCATCGGCGGACAGAAGGCCCGGTTCGAACGGGCGCGACCATCCGAACACATCCCGCAGGCAATCGGCTGGTTGTCCTTCGTCACGCTGGTTGACCCGTTGATGGGTCAGCGGCGTCGGGGTGATGAAACGATAGCCGTCGGCCTGCAAGCGCCGCCCCAGTTGCAGCAGCACGAGGTCGTTGGCGGACAGTTGTTCTTCCTGATTCATTGATGACTTCCTTAACGCAGGCCGGATTTGAGTTGGATGAAACGGCGAGTGGCGAGCAGCCCGGCCGGATGTGCATGGCGTGCCGGCGCAAGCCAAGGGATCAACGTTGCGATTTGGCTGTGAGCGTCCTGCCCTTGCAGCGCCGCACTGAGGCGCTGCACATCAGGGTCCTGTTCGGGCACCTCGATCGGCGCAGGGACCGAGGGGCGGCGGCGGAACGCGACGGGTTTGTCCGCAGAAGTCCAGTTTCCGGCAATCCAGTCGTGCACCAGTTGTTTTTCATAGGCGCTGAACACGCCGAACATCGCCGCACCATCGCCATCGATCAATTGCCAGAAGCGGCTGCCCTGCGGATTTTCGTTGCGCTTGATCCAGCCTTTGTCCTGCATGGCCTGCAAGAATCCGGACAGCTGCTGCGGATCGGCCAGCCACTGATTAACGGTCTTGCCTTCAAAGCGGCAATAGTCGGAGTGCATGTGTTGGGCGAACGGACACTTGCGTTCAAGCATCGCCAACAGTTCGCGCTCCAGATCGAACTCCTCGATGATTGCGCGACTGCCCTGTCCCAGGTCATTAAGCCGATAGCCCAGCGAGACCCGGCGCAGGAAATCGCTGCGATCGGCTTCCAGAGGCAACAGATCAAGAACGGCCTGAACGGCTTTTTGCGCATGGCCGGTGCTGGCGTTGTCGATGGTCACGTGCAGGGTGAAATAGTAGGGATCGATCCCCAACTCACTGAGCTCGTAACTGCTGATCAACAGGTGCAAGGGCAGCTGTTCGTAACCAAGGTTGTAACCGATCACCTCCGGGAGAAAATCCATGCCGCCGGCACCCAGGGCCAATTGCAGCGCGCCTTGCAGGTAGCGTTCGTCGGGCAGAGGACTGCTGGGCTCGAGGCCTTGTTCGGCGAGCAGTTGACGGTAGATCACGACGTGATTCTGCGCCGGATTGCCATCGCCCAGCTCTTCCAGATAGGTGCTGAGCAGGCTGCTGAAGCGCGGATCGCGCCACTGTCCCAGCAGACCATAGAGCCAGGCGCCATCAACCAGCTTGGTCGGCGCCACCGCTTGCAGGAAATACAGCGCATGAGCCTTGCAACTGAAGAACTGCGGTGCGCCTCCAGCCTTGCGTTGTTGCAAGTAGTCGGCATATTGCCGGGCAACATCGGCACAGTGCTCTGCCACCCAGGCATGCCACTGCGCGGGCTCCGATGGCAACTCATCCTTCAACCGAGCGGCTTGCAGCAGTTGATCTTCCAGAAAGGCGCGCGCCAGCGGCTGCGGATGTTCGTCGGATAAAAGCGCTTCATGGATACGCCGCAACTCACCCGAAGAGTCGAGCGGTCGCGATTGGGCGGGGGCAGCTTGCAGGTGAGTCAGGACAGTCATGGCAATATTCTCGATCAATTGGCAGGACGCTCAGTCACTCGCCTCTAATGCAGCAGAGAGGCGGCGCCTGCCGAAAATTCAATCGACGTTAAATTTGCCCGGACGGACGGAGCCCCCGACACGTTCCTGGTTTGAACAGACGCGGTCGAAGGCTGCGAGGTTTTGCTGTCAGGCCGTACCCTTGGCCTGCTGCTCCAGGTGAACCTGCAACTCGGGGTCGATCTGCAACGCCGCCGCCAGTTCATCCAGATAATTGCGCTCGGCGTCCTGCTGATCGTCCACCAGCATCACGCTGGCCAGATACATTTCGGCGGCCATGGCCGGATCGTTCTGCGCCGCCTGAGCCACTTCGGTGGGGTCCAGCGGCTTGGCGACTTCATCGTCGAGCCATTGCTGCAGGTTCGGGTCATCGATGTGCTTGCCGATTTCGCTGCTGATCAGGTGTTTTTCCGACTCATCGATCCGCCCGTCAGCCTTGGCCGCCGCGATCAATGCACGCAGAACGGCGTGGCTGTGTTCTTCGACTTGCGGGCCGGACAACAGGTCCGCAGTTTGCGGGGTTTGCTGCGGCGCGGCGGACGCCTGGCTGCGTTGCCAGGCCTGATACGCCTGGAAAGCCATCATGCCCAGCGAGGCCAGCGCCGCGTAGTTGGTGCCGCCGGACCGACGCTGCGTACCGCCCCCCAGCGCCCCGCCACCGCCGAGCAATCCGCCAAGCAGCCCACCCAGGCCACCCAGCCCTCCGGCGGGAGAACCGCCGCCACTGCCGCCGCCCAGCAGACCGCCGAGCAACCCGCCAAGCCCACCCGCTCCCCCGCCGGTCGACGCGCCACCTGGTTGTCCCGCCGAGGCTTGGCCTCGCAGCAGTTGTTCAAGCAGATCACTGGTGTTCATGACGTCGTCCTCAGGCAAAGGGGTATGACTGCGTCAGGCAACGATAGTCCTCTTGATGCGATGTGCCAGCACCGTTGGGCTGACGCCGGGCATCAACCCGGACTCTTTTCCCGGCGCATCTGTGTCACCAGTGTGAAGCGGTCTTCGGGGTGCGTGGTTTCCGATACCACCATCAGCGCGCCGTCCTCGTCACGGTACTGGCGAATGATGTTCAGCCCCGGCGACCCGGCTTCGGCGTTGAGGCTTTTGGCGATCTCCGGACTCAGCAACACCGCGCGCACCTGTTGGTCGACCACGTCGATGTGCCGGCCGAAATGGCGCTCGATCAGCGCGGCGATCAGTTCGTCCGGATGCTGTTCGGCCAGCTCGATGACTTCGGCGTAGGTTTCCTGCGCGTAGACATCGGTCCAGCACAGCGGCGCCCGCCGGTTCTGTTCGTCGACGCGAATGCTCGACACGCAAAAATAATGCTCCCCCGGCTCCATGCCCAGGCGTCGGGCCTGGGCGATGTCGGCGACAAAACGGGAGACGTTCTGAATGCTGCGCATCTGGGTTTCCGCCAGGTGCACCAGGTCGGACACCGAGGCCAGCGACTGCGAGTACCCGCCCTTCGGCGAGACAGACTCGACGCGGGTTCCGACCCGCTTGCGCCGCGAGACCAGCCCCTGATTCTGCAACTGCGTAATGGCCGCCCGCACGGTGTGCCGGCTCACGTCGTACAGCTCGCACAGTTCGAACTCGGTCGGCAGCAGCGATCCGAGCGGATAGCGACCGCTGGAGATGCCCTCCATCAAGTCTTTTGCAACGACCGCATAGCGCGTGTTCATACCTTTCATCAGTCCCGATGGTTAAGCGAGTTGACAGTGTATCAGCGAGGGCGCAAGAATTATGTACGGACATAATAAATATGTCCGATCAATAACAAACATATTCAGGATTCCCTCATGTCCAGCACTGTCTTCGACTCCGCCCTGTTCCGCGACATGTTCGGCACCGCCGAGATGCGCAGCGTGTTTTCCGACCAAGCCCTGATCGAACGCTACATTGAAGTGGAAGTCGCCCTGGCCCGGGCCGAAGCGCGCTGCGGCGTGATCCCGGCGGCTGCCGCCGAACAGATTGCCGAGCTGGCAACCTATGCCTCGCTCGATCTGGCGCTGATGCAGCACGAGACCGAAATCGTCGGTTACCCGATCCTGCCGCTGGTGGAGCAGCTGTCGAAAACCTGCGGTGAAGCCGGCCGTTACGTGCACTGGGGCGCGACCACCCAGGACATCATGGACACTGCCGTCGTCCTGCAAGTCCGCGCTGCGCTGGCCATCGTCGAGCGCGACATTCAAGCGGTGCGCGGTTTGCTCGCCGACCTTGCCAAGCACTATCGCGACACGCCAATGGCCGGCCGCACGCATTTGCAGCACGCGCTGCCAATCACTTTCGGCTATAAGTGCGCGGTGTGGCTGAGCATGTTCGACCGCCACGCCGAACGTCTGGTGGAGCTGCGTCCACGGGTGGAAATCGGTCAGTTTGCCGGCGCGGCGGGCACCCTCGCCTCCCTTGGCGACAAAGGTCTGGAAGTGCAGGAAGCGCTGATGGCTGAACTGGGTCTGGGCGTGCCGCAAGCCACCTGGCACGTCGCCCGCGATGGTCTGGCGGAAACCCTGAACTTCCTCGGTCTGGTCACCGGCTCGCTGGGCAAGATTGCCCTCGACGTCATGATGATGATGACCAGCGAACTGGGTGAAGTTTACGAACCGTTCGTCAAGGGCCGTGGCGCTAGCAGCACCATGCCGCAAAAGCGCAATCCGATTTCCTGCGAGCTGATGTATGCCGCTGCCAAAGGCGTGCGCCAGCAGGCGGGTCTGATGCTTGACGCAATGATTCAGGACTTCGAGCGCTCCACCGGTCCATGGCAAGCCGAATGGATCGCCATCCCGGAAGCCTTTGCCCTCAGCGCTGCCTCGCTGGGTCAGGCGAAGTTCATGCTCGCCGGCCTTGAAGTGCGCACCGAGCGCATGCGCAAAAACCTCGACATGACCCAGGGCCTGATCGTCGCCGAAGCCGTAATGATGGGGCTGGCGCCAGCACTCGGTCGTCAGGTTGCGCATGACGTGGTCTATGCCGCCTGCCGCATGGCCAACGATCAGGGCACCAGCCTGCTCGACGCGCTGCTGGCCCAGGGTGAGGCCACCGCGCAACTGGATGTCGAGGAACTCAAGCGCCTGACCGATCCGGCCAACTACCTGGGCCTTGCGCCGCAGATGGTCGACATCGCCCTGGCACGTGAGGGTTCGGTCAAACGCTGATCCTCACCGGGCTCGCCGCGCGCGAGCCCTCTGCCCATCGCTCGCCAATAACAACAACGAGACCGCAGACATGACCACCCCCGACAAAAAACCGCTGTACAAGGACCTGACCTTTCAGGTAATCGCCGCCATGCTGCTGGGGATTGCCTTCGGCTTCCTCGCGCCGGAACTGGCGGCCAGCTTCAAGATTCTCGGCGACATCTTCCTCAAGCTGATCAAGACCGCCGTCGCCCCGCTGGTGTTTTTCACCGTGGTCCACGGCATCGCCTCGGCGGGCGACATCAAACGCGTGGGCAAAGTCGGCCTGCGTGCGTTGATCTACTTTGAAGTGGTATCGACCATCGCCCTGGCCATCGGCCTGCTCTGGGGCAACCTGCTGAACATCGGCTCCGGCATGCACGACGCTCACCCGAGCAGCGCCACTGCCGCAGCCGCCAGTGCCGCCGTCGCCAAGGGCCATGCCCCGGCGTCGACCCTGGACTTCATCTACGGGATTTTCCCGGACAACTTCGTCGGCGCCTTCGCCGGCGGCCAATTGCTGCAAGTGCTGGTGATTTCGGTGCTGTTCGGCTTCGCCCTGCTGGCGTTGAAACCGGAACGCCGCAGCGTGATCGAGGATAGTCTGAGTCGGGTCTCGGAGTGCTTCTTCGAGTTCATCAACCTGATCATGAAGTTCGCTCCGCTCGGCGCGTTCGGTTCGGTGGCGTACGCGGTTGGCAGCAACGGCTCGGCGGTGCTGATGTCGCTGGCCAATCTGGTGCTGATGTTCTACGTCGGCGTGGCGTTTTTCATCTTTGTCGTACTGGGTGCGGTCTGCCGTATTTCCGGATTCAGCCTGTGGCGGTTCCTCAAGTACATCAAGGATGAGATTTTCATCGTGCTCGGCACCGCTTCATCGGAAAGCGCCCTGCCGCGCCTGCTGCAAAAACTCGAGAAGTTCGGTTGCTCGAAACAGAGCGTCGGTCTGGTGCTGCCCACCGGTTATGCCTTCAATCTCGACGGCACGTCCATTTACATGTCGCTGTGCGTGCTGTTCATCGCCAATGCCTACGGTGTGCCGATGAGCTGGG
This sequence comes from Pseudomonas sp. CH235, assembly GCF_004368175.1. Lineage (NCBI taxonomy): Bacteria > Pseudomonadati > Pseudomonadota > Gammaproteobacteria > Pseudomonadales > Pseudomonadaceae > Pseudomonas > Pseudomonas sp. CH235. Next base: position 41,465 of record NZ_RRZJ01000025.1, read on the forward strand.
AGCAACAACTGGGCACCATCGCGATCATGCTGGTCACCTCCAAAGGCGCGGCGGCGGTGTCCGGTGGCAGCTTCGTGGTGTTCGCAGCAACCGTCACGGCGATTGGCGTCCTGCCGGTGGAAGGTCTGGCGCTGCTGTTCGGCGTCTACCGCTTCATGTCGATGGCCATTGCCACCTGCAACACCATCGGCAATAGCGTGGCAACCGTGGTGGTGTCGAAGTGGTCGGGGGAGTTCACCGAGCAGACCGCCAAGGCTGAATACAGCCGGGTGTTCGGCCGCAGTCCGGAAGCCGCGCTCTGACGGTTACCGATGTCACATAAAAATGCCCCGGCCCTGCCGGGGTATTTTTTTCAGGGCCAGCTAATCTTCAAGAATGGGTGAACCTTGACCCGGCCCGACCGGTCGATAACTGCAACCCCGACCCGGTTGGTCGCCGCCCTTGCTGCCCAAGGGCTTACGCGGCTTGCTGCACTTTCTGGAGAACGCCTTCGTGATATCGACCGTCCACATCGCCAGGCTCAAGGCCTGGGGCGCCCATGGTTTCACCGCGACCGGCGTGGTCACCGCCTTCCTGGCCACCCTTGCCCTGCTGGAAAACCAGCCGATCCACTGCCTGATGTGGCTGGGCGTGGCGCTGATCGTCGACGGCCTCGACGGGGCGCTGGCGCGCAAGGTCAACGTGCAGTCGGTGCTGCCGAGCTTCGACGGATCGATCCTCGATCTGGTGATCGACTACCTGACCTACGTGTTCATCCCGGCGCTGTTCATCTATCGCTACATTCCCCTGCCCGACTACACCTTGCTGCTGACCGTGTCGCTGATTCTGGTGTCGTCGCTGTTCTGCTTCTGCAACGTCAACATGAAGAGCAAGGACAACTACTTCGTCGGCTTTCCCGCCGCGTGGAACGTGGTTGCGTTGTGCCTGTACATCATCGATCCGGGGCCGTGGCTCACCTTCCTGACGGTGATTGGCCTGGCGCTGCTGACCGTGACCCGGATGAAATTCCTGCACCCGTTCCGGGTGCGCCGGTTCATGCCGATCAACATTGCGGTGACGGCGATCTGGTTGCTGTGCAGCCTGTCGCTGGTGCTGAACCACCCGGTGATCAACCCGCTGGTGATGGGCCTGTGGCTGCTGGCGTCGGCGTACTTTCTCGGCATCTGCATCTGGCGCACGGCGCTGGAGTGGTTCGACAGTGCGCATCTGAAATAGAAACTCCTGTGGGAGCGAGCCGGCTCGCTCCCACAATGGCTTCAGCGTTTGGTGATGACTACCTCCAGATACTCACTCGGCACCACCATCGATTCCGACCCCGCCCGATTCAACCCATCAATCAGTAGCGTCAGATCCGTCTCCAGCGCCTGCCCGCTCTCGGGCGGCAACGCCGCGAATGCCTTGTGTACCGGGCCGTACCAGTGGCGAAACACATCAATGAAATGCGCCGCCGAGCGATAGCGGAAGTTGAAGTGGCGTCGAGTCACCTGCAACTGAAACTGGCGATCGTCGAAATGCGAATGCAGCCAGGCTTCCGCGCCCCAGTTCGAGGGCGGTTGCGCAACGGGTGGCGGTGGCAGGTAGCGACCGAGGGTCTTGAACATCTGGCCGACGAAGCCTTCCGGGGTCCAGTTAGCCAGGCCGATCCGTCCGCCACGGCGACAGACCCGACCCAGTTCCTTGGCCGCTTTCGCCTGATCCGGGGCGAACATCACGCCGAAGGTCGACAGCACCGCGTCGAAACTGGAATCGGCAAACGGCAGCGCTTCGGCATCGGCGACCTGAAAGGTCACCTCCAGATGCTCGGCGCGCGCCCGGTCCTGGCCGCGCTCCAGCAACGCCGCAACGTAGTCGGTGGACGTCACCAGACAACCACGGCGTGCCGCCGCCAGCGTGGCATTGCCGTTGCCGGCGGCAACGTCCAGTACTTCTTCATCGCAGCGCAGGTCGCAGGCCTCGGCGAGGGTTTCGCCGACGATCTGCAAGGTGGTGCCGATCACGGCGTAGTCGCCACTGGCCCAGGCGACTTTCTGGCGTTCCTTCAGGGCAGTGAGATCAATGGGGGTACTCATGAATGGGGGCTCCACGGCAGAGGGGTCAATCGGCGGTCGTCGGATCGATGATGCTCGTCACCCGGGACACGCTGTTGGCCGGAAATCCCCCACGCTTGGCGTGTTCGCGCACCAGCTCTTCGTTGGGTGCGATGTACACGCAATAGATCTTGTCGGCAGTCACATAACTCTGCAGCCACTGCACCTCTGGCCCGAGTTCACGCAGCACGTTGCAGGACGTTTGCGATACGGCCTTGAGTTCTTGCTCCGATAGCTTTCCGGCTCCTGGAATCTCGCGTTCAATCACGAACTTCGGCATGGCAACCTCGCTTTCTTTTTATGGATGTCAGAGCCGTTGGCGGCCCTGCTCGCCCACTATCGCGCGGGCGCTGTCCGGCGTCCCTGCCAATCGTCCGGAGAGCCCGTAAAACCGGGCGTTGGCCGATGAGTGGCGGGATTTTGTAAAGCCCCCGAAACACTGTCGGGGGGTTGCCAACGCGCCGGCTGATCGGCTCTCATGCAGACCCTCCCCCGAAACGGAATTCGATCATGTCCTTGCGCTTCGAATGGCTCGCCGATCACATGCAACACAGCGACACTTACGCGGCATGGATCCACCGCCAGTTTCACTACGAATATGCCGAGCAGCCCCTGGCCGAATGGCAGCGCGAATTTGCCGAGGGCCAGACCAATGGCGACTGGCGCTGCCTGATTGCGCTGGACGGGGATCGACTGCTGGGCGGTGCGGCACTGGCCCGGGCGGACCTGGCCCTTCGACCGGATCTGGGGCCGTGGCTGGCCTGTGTGCTGGTGAGCCCCGAATCACGCGGCCAGGGGCTGGCTGAAAGACTGATCGAGGGAATCGCGGAAGAAGCGAAACGCCGGGGTCTGCCGCGTTTCTACCTGCACACCCAGAGCAAGCAGGGCTACTACGCCAAACGCGGCTGGACGGTGCTGGAGCGTTTTCACGCCTGGGGCAACGAACAATGGCTCATGGTGCGCGACCTGTGAGCCATTGAGTTTCGCGGTTTACGCAGCCGGTGCCTTGGCCTCTTTGAGCAGTTGCTGAATCATCTGCTCCTGCGCCTGGTAACTGCCTTCGCCAAAGTGGGTGTAACGCACCTGCCCCTTGGCGTCGACCAGGTAATGCGCCGGCCAGTACTGGTTATCGAAGTTGCGCCAGATCGCGTAGTTGTTGTCGATGGCCACCGGGTAGGTGATGCCGAGCTTGTGCACCTGATCCTTGACGTTGTCGATGATCCGCTCGTAGCCGTATTCCGGGGTGTGCACACCGATCACCACCAGACCGTCCTTGCCGTACTTCTTCTCCCACTCTTTGACGTACGGCAGGGTGTGCTGGCAGTTGATGCAGTCATACGTCCAGAAGTCCACCAGCACCACTTTGCCGCGCAGGGACTCAGCGGTCAGTTCCGGCGAGTTCAGCCATTGCACCGCGCCGGACAGCGACGGCATCGCGCCTTTGCTCGCCTCGTCTTCGGTCGAGTCCGCACGGACTTTGCTGACGAAGTAGTCCACCACCTTCGGCACGTTTTCCAGCACGCTTTTCTCGACCGACGCCACGCCTTGGGACGAGGTGTTGGCCAGCAGCAGGTTGTCAGCACCGGTGGCGATCACCGCCGCCGTCGCCAGCACCGCAACACCCGCGCCGCGGCGGAACCAGCCAGTGAAAGGAATCGACGGTTTCAGTCGGTTGACCAGGCCGCGACCGGCGAAGATCAGCGTCCCCAGCGACAGCGCACTGCCCGCACCGTAGGCCAGCAGCAACAGGCTGGTCTGGGCGTTGGCGCCTTGCAGCATGGCACCCGTGAGGATCACGCCGAGGATCGGACCGGCGCACGGCGCCCACAGCAGACCGGTGGCGACACCGATCATGATCGACGCCATCGGGCCGGTCTTTTTCCGGCTGTCCGGGTCGAGGCGATTGCCCAGCAGCACGAAGGGCCGGGCCAGCCAGTCACCGATACGGGCGGAAATCAGCGACAGCGCAAACAGCACCATCACCGCCAGCGCAATGTGGCGACCGGTGTTGCTGGCCTCGATCACCCACTCGCTGCTGACCACCGCCAGACTGGAGATCAGGGCAAAGGTCAGGGCCATGCCGCCGAGGGTCAGCAGGATCGAAGAACGAGTGCGGTCGGCACCGGCGAACAGAAACGGCACCACCGGCAGAATGCACGGACTGAGGACAGTCAACAGACCGCCCAGGAAAGCGATGAGAAACATGAGGTTCACCTTTTGAATGAGGGATGGTCTGTTGACTGGATCGGGGGCCGCCCGTTACGGGCAGCCCCCTTCAATCCTCAAGCCGTCTGGTTGTCCAGCCATTGGCTTTGCGGCGTGCGGCTGGCACCGTTCTCGGCCAGTGTCTGGCCCTGTGGCGTGCGGCTGGAACCGTCGGCAGCCAGTGTTTGGCCTTGTGGTGTGCGGCTGGTGCCGTCGGCGGCGATCAGGCCGTCGCTGCCCGGCTTGGCCACCGGAGCCAGTTGGAAGCAGGTGCTGCTGCCACAGCTGTTCTGTTCGACGGCAGCGTTGGCATGGGCCGCAACGCCGGCGAGGGAGAAGGCAACAGCGGTCAGATAGCGCGATACGTTGTTCATGGCGATGTTCCTTTTATAGAGGTGGGTAATCAGTTGTCTTCGTTGCAGCCGTCGGCGAATTTGCGGTAGTCGAGCACCTGGGTCTTGCCGGCCGAGTCGAGGTAGGTCAGGCGGGCGTCGACGATGCCGCAGGTCATCGAGTTGTCCTGTTTCAGCGACACGACTTTCTGGATATCCAGGTGGCTGCCGTAGGAGTAGGTTTGCGGGGTGACATCGGCTTCGGCGCGGGCCGACAGGGTGCAGATGTTCAAAGCGGCAAACAGGCAAGCGGCAGCGATCGATTTGGTCTTGGTGTTCATGGCGTTTTCCTCGGGCTTCAATGGTTGAATCGTTGAGTGGGCCGAGGCGTTCTGTGTGTGCCTCGATGGAGCTCATTTAAAGCTCGCGAGGTATCGCGCATGTGTCGGCAAATGCCGTGTATAAATCGCTACGTATCCGCACGCGCCCGGGATACACAGCGATACAAAACCCTGTAAAAATCCGCTTTTTGCGTCGGCGTGTATCCGTCACAGCGCTGGATACACTGCAATACAAAGGCAGGCAGGCGGCCTCGCGCAGGCTCGATAGACTGCCCGGCAATCCCCTTTGATTGAGGTTTGGCCCCATGGAACATGTCGATCACATCCTGATCGTCGACGACGACCGCGAGATTCGCGAACTGGTCGGCAATTACCTGAAGAAGAACGGCCTGCGCACCACGGTGGTTGCCGATGGCCGGCAGATGCGCAGTTTTCTGGAAGCCAATACCGTCGACCTGATCGTGCTCGACATCATGATGCCCGGCGACGATGGTCTGCTGCTGTGCCGCGAATTGCGCTCGGGCAAACACAAGGCCACACCGATCCTGATGCTGACCGCGCGCAATGATGAAACCGACCGCATCCTCGGCCTGGAAATGGGCGCCGACGACTACCTGACCAAACCCTTCGCCGCCCGCGAACTGTTGGCGCGGATCAATGCCGTGCTGCGCCGCACCCGGATGCTGCCGCCGAACCTGGTGGTCACCGAAAGCGGTCGGCTGCTGGCGTTCGGTCGCTGGCAGCTCGACACATCGGCTCGGCATCTGCTGGACAAGGACGGCACCATGGTCGCGCTGAGTGGCGCGGAATACCGTCTGTTGCGCGTGTTCCTCGACCATCCGCAACGGGTGTTGAGCCGCGATCAATTGCTGAATCTGACCCAGGGCCGCGACGCCGATCTGTTCGACCGCTCCATCGATCTGCTGGTCAGCCGTCTGCGCCAGCGCCTGCTGGATGACGCCCGTGAACCGGCCTACATCAAGACCGTGCGCAGCGAAGGCTATGTGTTCTCGCTGCCGGTCGAAGTCCTCGGAGCCCCCGCATGAATCTCGCCCTGCGCTGGCCGCGCACCCTCGCCTCCCGCTTGTCGCTGATTTTCCTGATCGGCCTGATCCTCGCTCAGGCGCTGTCGTTCGGCGCGCAATATTACGAGCGCTACGAAAGCGCGAAAAACACCATGCTCGGCAACCTCGAAACCGACGTTTCGACCTCGATTGCCATCCTCGACCGACTGCCCGCCGAAGAACGCCCAATGTGGCTCAAACGCCTGGCTCGCAAGAATTACGGCTATCTGCTGAGCGAAGGCGAACCGGGCACACCGCTGGATCCGCAGGACGTGCCGATTGCCGTCACCTCGATCACCGACGCAATTGGCGAGGCCTATCCGCTGACCTTCACCGATATTCCCGGCCCGAAAAAACACTTTCAGGGCCACCTGCGCCTGAGCGACGGCAGCCCGGTGACCATCGATGTGCGCCCGTCGATGGTGCCGCTGTCGCCATGGCTGCCGGTGGTGTTGCTCGGGCAACTGGCGCTGATGCTCGCCTGCACCTGGCTGGCGGTGCGCATCGCCATCCGCCCCCTCACCCGCCTCGCCAACGCCGTGGAAACCCTCGACCCCAACGCTCACCCGATCAACCTCGACGAAAAAGGCCCGAACGAAGTGGCCTACGCCGCCCGCGCCTTCAACTCGATGCAGGCGCGCATCGCCGCGTACCTGAAAGAGCGCATGCAACTGCTGGCGGCGATCTCTCATGACCTGCAAACCCCGATCACCCGCATGAAACTGCGGGCGGAGTTCATGGACGATTCGGCCGAGAAAGACAAACTGTGGAACGACCTCGGCGAGATGGAACATCTGGTGCGCGAAGGTGTGGCCTACGCCCGCAGCATCCACGGTTCGACCGAGGAAAGCCGGCGCACCAATCTGGATTCGTTCCTCGACAGCCTGGTGTTCGACTATCAGGACATGGGCAAGGAAGTGCAGTTGAGCGGCAAGAGTGAGGCGGTCATCGACACCCGCCCCCACGCGTTGCGCCGGGTGCTGGTCAACCTGACCGACAACGCGCTGAAGTTCGCCGGCGCTGCCGAGCTGCTGATTCAACGCGATAAGAACAGCCTGTCGATCAAGGTCATGGATCGCGGCCCGGGCATCGCCGAAGAAGAACTGGCCCAGGTGATGGAGCCGTTCTACCGCGTGGAGAACTCGCGCAACCGCAGCACGGGAGGCACCGGGCTGGGGCTGGCGATTGCCCAGCAACTGGCACTGGCGCTGGGCGGTTCGCTGACGCTGAGCAATCGCGAAGGTGGCGGGTTGTGTGCGGAGCTGAAATTGCCGCTACAGGCCTGAACCAACAAAAAGCCCTGTGGGAGCCAATGCTCTCACAGGGCTTTTTGTTGTCGGTGAGATCAGTTGATGCCGATCACTCCGTCCTCATGCAGTTGCTGCAACAACGCCAGACCGCTGTCCATGAATGACACTGTTTCCGGCAACCCCGCCTCCAACGCCAACCCTTGCAGTTGCTCACGACCATTGAGCAACGGGAACTCCTCGATCCGCTGCAACAACCGCCACGCCAGCGGGCTCAGCTCGGAAAACTTCACACTGAAATCTACCGCACGCCGTACCAGCAACAACGTTGGCTGGGCCGGTGGTGTAGACGGTTGATGGTCAGGGCTGAGGATTTGCACCGGCCAGGTGTACGCCAACGGCCAGGCCAGTGCCGAAACCTGCAACGGCCGATCCAGCAAGTGCGCCGGATCGCTCGCCGGCAAGGCTTCGGCGTCGGACTGCTGCAACACCATTTCCACCCATTCGTAATGCGCCAGCTCCACCAGAAACGCCGGCCAGTCGCCCTCGCTCAACACGGCAGGTTCCGAGGCGAGGTAGCCGACAAACTCCTCGGCGATCTCACCGAATTTCGGCGTCTGCGCGCGGTAGTCCCGCAGGAAGCCGCGGATCAACATGCGCCAGCGTTCCTGACCGATGATCCGGATCAGCACCGGAAATGTGCTGCCCAGCAGTTGCGAGACATTGTTGAACACCAGATCGCGATAGACATTGACCCGCGCCGCGTTCATGTCGGCGGGTGGCGCTTCATGTTCTGGATCGCGCAAATAGCGGGTCAGGGCCTGTTGTTGCAGCAGAAGATTATCCACGCGGGCCTCCTTCGGCTTGCAGGCGGCGGATGGTTTGCAGTTCGGCCACCAGTTCAGAGAACGCGGGGAAATTGAAATCCCGCTCCAGCAAGGTCGGCTGCGCGCCGAATCGGGCATAAGCGTCGACCAGCAACGACCAGACCACCGGTTTGACCGAGGCGCCATGGGTGTCGATCTTCAGTGTGTCGGACTCGTCGAAATGCCCGGCCACGTGCATCCCGACCACCCGGCCCGGCTCGATGGCGGCCAGGAACGTCTGCGGATCGAAACCGTGGTTGATCGAGTTGACGTAGACGTTGTTCACGTCGAGAAGCAAGTCGCAATCGGCCTCGCGCAGCACGGCGTTGGTGAAGGTCACTTCGTCCATGTCCTGGCGAGGCGCGGCGTAGTAGGAAACGTTTTCCACCGCCAGTCGCCGACCGAGGATGTCCTGGGCCTGGCGGATCCGTGCGGCGACGTGGTGCACCGCCTCTTCGGTGAACGGCAACGGCAGCAGGTCGTAGAGGTGACCGTCGTCGCTGCAATAGCTCAGGTGTTCGCTGTACAGCGGTACTTTGTGATGATCGAGGAAGGTCCGCACTTCCCGGAGGAAAACGACGTCCAGCGGCGCCGAGCCACCGAGCGACAACGACAGTCCGTGACAGGACAAGGGATATCGCTCGGCCAGCTCACGCAACGCGGCGCCATGAGCGCCGCCGACGCCGATCCAGTTTTCCGGGGCGACTTCCAGAAAGTCGAAATCGCCGGTGCGAGCGGCTTGCAGGTCTTTCATCAGGCCGCGACGCAGGCCGAGCCCGACACTGGCCTGCAAGGTGGGGTGGGGAGTCTGCATGGGCAAGGTCTCTGCTGAGGAGCCGCCGGGGGCGGCGACTGACAGGCTCAGTTAAACCGGCGGGTGTATCGCGGCTGTGTGGGTAATGCGGGGGAAGTGGCGGGATTTGTATCGGCGGCGGGTCTGTACACAGAGGGATACAGACACCGTCGCGATACACAACCCGAAATCCCCGCAGCCCGCTCCCGCCGGCGCCAACAGCGGCTAGACTCAATCAGTACCCAGTCGAGGGGGACGCAGGACAGCAGTGTCGCCCTGCCCGTTTCCACGACCACCGCCCGGTGGTGAATGCCTCGACCCCCAACGCCACCGGACTGTGATCCTGTCAAAGGAGCACATGAAATGGACGAGGCCAGACTCAACGAATTCATGGGCAAACTGGTCAACGACATGGGCGGCGCGGCGATGCTGGCCAATGTCATTGTCGGCGAAGAACTCGGCCTGTACCGGGCCATGGCCGACAGCCAGCCGATCAGCCCCGAATCCCTCGCTGCAAAAACCACCTGCAACCCGCGACTGGTGCGCGAATGGCTGAGCGCCCACGCGGCGTCCGGCTACATGGAACACCACGACGGCAAATTCCGCCTGCCGGAAGAACAGGCGCTGGCCCTGGCCAAGGAGGATTCGCCGGTGTACGTGGCCGGCGGCCTCGGGGTGGTGGCGTCGTTTTTCCATGACAAGGACAAACTGGTCAAGGCCATGCGCGGCAACGGCGCCCTGCCCTGGGGCGATCACCATCCGTGCATGTTCACCGGCACCGAGCGCTTCTTTCGTCCCGGCTACAAGGGGCATTTGATCGCCGAGTGGCTGCCGGCGCTGGACGGCGTGGTTGCCAAACTCGAAGAAGGTGCCAAGGTCGCCGACATCGGCTGCGGTCACGGTGCGTCCACGGTGATCATGGCCCAGGCGTATCCCAACTCGCGGTTCGTCGGCTTCGACTATCACGCGCCTTCGATCACCGTCGCCACCCAACGGGCCGAAGAAGGCGGTGTCAGCAATCGCGCGCGGTTCTTCCAGGGCACGGCGAAAAGCTACCCCGGCGATGACTATGACCTGATCTGCTATTTCGACTGCCTGCACGACATGGGCGATCCGGTCGGTGCGGCAAAGCATGCGTTTAAATCCTTGAAAGACGACGGCACGGTACTGCTGGTCGAACCGTTTGCCAACGACACCCTGGACGAAAACATCACGCCGGTCGGGCGCTTGTTCTATGCCGCGTCGACGTTCATCTGCACGCCAAACTCGCTGTCCCAGGAAGTAGGACTCGGTCTCGGCGCGCAGGCGGGCGAGTCGCGCTTGCGCAAGGTGTTTACCGAAGCGGGGTTCAAACACTTCCGGCGTGCGACGCAGACGCCGTTCAACCTGATTCTGGAGGCTCGCAAATAACCTCGGGCAGCGGACGCCTCTGAAAAGAGGTGTCCGTCGGTGCTAACCTGCAAGGCACTTACAGCCTGCGGAGCGCTGATCATGCTCGACCGTCCCCTCCCCGACCCGCTCGACTCTCTGCAACAAATCATGGCCGATGGCGACTTCATTGTGCTGACCGGCGCCGGCATCAGCACGCCGTCGGGCATCCCGGACTACCGCGACACCGACGGCGTACGCCGTGGCCGGCAGCCGATGATGTACCAGGAATTCCTCGCCGCCCCGGAATCGCGTCGGCGCTACTGGGCCCGGGCCATGCTCGGCTGGCCGCGCGTGCGCCAGGCACGGCCGAACGCGGCCCATGAGGCGTTGGCCAGTCTGCAAAGCCAAGGGCGGATTGGCGGCCTGATTACCCAGAATGTCGACACCCTGCACGATCAGGCCGGCAGTCACGACGTCATCGAACTGCACGGCAGCCTGCACCGGGTTCTGTGTCTGGATTGCGGTCAGCGCAGCGAGCGGGATTCGATTCAGCAATTGATGGAAACGCAGAACCCGTATCTGGCCGGCGTCGATGCCGTGCAGGCGCCGGACGGCGACACTCTGCTCGATCCGGCCTTCGAGGCGCGCTTCCAGGTGCCGCACTGCCCGCATTGCGCAGGCGAACGGATGAAACCGGACGTGGTGTTTTTTGGCGAGAACGTGGCGCAGCCGACAGCAGCGCGGGCCATGGCGCTGGCGGAAAATGCCGCCGGGATGCTGGTGGTGGGTTCGTCGTTGATGGCGTATTCGGCGTTTCGCCTGTGCCGGGTGATTGCGGATCGGGGCAAGCCGCTGATTGCGATCAATCTGGGGAAGACGCGGGCGGATGAGTTGCTGGATTTGAAGATTGAAGCGTCCTGCGAACAGCTATTGCCGCTACTGACTCAACGCCTGACTTCGTGATTTCCCAAAGTCAGTGCTCAGCCTTCAGAATGTCAAAAAGCGCCTGCGCCGCCGCCGACAGTTCATTCCCCGGATCCGTCAGCACGCCTATCGCCCGCTCAACCACGGGCTCGTGCAAGGTCAGGCAATGCGCGCCCAACTCGCGCATCTGCCCGGCACACAACGCCGGCACCGCACTGACGCCTAGCCCACTCGCCACCATGCGCCCGACTGTCGCCAGTTGATGGCTTTCAAATTCCACCGGCAGTTTCATGCCCCGGGCCTGCAAGTGTTCCTCCAGCATCACCCGAACCGTGGACGGTCGTTGCAGGGTGATGAACGGTTCCTGCAGCAAGGTCTGCCAATCAATGTCGCTACGGTCGGCCAGCGACGAATCCTGCGGCACGACGGCGACAAAGCGATCGCGGTAAAGCGGCGTGAACGTCAGCGAAGTGCTCTGCATCGGCTCGAACGCCACGCCGAGTTCGACCTGACGATCGCGCACCATTTCCAGCACTTGCTCGTTGATCACGTCGTTGACTGTCACGTTGACGTTTGGATAGCGCGCGCGGAAGGTCTTGAGGATCGGCGGCAGCAGGTTACCGGCAAACGACGGCATCGCCGCCAGCGTCACCCGCCCACGCTGCAGGCTGAAGCGCTGGCGCATTTCGTCTTCGGCGTTGTCCCAGTCGGCGATCAGGCGCCGGGCCAGCGGCAGCAGCGATTCGCCCTCCGGGGTCAGCGCCACGTTGCGCGTGTTGCGGCTGAACAGGCGCCCGCCCAGACCTTCTTCCAGCGCCTTGATGGTCAGGCTCAGCGCCGATTGAGACAGGTGCAGGCGCTCGCAGGCCACGGCAAAGCTCAGGCTCTGGGCCACGGCGAGAAAAGCGCGGATCTGCTTGATGGTCATGAACGATTCACTCAAGGGACTAAGCTGAACACCTCATTGATCGTTCCCACGTCGAGGCGTCGAACCGTCCGCGTGGTAACGCAGCCCGTGACGCTCCGCGTCACTGGGACGCGGAGCGTCCCTAGAGGCATTCCCACGCAGAGCGTGGGAACGATCAACGAGGTCAATTATTGAGCTTTATCAATCAATCAACCTTAAAAATCAACTTAACAAATATATCCTTCAGCGCGACACTCCAGTCATTCGGCTAGCCAGCCGCCCGACAAACAATAAAAGAGGTGCATATGGCAGGTTTCGACAAGCGCGTGTATTCCTACGAGGAAGCCATGGCAGGTCTTGAAGACGGCATGACCGTGATCGCCGGCGGCTTCGGCCTGTGCGGCATCCCGGAAAACCTGATCGCCGAGATCAAGCGCAAGGGCACCCGCGACCTCACCGTCGTCTCCAACAACTGCGGCGTTGATGGCTTCGGCCTCGGCGTGCTGCTGACCGACCGCCAGATCAGCAAGGTGGTCGCCTCCTACGTCGGCGAAAACAAACTGTTCGAAGAGCAACTGCTCAAAGGCGACATCGAAGTCGTCCTGACCCCGCAAGGCACCCTCGCCGAAAAAATGCGCGCAGGCGGTGCCGGCATCCCGGCCTTCTTTACCGCCACCGGCGTCGGCACTCCGGTCGCCGAAGGCAAGGAAGTGCGTGAGTTCCACGGTCGCAAGTACCTGATGGAAGAGTCCATCACCGGCGACTTCGCCATCGTCAAAGGCTGGAAAGCCGACCATTTCGGCAACGTCATCTACCGCCACACCGCCCAGAATTTCAACCCGCTGGCCGCTACCGCCGGCAAGATCACCGTGGTCGAAGTCGAAGAAATCGTCGAACCCGGCGAACTGGATCCGTCGCAGATCCACACCCCCGGCATCTACGTCGACCGGGTCATTTGCGGCACGTTCGAAAAACGCATCGAACAACGCACCATCCGCAAATAATCCAGGCTGACGGAGAACAAGAACATGGCACTTACCCGCGAACAAATGGCTCAACGCGTCGCCCGCGAAATGCAGGACGGCTACTACGTGAACCTCGGTATCGGCATTCCGACCCTGGTCGCCAACTACATCCCCGAAGGCATGGAAGTCATGCTGCAATCGGAAAACGGCCTGCTCGGCATGGGGCCTTTCCCGACTGAAGACACCATCGACGCCGACATGATCAATGCCGGCAAACAGACCGTAACCGCCCGTATCGGCGCGTCGATCTTCAACTCCGCCGAGTCCTTCGCGATGATCCGCGGCGGCCACGTCGACCTGACCGTGCTCGGCGCCTTCGAAGTCGACGTGCAAGGCAACATCGCCTCGTGGATGATCCCCGGCAAACTGGTCAAGGGCATGGGCGGCGCGATGGACCTGGTGGCCGGCGCCGACAACATCATCGTCATCATGACCCACGCGTCCAAGGACGGTGAGTCCAAGTTGCTGAGCCAGTGCAGCCTGCCGCTGACCGGCGCCGGTTGCATCAAGCGCGTCCTGACTGACCTTGCGTACCTGGAAATCGAAAATGGCGCTTTTGTCCTCAAGGAACGCGCACCTGGCGTCAGCGTCGAGGAAATCGTCGCCAAAACCGCAGGTAAACTGATCGTCCCGGATCACGTACCGGAAATGCAGTTCGCTGCCGAGTGAGGAATTCGAAAATGCAAGACGTCGTCATTGTTGCTGCCACGCGTACCGCGATCGGCAGTTTCCAGGGATCGCTGGCCACCGTCTCCGCCGTGGATCTGGGCGCAGCGGTCATCCGCCAGTTGCTTGAGCAGACCGGTCTGGACGGTGCTCAGGTCGATGAAGTGATCATGGGCCAGGTACTGACCGCCGGCGCCGGCCAGAACCCGGCGCGCCAGTCGGCGATCAAGGCCGGTCTGCCCCACGCCGTGCCGGCCATGACCCTGAACAAGGTCTGCGGCTCGGGTCTCAAGGCCCTGCACCTCGGTGCACAGGCGATCCGCTGCGGCGACGCGGACGTGATCATCGCCGGTGGCCAGGAAAACATGAGCCTGGCCAACTACGTCATGCCGGGCGCGCGCACCGGTCTGCGCATGGGGCACGCGCAAATCGTCGACACCATGATCAGCGATGGCCTGTGGGATGCGTTCAACAATTACCACATGGGTATCACCGCCGAGAATCTGGTCGAGAAATACGAGATCAGCCGCGAGCAGCAGGACGCCTTCGCCGCTGCGTCGCAACAGAAAGCCGCCGCTGCCATCGAGGCCGGTCGTTTTGTCGATGAGATCACCCCGATCCTGATCCCGCAGCGCAAAGGCGATCCGGTGGCGTTCAAGGTCGACGAGCAGCCACGCGGCGACACCACCGCCGAATCCCTGGCCAAGCTGCGTCCGGCCTTCAAGAAGGACGGCAGCGTCACCGCCGGCAACGCTTCGTCGCTGAACGACGGCGCGGCCGCCGTGATCCTGATGAGCGCCGAAAAAGCCAAGGCCCTGGGCCTGCCGGTGCTGGCGAAAATCGCCGCCTACGCCAACGCGGGCGTCGATCCGGCGATCATGGGCATCGGCCCGGTGTCCGCCACTCGCCGCTGCCTGGACAAGGCCGGCTGGAACATCGGCCAGCTGGATCTGATCGAAGCCAACGAAGCCTTCGCCGCGCAATCGCTGGCGGTGGCCAAGGATCTGCAATGGGATCTGGACAAGGTCAACGTGAATGGCGGCGCCATCGCCCTCGGTCACCCGATCGGTGCATCGGGCTGCCGCGTGCTGGTGACCCTGCTCCACGAAATGATCAAGCGTGATGCGAAAAAGGGTCTCGCGACCCTGTGCATCGGCGGCGGTCAGGGCGTGGCCCTGGCACTGGAACGCGCTTAAGCGCAAAAGAGGTTCAACAGCGGGCGGCGGATCCACGACATCCACTGCCCGTTGGCAACAAACCCGGTACGACTCACGTCGCACCGGGTATTTTTTTGCCCGGTCGTCAGCCAAATTTCACCAGATTCAGCACCGGCAAGGGCCCGCCCGGGAACTGCACCAGTCGCGCACCCACGCTCAACTCGCCCAGATCGATACCGAAGAAGCCGAGCTGATCGATCAGCGCTCCCACCTCAGCCTTGGCCTGCGCATCATCGCCGGACAGGAACAGAACACGCTTGCCCCCCTCCGACGCCGGATCCGCTTCCAGCAAACGCGCCAGCAAGTGGTTGAACGCCTTGACCACCCGCGCGCCCGGCACCCATTCGGCGAACACTTCGCTGGACGGCCGCCCCTGCAAATCCACCGGTTTGAACGATGGCGCTTCAATCGAATTGTTGGCGTCGATAACGATCCGTCCACCGAAGTCCGGGAGCCCGGCCAGTGCGGCCGGCAGTTTCGACCAGTTCACCGCGACCAGCACGATGTCTTGAGCCGCTGCTTCTTCACGGGTAACGGCACGGGCAGTCGGGCCGAGTTCCGCGACCAGCTCGGCCAGGGTCTCCGGCCCGCGACTGTTGGCGATGACCAACGGGATGCCCTGACGCGACAAGGCTTTGGCAAACGCTGAACCGATGGCGCCAGCGCCGATGATTCCGATAGTGCTCATGGTGTTCTCCTCAAAGTGGGGGTAAGACTCGAAACGAATCTTGCGCTTGCCATTCCCACTTGATTAGCCGGTAATGTCTTGAATGATCTTCAAGCATCGCTATCAGGTCGAACCTATGGAAACCCTTGCCAATCTGGAATCTTTCGTCCGCAGCGCCGAGACCGGCAGCTTCTCCGCCGCCGCACGGTTGCTGGCGCTGACCCCGGCGGCGGTCAGTCGCAACGTGGCCATTCTTGAACGCAACCTCGGCGTGCGGCTGTTTCAACGCTCGACCCACAAGCTGTCGTTGACCGAGGCAGGTGAAGGTTTTCTGGCGAGCATCGGCGGCAACCTCGACGCCTTGCAGGCAGCGATTGCGACGGTGGCGACCGAGCGCGGCGAGCCGGCAGGCGTGCTCAAGATCAGCCTGCCGCCGACGTTCGGCATCGATCACATGCTGCCGCTGCTGCCGGAGTTTCTGGCGCGCTATCCGCTGATTCGCCCGGAATGGCACTTCGAGAATCGTCAGGTGGATCTGATCGCCGAGGGCTACGACGTGGCGATTGGTGGCGGCTTCGAACTGACGCCCGGCGTGGTCGCCCGGCCATTGTCGTCCGCCGAAGTGCTGGCGGTGGCGTCGCCGACGTATCTGGCCGGCCGCACACTGCCGCGACATCCGGCTGATCTCGCCGATCACCACGGCATCGTCATGCGCGGCCTGCGCACCGGGCGCCTGCGCCAATGGCAGATGCACAACGAAGCCGGCGAACAGGCCAGCGCCCTGCTCAACCCGAACATCGTCCTGAATGACCCGATGGCCATGCGCACCGCGGCGTTGTTGGGTCTGGGCGTGACGATGCTGGTGCTGCCCGATGTCAGTGCGCAGATCGAACGCGGTGAACTGGTGCGACTGTTGCCCGACTGGCAATGCGATGCCGGCGCGATTTCGCTGTACTACCCCAGCCGCACTTTGCTGCCGGCCAAGACCCGGGTGTTCATTGATTTTGTGGTGGAAGCGTTTGGCCGTTAGGCCGCCAGCTGCAGAATCAACCAGGCATTCGCCCCGCTGATCACCACAAACAATCCCCACGCGAGCACCTTGGTCGGCAACCGGTTCACAAACGGCCCCATCAGTTGCTTGTCGTTGGTCATGCGAATCAGCGGATACAGCGCAAACGGCAATTGCAGGCTCAGCACCACCTGACTCAGCACCAGCAACTTGCCCACCGCGCCGTCGCCCATCAGCCACACGCCGATGAATGCCGGGATCAGCGCCAGCCCACGGGTGATCAGGCGTCGTTGCCAGCAGGGAATCCGCAGGTTCAGATAGCCTTCCATGATCACTTGCCCGGCGATGGTGCCGGTGAAGGTTGAGCTCTGCCCCGACGCCAGCAGCGCCACGCCGAACAGCACACTGGCCAGCGCGCCGCCCACCAGTGGATCGAGCAAGTGATAGGCGTCCTGGATGTCGACCACGTCGGTGTGCCCGGACTGATGAAAAGCGGCCGCCGCGAGTATCAGGATCGCCGCGTTGACCAGCAACGCCAGCGCCAGCGAACCGATGGTGTCGATGCGCGCCAGTTTCACCGCATCCTGCTTGCTGGCCAGATCCTTGCCGATCAGCCGCGTCTGCACGATCGAGGTGTGCAGGTACAGGTTGTGTGGCATCACCGTGGCACCGAGGATGCCGATAGCCAGGTACAACGGCGCAGCATCGCTGATCGCCGACAGCGACGGTGTGAAGCCTTGGGCGACATCCGGCCAGTACGGTTTGATCAGCAGCAACTCGACAAAGAAGCACGCGCCGATGGTGCCCACCAGCACCAGCATGATCGCCTCCAGCCGGCGGAAACCGCGGTTTTGCAGGGCCAGCACCAGCAACGTATCGAATGCGGTCAGGGCGATGCCGAACGTCAGCGAACAACCCAGTAACAGGTGAAACGCCAGCGCGCAGCCGAGCACTTCCGCAAGGTCGGTAGCGATGATCGAGATTTCCGCCAGCACCCATTGCAGCCGCGCCGTCGGGGTGCTGTAGCGTTCGCGGGACAGCTGCGCCAGATCGCGCCCGGTGGCGATGCCCAGCCGCGAGCACAGGCATTGCACAACCATGCCCGCCAGGCTCGCCAGCAATACCACGAACAACAGGCTGTAACCGAAGCGCGAACCGGCCTCGATGGCGGTGGCCCAGTTGCCCGGGTCCATGTAGCCGATCGACACCAGCAAACCGGGGCCGGCAAAGCGCAGCACGCGTTTGAAGAACGAGGCGTTGGGATCGACCGGAACACTGCCGGCCACTTCCGGCGGGCAGAACGGCGCCGTAGCGATTTTGGGCAAGCTGAATTTCACGCACACATCCAGAAACAAGTCGAAAGACGCAGCTTAGACGTTTCAGTCGGTGCGCCCAAGCGCAGATGTGCTGCGATCAGGGTTTGGCAGTACCCAGCAGTTGCTGGCGCAGTTCGGGATTGCGCGTGCGTGGATCCAGCCAGATATTGAAAAAAGCCTGGGCGAACAGAGGGTCATTGATCTCGTGCTGCAACTGTTGGCCAACAAAAAACCGCGCGCCCTGCCCTGGCAGATACACCCCGGTGATCCGCGTGCCGGCCTGCACGTCGACGAACGATTGCTGCATCTGGGCCTGCCACACCGCCAGTTGCGCAGGATTGATGGAGGCGCCTGCCAGGCGTTTGATCTCGTCGACGCTGGCCTTGACCAAATCTTCGCGGGACACGCTACGCCGATAGATCAGCTCCAGGGCGAAGGGCTGACCATCGGCCAATGGACGCGCGGCGCTCCACAACCGGGCGTTGTAAACGTCGAAACCGAACACGCTGAAATCGCCGGTGCCGATGATCTGCGCGCCGGGCACCGCGTCCTGCCAACTGGCCCAGGTGGGTGTCAGCAACAACGCCCACAAGC
The DNA here is from genome assembly GCF_004368175.1 of Pseudomonas sp. CH235. Lineage (NCBI taxonomy): Bacteria > Pseudomonadati > Pseudomonadota > Gammaproteobacteria > Pseudomonadales > Pseudomonadaceae > Pseudomonas > Pseudomonas sp. CH235. Next base: position 60,096 of record NZ_RRZJ01000025.1, read on the forward strand.
CGATCCCGCAGCATCCACGCAACAACTTCGGTGTATTGCTCATCGCGGTATCGACTCCGGTAAACCCTGATACTCAGAGCATAGTCGGCTATTGCGCTCGTCATTTTGTATACATGTTTTGCATGCATATACAGCAATCCGTGAACCACAGTGCTAACGTGGCCCTTATTGACCCGAAGGAGACACCTGCGTGCTGATCCTCAAACTGCTGCTGATTCCCGGTTTCCTGCTGCTGATTTCCCTCGCGGGCAAGCGTTGGGGCCCCAGCGTCGCCGGGTGGCTGTCGGGGTTGCCAGTGGTGGTCGGGCCGATTCTGTTTTTCCTCGCCATCGAGCAAGGCCCGGCGTTTGCCGCGCAATCGGCGGTGGCGGCGCTGTCGGCCATGTTTGCGATGATCGCGTTTTGCATCACTTACGCGCAGGTGGCGCAGCGGGCGAGCTGGCCGCTGGCGTTGGTGGTTTCTTTATCGGTCTGGGCCGTGCTGGCGTTGATCCTGTCGCTGATACCGGCCTCTCTGCCCTTCTCGATTGCCGCCGCTGCAACTGCCCTGCTTGCCGCGCCATACCTGTTTCCCAAGGTGCAACCGGTGGTAAGTGGCCCGGCGCCGAAGTCGGACAAACTGGTCTGGCGGATGATCGCCGGGGCCGCGCTCACGCTGGTGGTGACGATGCAGGCCAGCACCGTCGGCGAGCGCTGGAGCGGTCTGCTCGCGGTGTTCCCGGTGCTCGGCAGCGTGATGGCGGTGTTTTCCCAGCAGACCCGTGGCCCGGCGTTTACCGCCGCGTTGTTGCGGGCGACAGCGACGGGGATGTATTCGTTTTCGGCGTTTTGTCTGGTGCTGGCGCTGACGGTTCCCAATCTGGGTTTCGGCGGTTTCGTGGTGGCCGTGGCCGTTTCGGTGGCGATGCTGGGCGTCACCCGGCAGTTGCTGGCCAAACCCGCGCCGGCACCGTCGCCGAACTGAACCCGCCCGGACAAACCGCTCTGGAGTGCCGGGTGTGCTCCGTGGGATGATCGCCGCCCAAGCGCGACCATCCCTCGGAGATTCGAATGTCATTGCTTAGCAAGAAAGCCGTCGTCCTGTTGTTGGCGGCGGTGGCCGGTTTCGGTGCCATCAATGCTCAGGCAGCCAAAGCCAAAGAGAAGGCTGTCACCGAGAAAGTCTCGATGCTCGACGGCAAATTCAGTTTTGTCCTGCCCAAGGGCTTTGTCGGCGACCCGCTGCCGGCCGGGCCGACCGGTGCGAAGGGCACCATGTACAGCAACGACGCCACCAAGACTGTGGTCATCGTCGCCGAAAACCAGATTCCCGAAGGCAACAACGTCAAGGACAACGACAGTACGTTCCTCGACGGCACCGTCTCCGATTTCATCGACGCCCAACGCAAGGCCCTGCCGGACTTCAACAAGCTCAGCGAAAAGAGCCTGACCCAGAAAGGTAACGGCCTGGGCTTGCGTCAGGTCGACAGCACCGCCACCCAGGGCGGCGGCCAGACTCTCAACACCACGTTGCTGGCCGGTTCCGGCACGCGTATGGCGCTGGTCCAGGTGATTTCCCGAGCCAGCGACAAGAGCGGTCACGAGGCACTGGTGAAAACCATCCTCAAGGAAAAGTGATCTTCACGGGTTGAGTTGCTGCAACCAGTCGTTCAAATCCCGAAGCTCGGCCGCACTGATGCTGTGGCCGACGCCGGGATAGGCATGAAATTGCGGTTTGTACGACAGCTTCTGCAACAACGCATCGGCCTCGGTGCCACCGCTGTAAGGCACACGGTCATCCGCCGTGCCGTGGCCGATGAAGATGTCCAGCGGCGGATGCTGCTGCTCTGATTTCAGCTCGCTCTTGAGCACCGGCAATACCCGCCCACTCAATGCCGCGATGCCACCCACTACCGCCGGCTGCCGCAGCCCTACCTCGTAGGTCATCATCGCGCCCTGGCTGAAACCGATCAGGTACACCTTGTCCGGTTGCGCGTGATATTTCTGCGCCGCTGCGGCGATAAAGGCCCGCAGTTTCTGGCTGCTGGCCTTCAGATCATCAGTCTCGCCGTTGTAGGCACCTTCGCCTTTCTTGCGAAACCACTGGAAACGCCCTTCACCCAACGCCATCGGTGCCTGCACCGACAGGTAGTTGTACTGCTTGGGCAGCTGAAATTTCATACCGATCAAGTCTGCTTCGTTGCTGCCATAGCCATGCAGGAAAATCACCAGCGGACGCTGCTCGGCGTCCGGGTGCACCTGGGCCAGGTAGTTGAGCGGCAGATCGTTTTGCAGCGAGGTCTGAGCCTGAACGGCAGTGGACGCGAGCAGCGTCAACAGCGCAAACACCTTCAACATAAGCCTTCCTTCACACAGTGCAGGGTTCGGGGCAGAGCCTAACACTGTGATCCGGAGGATGGGGTGTCAGTCGTTGATCAGCTTGCCGACTCGAATCGGCTCGCGCCCCGCCACTTTCGCCTGCCAGATACCCGGCTGGGTGTAGCGACCGCGATCGATGGCGAACAACACGCCACTGGTGCCGGCACGCACGGTGGTCACGCGGTCGTTCAACGGATCGACCACTTCGAACAGCGCATCGCCGCGCTCGACCCACTCACCGGCATCGCGCAGGAAACTCACCACGCCGTGGTGCGGGGCGAACAGGTATTCGGTGCCTTCGAACGGCATGCCTTCGCAGCATTCCTGCGGCGCCTTCGGCCATTCGCCGCTGATGAAGCCTTGCTCGGCCAAAAAGCCCAGAATCGCCTCGCAATTGGCCTGAGCCTGATCGACGCGGGTGTCGCCCATGCTGCCCAGTTCCAGTGTGGTAGCGAGGTTGGCCGGTGGAATCGCAGCCTCCGGGAACATCCGCGCCAGGCGCAACCACGGCGAGGAGCAGGATTCATCGAACGAACTGCCACCGGAATCTTCACACAACAGCGCCACGCCAGCCTTCAGGCGTGCGGCGAGGGATCGCCACTGCGGCCAGTGCTGCGGCAAGGCGTAGATATGAATCGCGGCGTCGAAATCGCAATGCAGATCGAGGGTGATGTCGGCCTCACAGGCGTGGCGCAGCAACAGGCGGTGCAGCGCTTCCAGTTGCGACGCCGGCGCTGGCAACGCATCAAGCACCTGGCCCATGGTCTGGCGGATCAACGCAATGTTGGCTTGGGCATCACCACCCAACTGATGCCCGATGCGCTCGGCCACCGGCGCGCTGAGTTCGACGAAGGAGCGGTTGAAGTTCTTGCCGCTGCCCAGCTCGAAACGCCCCATGTGGCTGCCTTGCAGGTGCTGATCGAGGCCGATCGGGTTGGCCACCGGCACCAGTTCGATCACGCCTTGCAACTGGCCGTTGCTTTCCAGTTCGGCCAGGCGTTTTTTCAGCTCCCACGCGGTACGCATGCCCGGCAGTTCATCGGCGTGCAGGCTGGCCTGGATGTAGGCCTTGCGCGGGCCGGCGCCGTAACGGAACACGCTCAGGGAACGTTCGCTGCCCAAGTGGCTCCAGGGCAGAAGGTGGTCGATGCGTTGCATGGGGAACTCCGGAAATTCTGTAGTCGTTGCCGAGGCAATGACTGCATTGAAAATGTGCTGACAGGATAAATCACGGGCGAAAAAAAAGTGGCCACCGAATGAACGGGGCCACTTTTTTCTACGGCGTATTAATGGCCGTACACGTCAAAGTCGAAGTACTTGTCCTGCACTTGCTTGTACTTGCCGTTGGCGCGGATTTCGTTGATGGCGGTGTTGAATTTCTCAGCCAGCTCGGTATCGCCTTTACGCACTGCAATACCGGCGCCGCCGCCGAAGTACTTGGCGTCTTCGTAGGTCGGGCCGACGAATTCAAAGCCTTTGCCGGCGTCGGTTTTCAGGAAGCCGTCGCTCAGGTTGACCGAGTCGGCCAGCATCGCGTCGATACGACCGGACACCATGTCCAGGTTGGCCTCCTGCTGCGAGCCGTAACGCACCAGCTCGATGCCGGCCGGCACCAGTACTTCGGTGGCGTAGCGGTCGTGGGTACTGGCGCGCAGCACGCCGACTTTCTTGCCTTTGAGCTCGACCAGAGGGTCTTTCACGCCCGAGCCTGCCTTCATCACGAAGCGCGCCGGGGTGTGGTAGTACTTGATGGTGAAATCGACGTTTTTCTTGCGGTCGTCAGTGATGGTCATCGAGGACAGGATCGCGTCGATCTTCTTCACTTTCAGCGCCGGGATCAGGCCGTCGAACTCTTGCTCGACCCAGGTGCATTTGACTTTCATCTGCTCACACAGCGCATCGCCGATGTCCACGTCGAAACCGGCCAGTTTGCCGTCAGGGGTTTTCATCGAGAATGGCGGGTAACCGGCTTCGATACCGATACGGATCGGTTTGGCGTCTTCGGCCACGGCGGTCAGGGACAACATCGACAGTGCCAGGGCACCGAACATAACCAGCTTTTTCATTTATTACTCCCGTGTGCGGAGGCTTTTATTGGCAGCTTTCGATTGTCAGGTTCGGTCTTGGGCTGTACAGCGCAAAAAAACCGAAGTGGCCGGCAGTCTATGGCGGCGCGCACGGGGCAAATTGTTTTTAAGCGACAAATACTTACAGAAAATCGGCGAGTGCCATCACCTGGGAAAAGTGTGCGTCAGAGCGGTGCGCGGGTTGTAGGACAAAGCCGACAAAAGGTGCCGCCGAAGCGGCAACCTTCTGGCTATCAGCAGTCGCAAGCGATCGGCGCAGTGGCGACGCGCGCTGTCGCAACACTCAACTGGAAGCCTTCATCCAGCCACCCGGTCACCCCGCCGATCATCTCCTTGACCGGATAACCCAACGCCGCCAGCTTCACCGCAGCTTTGTTGGCACCATTGCAGTGGGGACCGGCGCAATAAACCACGAAAAGCGTGTTTTTCGAGTAGTCCACCAACCCTTCCGCCGTCAGCAAACGCCCCGGAATATTGATCGCTCCCGGCACATGTCCACGTTCGTAGGCCAACGGCCCGCGCACGTCCACCAGCACAAAGTCGACATCACCGGCTTCCTGGCTGCTGAAGACGTCGGAACAATCGGTTTCAAAGGTCAGACGGTTGCTGAAATGCATCAGGGCAATGGCCGAAGGCGCTGCAGGGATTTCGCGAACCAGGCTGGGCATGTTGAATCACTCCTTTGTCGGTGGGGATGAACAGACTTTATCGGGCCGTCGCTTGCCGCTACAGTGGCGCACAAGACACTCACCGGGAATTTTCCGCCAAATGCCTGATTCACCTGGATTGGTCGCGATTCTGGCCTACGATGGCCTCTGCACATTTGAATTCGGCATCGCCGTGGAGATCTTCGGCCTGGCCCGGCCGGAGTTCGACTTTCCGTGGTACGAGCACTGCATTGCGGCGGTCGATCAAGGCCCGATGCGCGCCATGGGCGGGATCCAGGTGCTGGCCGATGGCGGTCTGGAATTGTTGGCGGATGCGCGCACCATCATCATTCCTGGATGGCGCGACCGCAGTGCACCGGTGCCGGAAGTCTTGCTCGAAACATTGCGTGACGCGCATTCACGCGGCGCTCGGTTGCTGTCGATCTGCTCCGGTGTGTTTGTGTTGGCAGCAAGCGGCCTGCTCGACGGGCATGGCGCCACCACTCATTGGCGCTACACCTCGGAGCTTGCCGAGCGCTTCCCGGCCATCGATGTCGATCCTGATGTGCTTTACGTCGATTCCGGCCAATTGATCACCTCCGCCGGCAGTGCAGCGGGGATCGACGCCTGCCTGCACCTGGTGGCGCGGGACTTCGGCACCCAGATCGCCAACTCGGTGGCGCGGCGGCTGGTGATGTCGCCGCAGCGCACCGGCGGTCAGGCGCAATTCATTCCGACGCCGGTCAGCCCGACGCCGCGCAGCGACCTGTCGCGCGTGATGCAGTGGGCCCGCGAGCGCCTGCACGAACCGCTGGAAGTGCGCGATCTGGCCAGCGAAGCGGCGATGAGCGAACGCACCTTCCTGCGAAAATTCAGCGAAGCCAGCGGCCAGTCACCCAAGGCCTGGCTGCAACACGAACGCCTGGCCCGGGCCCGGGAATTGCTGGAAAGCACGCCGCAGAACACCGAACAGATTGCCCTGCGCTGTGGCTATCGGTCGGTGGAGAGCTTTCGTGTGGCGTTTCGCAGCGTGGTCGGGGTGCCGCCGTCGGTGTATCGCGAACGCTTTGGTCGCGAGATCAAGGCTTGCGCAGAAGATAGGTGTCCATGATCCAGCCATGCTCGGCCCGCGCAGCCTTGCGTACCCGTTCTATCTCATCGGCAACGTCGCCGAGCTTGCCATGGATGAGGATTTCGTCCGGCGTGCCGAGGTAGGCGCCCCAGTAGATCTCTGTCTCCTGATCCGTCACCTGATGGTAGGAATCTTCGGCGTCGAGCATCACCACCAGACTGTCCGTGTCACTCACCTGCCCTGCCGCCAGGCGTCGGCCGGTGGTGATTTCAATCGAGCGGCCGATGGTGTTCAACGGCACCTTGTGTTGTGCCGCCAGGGCCTGAACGCTGGTGATGCCGGGAATGACTTCAAATTCAAACGCGCATCGCCCCGAATCCAGAATCGCCTGCAGGATACGAATGGTGCTGTCGTACAGCGCTGGATCGCCCCACACCAGAAAACCGCCGCACTGCCCGTCAGCCAATTCGTCACTGATCAGGCGTTCAAAGGTTTGCTGCTTGGCGCGGTTCAGATCATCGACGCTGGCGCTGTAGTCCACATCGCCGCGCTCGCGCTCCGGGCTGTGGGCTTCGGCGAAACGGTACGTACGATCGCTGATGTAGCGCTCGCAGATTTCTCGCCGCAGGTCGATCAGCTTGTCCTTGCTACGGCCCTTGTCCATCAGGAAAAACACGTCCACCCGGTTCAGCGCCTTCACCGCCTGCATCGTGATGTAGTCCGGGTTGCCGGCACCGATGCCGATCACCAGCAATCGCTTCATTGCTCTGCTCCTTCCACGCTCATGCCGGACAAGCGTAGTCGCCAGCGCCCGGCAAACCGCAGATCGACCACCGCCAGCGGCTCGACATCGATGCTGTGAAACGCCTCGCCCTGCACGACCTGCATCAATGCAGCACGAATCACGAACGGATGGGTAACCGCCACCACGTGCCCCGGCGTGGCTTGCAGTGAAACCAGCCACGCGGCCACTCGCTCGCGCAGTTGCGCCACCGACTCGCCACCATGGGGTGCGGCGTGCGGATCGTCGAGCCAGGCTTGCAATGCCTCGGGTTCGTTCCGCTGCAAATCCTTTATCGACTGACCTTGCCAGCGTCCCCAGTCGCAATCACGCAGGGCCTGATCAATGTGTATGTCGTGGCCAAACCACGCCGCCGTCTGGCGAGTGCGCAGTTCCGGGCCGCAAATCAACCGTGACGCAGTGTCCAGACGCGAAGCCAGCGAGTCGGACGCCAGCGCCACGTCTTCAACAGGCTCGTTCGTAGGAAAACACGCCAATTTTTGTGCGACTGTTCTGGCATGGCAGATCAAGGTCAAACGGGTGGTCTGCACGGGAGGCTACTCGGCTGAAAGACAGGACGGTCATCGACATAATCGCTGATGAAGCGGCAATTGTGCCGTAAACCGGGATGCTCCGGGCGAGTCGATTGGATGATCCGAGCGTGTGAAAGCGGCAATGTCTGACACCATTATGGGCAATGGACTACAAAACTGGTCGACATACGTGTAACCCTTGCGTTACGGGCATCCCGCCTCATTTTGGGGCCTGATTTAAACGCGGAAAAATTCGCTAGACATGTAGCGTCAGTTACATAAATACTGTTTTAACGGATTGTGAAGCGAATTCAACACCCCATCCAGCAGGAGCCCGGATGCCCCCTTTAAGAGACCTGATCACCGACCCCGGCCTTGACCTGACGCCGTCGGAGCGCAAAGTCGTTCGCGCCTTGCTCGATCAGTATCCACGCAACGGGCTTGGCCCGATGGCGCGCCTGGCCGAACATGCCGGCGTCAGCGATCCGACCATCGTGAGGCTGGTGAAAAAGCTCGGCTTCGGTGGTTACGCCGAATTCCAGGACGCCCTGCTCAGTGACATGGACCATCGCCTGCGCTCGCCGCGCACTCTGTTGCAGCCGCGCTCGCATCAGAACAAGGACGATGCCTGGAGTCATTATCTGGCTCATAGCCACAACCTGCTGGCCGAAACCCAGGCCCTGACCCAGCCGGAAGATGTGCGAATTCTGGCCGACTGGCTGCTCGACACCCGCCATCAGGTCTACTGCTTCGGCGGACGCTTCAGCAGTTTGATGGCGACTTACCTGCTCAATCATTTGCGTCTGCTGCGCCCCGGTTGCTTTGCGCTGGAAGACAACGCGCAACTGCCCGACCGCCTGTTCGACCTGCAACGTCAGGACGTGGTGCTGGTGTTCGACTATCGCCGCTACCAGACCCAGGCCCTGCGCGTGGCGAGCGCGGCGAAGAACAGCAACGCCCGCGTTGTGCTGTTCACCGACATCTACGCCTCACCGCTGCGCGAGCTGGCCGACATGATCATCAGCGCCCCGGTGGAGTCGGCCTCGCCGTTCGACACCATGGTCCCGGCGCTGGCCCAGGTTGAAGCATTGATTGCTTGCCTGACTCTGCGTAGCCCGGACCTGGCCGATCGCCTGGAAGGCATCGATGCCCTGCGCAACGACTTCGACACCCATTTGCTGGAGGATAAATAAGGATGTTCAGCCTTCCCCATCGCTCGCCACGGGACCTGCCGTTTGTCACCGATCACACCGCCCTGTTGCTGGTGGACATGCAGCGCGCCTGGCTCGAGCCGCAGTTCGACCCGCACCTCGAAGGCCCGGACGCCGCGTATTTCCTCAACCGCACGCGCTCGCAAGTGGTACCCAATCAGGTTCGCCTGCTCAACGCCTTCCGCGAAGCACGGCAGAACGTGCTGCACACCCTGATCGAAAGCCTGACCGCCGATGGCCGTGACCGCTCGCTGGATCACAAGCTGTCGGACATGCACCTGCCCAAGGGCAGCCCGCAGGCACAGGTCATCGCCGAACTGACCCCGGCGGAAAACGAAATCGTGCTGCCGAAGACCTCTTCCGGGGTCTTCAACTCGACCAACATCGACTACGTGCTGCGCAATCTGGAAACCCGCCACCTGATCATCGCCGGAATTGTCACCGACCAGTGCGTCGACATGGCCGTGCGCGACGCCGCCGACCGTGGCTACCTCGTCACTCTGGTGGCGGACGCCTGCGCGACCTACACCGAAGCACGTCACGACGCCTGCCTGAACGCGATCAAGGGCTACTGCTGGATCACCGACACCGACACCGTGCTCGGTCGGTTGCAGGAGATGCAGCCATGAGCGAACGCCTGTCACCGTTGCCGATGACCACCATCGTCACCACCGACCTGATCGGCGTCACCCGTGGCCGTTCGTTTCCCACCGATGAGCTGGAGCATTATCAGGCCGCCGGTTGTGGCTGGGTGCCAGCCAACAGCGCGCTGACGCCGCAGGACATCATCGCTTCGACCAGTCCGTGGGGCGCGTATGGCGACCTGCGGCTGATTCCCGATCTGGCCAGCCGCGTCACCGTCGGCAACGGCCCGGACGCCACAGCACCTGCGCTGGATTTCATTCACGGCGATATCCGCGAAACCGATGGCCGGCCGTGGGCCACCTGCCCGCGCACCCTGTTGCGCAACGAGGTCGAGCGCTATCGCGATGAGCTCGGCTTGCAGGTCAACGCCGCGTTCGAACACGAATTCAACCTGCACGCCGGGTTTGCCGAACATCTGGCGTTCTCGCTGGAAGCCCAACGCCAAGGTGCGGAATTCGGTGGCTGGCTGCTCAGTGCGTTGCGCGCCGGTGGCGTCGAGCCGGAAATGTTCCTGCCCGAATACGGCAAGCATCAATACGAAATCACCTGCCGCCCAACCCTTGGCGTGGCGGCGGCGGATCGCGCGGTCAACGTGCGCGAGATCACTCGCGAAATCGCCCGGCAGATGGGTCTGGATCTGAGCTTTGCGCCAAAAACTGCTGCCGACGCGGTGTGCAACGGCGTACACCTGCACGTCAGCCTGCTCGATCTGGCCGGTCAGCCGATGCTCTACGACGCCGGCACCAGCAATGGCCTGTCGACCCTCGGCCAGCACTGGGCGGCGGGTGTGCTGCATTACTTACCGGCGCTGTGCGCATTCACTGCACCGACGCCGGTGTCGTATGAACGCTTGCAGCCGCACCACTGGAGCGCTTCCTACGCTTGCCTCGGCCAGCAGAATCGCGAAGCGGCGCTGCGGATCTGCCCGACCGTGAGCCTGGGGAACAAACCCGTGGCGAAGCAATACAACCTTGAGTTCCGCGCCATGGACGCCACCGCCTCGCCGCATCTGGCAATGGCCGCGCTGCTGATCGCCGGACGCCTGGGGATCGAGCAACGTCTGGCGCTGAACGCGATCACCGATGAAATCCCCGATTCACTCAACGACGAACAACGCAAGGCCCGGGGCATCGTTGCCCTGCCCGCCTCCCTGGCCCAGGCACTGGATTGCCTGCGTCGCAGTGAAGCGCTGGTCGAAGCGCTGCCAAGCGCGTTGCTCGAAACCTTTTTCGCCCTTAAAACCGAGGAACTGGCGCTGACGGAACAGCTCTCGCCCGCTGATCTTTGTGAGCACTATGCACGCCTGTACTGAATCCGTTGAGCTTGGGTTGTACACCCGACCGGTCTACAACCTGAGCCGTGAAGATTCGACGCACCCGCTGATTCTGGTGTGCGAACACGCCAGCCGTTACATCCCCGAGGCCCTGAACAATCTGGGCCTGGATGACACGGCGGCGCGCGAACACATCGCCTGGGACATCGGAGCCCTGGCGCTGGCCGAGCAACTGTCGGAGCAACTGGGTGCAACTCTGCTGAGCGCCAACTATTCGCGCCTGCTGATCGACCTCAACCGCCCGCGGCATGCGCCCGACAGCATACCGGCGCAGAGCGAGATCTATCAGGTGCCGGGCAACCGCGAGCTCGACGAGGCCACCCGCGAATACCGTCGCCAGTGCCTGTTCAAGCCGTTTCACACACGGCTGCAACAACTGATCGATGCACGTCTGGCCGAAGGTCGGCCGGTACGGGTGGTAGGGATTCACAGTTTCACCCCGGTGTACTACGGCCAGCCGCGCGAGCTGGAGGTCGGCGTGCTGTTCGGTCAGGCCCGGGCCTATGCCCAACGGATGCTCGACGGTCTGGAACGACACCCGCTGAAAGTCGCCGGCAACCAGCCGTACAGGATTGACCCACTGGGCGACATGACCGTGCCGGTACACGGCGATGCCCGGGGCCTGGAGTCGGTGTTGATCGAAGTGCGCAACGATCTGCTGCGCAGCCCGGAAGCGGTGACTCGCTGGGCGAATTATCTGGCTCCATTGCTGTAAGGATTGTTGTAACCACTGCTGACGCTGTAAACGACGGACCGATATAACAACTAAAACGACCGATTGGCTGACAAGGAGTTGCGCTTCATGGAAATAGAAGAGTTCGGCTACAAACAGGAGTTGAAACGTAGCCTGACACTGACCGATCTGGTGGTGTACGGGATGATCTTCATGATCCCCATCGCCCCGTTCGGCGTGTATGGCTACGTCAACGCCGAGGCACCGGGGATGGTGCCTCTGGCGTACATCATCGGCATGGTGGCGATGGTGTTCACCGCTCTGAGTTACGGCAGCATGGCCCGGGCCTTTCCGATTGCCGGATCGGTGTATTCCTACGCGCAACGGGGCCTGAATCAACACGTCGGCTTCATCGCCGGCTGGCTGATGCTGCTCGATTACCTGCTGATTCCGCCGCTGCTTTACGTCTACGCGGCGATGGCGCTCAACCATTTGTACCCGGACATTCCGAAAGTCGGCTTCATTCTGGCGTTCCTGGTCAGCGCGACCTTCGTCAACCTGCGCGGCATCACCTTTACCGCTCGCATGAACATTGTGTTCCTGCTGGCGCAACTCGTGGTGCTGGGCATTTTCCTGTTCTATGCCTGGAATGCCCTGCACAACGGTGGCGGCAACGGCCAGTTGACCCTCGCGCCGCTGTATCACCCGGAAACCTTCAACTTCGCCCTGCTGATGCAAGCGGTGTCGATTGCGGTGCTGTCGTTCCTCGGTTTCGATGCGATTTCCACCCTTGCCGAAGAGATCAAGGGCGATCCGGGCCGCAGTGTCGGCAAAGCGGCGCTGATCACGCTGGTGGTGATGGGGGTGATTTTCGTCGCACAAACCTGGATCGCTACCGATCTGGCAGCCGGCATGGGCTTCAAGTCCGCCGACACCGCGTTCTATGAAATCGCCGAAATCGCTGCCGGCAGCTGGCTGGCGACCCTGACCGGCGTGGCCACGGCCCTGGCCTGGGGCGTGGCGGTGGCGATCACTTCGCAAGCGGCGGTCTCGCGCCTGCTGTTCGGCATGGCCCGCGACGGCAAGCTGCCGAAAGTGCTGGCCAAGGTCCACCCGAAACACAACACGCCGTACCTGAGCATTTATCTGGTGGCCGTGCTGTCGCTGGTGATCTGCTACCTGTTCATCAATTCGGTGGACACCCTGACTTCGCTGGTCAACTTTGGCGCCCTCAGCGGCTTCATGCTGCTGCACCTGACCGTGATCAACTACTACTGGCGCCGGCAGAAATCCGGACAGGTGATCCGTCACCTGATCTGCCCGGTGATCGGCTTCATCATCGTCGCGGCCATCATGTACAACATGGGCGTCGATGCACAGAAACTCGGCCTGATCTGGATCGCACTGGGTCTGGTGTACCTGTTCTTCCTGAACAAGCTCGGCGCCAGTACCGCGCTGCCTGACCCGAGCAATGGCTGACAAGAAAAAGAGCGGCGTCTGACAACAAATCAGGCGACCGCCGCTTTAACGCGTGGAAACCGACAGTGATAGTCAGGTTCGGCGAATGGGCCGAACCTTTTGATACAGGAGTGCATCCATGCTGGTCTTACGCCCAGTCGAGCCAAACGACCTGCCTCAATTGCAACAATTGGCGCGCGACAGCCTGGTGGGCGTCACGTCCCTGCCGGACGATAGCGAACGTCTTAGCGAAAAAATCGCCGCGTCCTGTGCCTCGTTCGACAGCGATGCGGCGGCTCAGGGCCCGGAGAATTACTTCTTCGTGCTGGAGGACATCGACAGCCATCGACTGGTCGGCTGCTCGGAAATCCTCGCCACCGCAGGTTTCAACGAGCCGTTCTACAGCCTGCGCAACCGCCACTTCACCAGCGCCTCGCGGGAGCTGAACATCGAGCACGGCGTGCCGGCGCTGTCGCTGTGTCACGACCTCAGCGGGCATACGCTGCTGCGCGGTTTTCACATCGATGAAGCGCTGGTGCGCACGCCGTTTTCCGAATTGCTGTCGCGGGCACGCCTGCTGTTCATCGCCGCCCACGCGCCGCGATTTGCCGAAGCGGTGATCACCGAGATCGTCGGCTACAGCGACGAGCAAGGCCATTCACCTTTCTGGGATGCGCTGGGCAAACATTTCTTCGACCTGCCCTACGTCGAGGCCGAGCGCCTGTGCGGCTTGCAGAGTCGTACGTTTCTCGCCGAACTGATGCCGCAATACCCGATCTACGTGCCGATGCTGCCGCAAGCCGCGCAGGACTGCATCGGCCGCATCCACCCGGACGGTCAGGAAGCCTTCGACATCCTCGAGCGCGAGGGTTTTGAAACCAACAGCTACATCGATCTGTTCGATGCCGGCCCGACCTTGTATGCACGCACCGCCAACATCCGTTCGATCGCGCAGAGCCAGACAGTCACGGTTCAGGAGGAACCCCTGATCGATGCTCGCGGTCGCTATCTGGTGAGCAACGATGCTCTGCATGGCTTTCGGGCGGTGGTCGCCGAGCTGGATTTCCAGCCCGGTCAGCCCCTGGCGCTCGATCCGGCCCTGTGCGCGGCGCTCAACGTCCGCGCTGGCGGCACGATCCGGTTGATCGCCCTGTGAACCGCGCCCCTACCCAACGACAGTGCCCGAGCTGGCGCGCAAAAGGAGTTGCAGCATGATTGTCCGTCCGGTCCAAGTCAGCGACCTGCCAGCGTTGATGACGCTGGTGCAACAGGCCGGGCCGGGGTTCACCACCCTGCCCGCCAACGAAGATCGCCTGGCCCACCGGGTACGCTGGGCGCAACGGGCGTTCGCCGAACAGGTCGAGCGGGCCGATGCCGATTACCTGTTCGTGCTTGAAGACGACGAGCAGCGCGTGGTCGGCGTCAGCGCTCTGGCCGGGGCCGTCGGCCTGCGTGAGCCTTGGTACAACTATCGGGTCGGGCTGACCGTCAGCTCGGCGCCGGACCTGGGTATTCAGCGGCAGATCCCGACGCTGTTTCTCAACAACGAACTGACCGGCCAATCGGAGCTGTGCTCGCTGTTCCTGCGCCACGACCAGCGCCATGGCAGCAATGGACGCTTGCTGTCGCTGGGGCGTTTGCTGTTTGTTGCCGAATTCCCGCACCTGTTCGGCGAAAAGATGATCGCCGAACTGCGAGGCAGTGCCGACGAGCAAGGCTGCTCGCCGTTCTGGGACAGCCTGGGCCGGCACTTCTTCCAGATGGACTTCAGCCACGCCGACCACCTGTCCGGTCTCGGCAATAAAGCCTTCATCGCCGAACTGATGCCGCGTCAGCCACTGTATACCTGCCTGCTCACCGAACAGGCTCAGGCCGTTATCGGCCAGGCCCACCCCAACACCGAGCCGGCGCTGAAAATCCTCCAGTCCGAAGGTTTCGCTCACAAAGGCTACATCGACATTTTCGACGGTGGTCCGGTGATCGAAGCACCGATCCGCAACATCCGCACCGTGCGCGACAGCCTGGAACTCACCCTGAGCATCGGCACGCCGGACGATCAGGCGCCGCTGTGGTTGATCCACAACCGCCGCCTGGAAAACTGCCGCATCACCGTCGCGCCGGGCCGTCGGGTCGGCAGCAGTCTGGTGATCGACCGCCTCACCGCCAAACGCCTGCAATTGCAGCCGGGCAACTCGGTGCGGGCGGTGCCGCTGCCCAATCAACAGCAGCAGGCGGTGGCGGCCTGAGCGCCCATACCTGCTGCGAAAGAGCCGGAACAGGATTTTCCTGGTTAACTTCCTCGTTAATTCGTCATGATCCTTGACCCATTGGCGTGATAGCCTTTTCACCTTCGGCGTTGACACCTTTGCTCAAGCCTTTCCATTCCTTTGTATTGGTGGAACTCGTATGACCAGGCTTTCTCATCAAGATTTGCGCCGTAACTTCCGTCAGCTGCTGGCTTCCGACACCTGCTATCACACCGCCTCGGTGTTCGATCCGATGTCCGCCCGCATCGCCGCTGACCTGGGTTTTGAAGTAGGGATTCTCGGCGGCTCGGTCGCCTCGTTGCAGGTGCTGGGTGCCCCGGACTTTGCCCTGATCACCCTCAGCGAATTCGCTGAACAGGCCACCCGCATCGGCCGCGTCGCCCAATTGCCGGTGATCGCCGACGCCGACCACGGCTACGGCAACGCGCTCAACGTGATGCGCACCATCGTCGAACTGGAACGCGCCGGCGTCGCTGCGCTGACCATCGAAGACACCCTGCTGCCGGCACAATTCGGCCGCAAATCCACCGACCTGATCACCGTCGCCGAAGGCGTGGGCAAGATCCGCGCGGCACTGGAAGCCCGGGTCGATTCGGAGATGGCAATCATCGCCCGGACCAACGCCGGCATCCTGCCGAACCAGGAAATCATCAGCCGCACCAAGCAGTATCAAGCTGCTGGCGCTGACGGTATCTGCATGGTGGGGATCCAGGACTTCGATCAGCTCGAGCAGATCGCCGAACACCTGACCGTCCCGCTGATGCTGGTCACCTACGGCAACCCGGCACTGCGCGACGACAAACGCCTGGCCGAACTGGGGGTACGCGTAACCATCGACGGCCACGGTGCCTACTTCGCGGCGATCAAGGCGACCTACGACAGCCTGCGCGAACAACGCCAGATCTTCACCCAGGCCTCCGACCTGAGCGCCACCGAACTGACCCACACCTACACCCAGCCTGAGGAATACATCCTCTGGGCCAAGGAATACATGAGCGTCAAAGAGTAACGTCGCACCACGCTACAAAGAGGCAGAGCGGCCCGACGCCATCACGAGTCCACTCGCATGGCGCCCGCCGCGAAACCGCTAGACCGCTCTCTTGAAGCCTTCCTCCCGCTGTAATGCCCGCGTCTGAATCACGTTCAGAATGGCGCAGCCCTCTCGCATCAGCAGATGCACCGCGCTGGTAATCCGCGTCAAATCACAATCGGAAATGCCCTTCAGGTCGAGACTGGAAAACGTGTCCGCCAGATCGCGCACGACCACAAAACGGTGCATCGCACACGCGGCCATGTCGCTGAGTTCTTTTTGGGTATTGATGAAGAGCACCGGGGATTCGGCGTCGTAGGTGTCGATGGGGAGGTAGCGGGGGATTACTTGATCCGACATTGGTGTAACTCCTGTAATTAGGGCTATCACCATTCGCGGCCAAACGAAGAGGGTGGCAGCCGTACGCGGGTTGGCCGACCGGATACAGGAACCGGCACACCCGAAGGTGTCCCACGCACAGCCGCCAAAACACAACAACTTCAGGCAAAAATCGCTGAATATGTTGGACAACTGTACGTTCCTGTATCGACCGGCCAAGGTCGTTCGCGGAGTTTTCCGCGAGCCCGAACTATAGGGGTCGATACTGAAACGCGGCAACAGGGTACGTTGTAGGAAAGGTCTTGGAAAGTTGTGCGCCGCTCACACTTTCCTCATTTCCCACAAAAGCCCCCTCACCCTAGCCCTCTCCCGGAGGGAGAGGGAACCGATTGGGGGATGCTCAGGATATTCATCGACCTGGATGCACTTCACCGAATCCATAATCGACTCGGTGTTTCAGGTCGATGTATAGCGCAAGACACCTCGGTCAGCTCCCTCTCCCTCCGGGAGAGGGCTGGGGTGGGGGAGAAATCTGCCTGACACCCCGCCAACTCCGCTACTCCACCGACCGGCTCACCGCCCCTTCGCCAACTCCATAATCATCCGCGACAACAGATAAATCCGCGGCGCCACGCTCTCCACCTCCGCGTATTCCTCCGGCGTATGAATGTTGCCGCCGACAATCCCGAACCCGTCCAGCGTCGGCGTCCCAACCCCGGCCGACAAACTGGCATCCGCCGCCCCGCCGCTGCCTTCTTCGGTCAACTTGCGGCCAATCTCACCGTAAATCCCCTGGGCCATCGCCATCAATCGATCCGACTCCCCCGTCTGCGGCATCGGTGGCAAGCCGCGCTGCAATGAAGTCTTTACTTCGGTATCGGGAATCAATTTGTCCTGCGACACCCGCGCCAGATCCTTCTCGATCCGGTCGAATTCTTCCGGCACCGCCGCCCTCACGTCAGCCTTGGCCGTGGCCTGATCCGGGATCACGTTGGTGCGGTCGCCAGCCTTGAGCACGGTGAAGTTGATGGTGGTTTTCTTGGCCTCGTCGCCGAGCTTGCCCAGTTGCAGGATCTGGTGCGCCGCCTCCATCGCCGCGTTGCGCCCCAATTCCGGCGCGACGCCGGCGTGGGCGGCCTTGCCCTTGACCTCGACCAGTGCGGTGGCGCTGCCCTTGCGCCACACCACCAGTCCATCCGCCGGACGGCCCGGTTCAAGATTGAGGGTCACGTCGTGAAGCTTGGCGGTTTTCTTGATCAGGTCGGTGGCGACGTCCGAGCCGGTTTCTTCGCTGGCATCGAGCAGGAAGGTGATTTGCGCGTAGTCCTTGAAGTCGAGGTTCTTCAGGATCTTCAGCGCGTAGATGCCGGCGACAATCCCGCCCTTGTCGTCCATCACCCCCGGCCCGTAGGCGCGGCCGTCCTTGATGTGGAACGGTCGCTCGGCGGCGGAGCCTTCCTTGAACACCGTGTCCATGTGCGCCATCAGCAGGATTTTCGCCTTGCCGGTGCCTTTGAGCGTGGCGAGCACGTGGTTGGTTTTTTCCGGGGTGTTGGGTACCAGTTCTATGGTCGCGCCGAGCTTTTTCAGCTCATCAATGGCGATGTCGCTGACTTGCTTTAGCCCCGGTTCATAGCCGGAACCGGAATCGATATTGACCAGCCGTTCGAGCAATTTCAGGGCTTCGGGCTTGTATTGCTCGGCATCGGCCAGCACTTGTTTGTGCGGTTCGGCAAAGACACCGGAGGCTGCAAAAGTGAGGGAAAGGCCGGCCAGCAGAGAACGACGGAATTTGAACGTCATGAATCAATCCTTGTTTCGTGTCGGGTACTGAACCGTACCTGACATCGCCCCAAGGCTCTATCCCGGATGCGACACCCAATCCGTTCAAACCGAATCGAATACCTCGCGCCGCGGCTTGTCGTCGCTGCAGCAAATCACCCGGTTACGCCCGCCGGCCTTGGCTTCGTACAGCGCCTGATCGGCGTCATCCAGCCAACGCGTCGCGTCGCCGTGAGCCGGGTCAAGCGCCGCCAGACCAATGCTCAGGCTGACTTTCAGCGCCGGGTTCTGTTCGTACACCAGAAAGGAAAAACGCTCACGCAAGGCTTCCATCGCCTGCGCCGCATTGAACAGCGGCAAGTCCGGCAGGATCACGCAAAACTCGTCGCCGCCGTAGCGCCCCGCCACATCGGCCATGCGCAGGTTCTGCTTGAGCATCTTGCTCAGCTGACGCAGGACGATATCGCCAGCCACGTGGCCGTAGGTGTCGTTGATTGCCTTGAAGTGGTCGATGTCGATCAGCGCAATCGCAGCGCCTGTCTGCTGGCGTTTGCAGCGTTCGAATTCGATTTCCAGTTGATCCTTCCAGGCGCCGTGATTGAGCAGACCGGTGAGGCTGTCGGTGCGGCTCAGGGCCAGCAATTCACGTTTATGCAGGCCGAGGGTGTAGGCCTGGCGAAAGCAGATCCAGCCCAGCGCCAACGGATACAGCATCAACAGCGGCAGACAGGCATAAAGCTGTGCCGGCGTGGTCATCGGGACGAACGCGGGGGCAAATACCACCAGCCCGACGCCGACGCCGAGCAACTGCGCCGCCGCCCCGGCCAGCAGAAAACGCAGGCCGCCGATGGCAACGTTGTTCATCGCCATCATCGAAATGGTCGTGGCACTGGGCAAGGGATTGAAGTGCATGGCGGCGACCCAGAAGCCACCGAGGAAGGCGTCGATCAACAGGTTGCGGTGTTCGGCGTGGTACGGAACCTTCGCCCGGCGGGCCCATTGATAAGCAAGGTGCGGCCAGACCAGGCCGTTGAACAGCATCAGCGCCCAGACCCAGGCCGGCGGGTCGAGCGGGTACATCGCGACGCTCACGCACAAAAGCCCCAGGACCAGCCCGAGGGTTCGCGATGTGTAGAGCCTCCTGGCCAGTGAAAGTCCCTTTCCTCCCGTTCTTCCCATAAGGGCCTCGACCACTCGACGGTACTGCGCAGACCGCAGACCCGATGTGCTGGGAGTCTATCAGGGCAACGTTAAATAGCCATCACCGGCCAGCGGGCCGAATACCTCGTCATCAGCACCACACGGCGGGCAAATGATTGGCTATACATGAAAGGAAGAAAATGGAAAAAAGACTCTAAGAAGGAGGCCCATGCAGACCTATCAAGTGTTGATCATCGGCAGCGGTTTTGGCGGCCAGTGCGCGGCGGTCAATCTGCTCAAGGCCGGTATCGACGACTTTCGCTTGCTGGAACGCCGGGACTTTTTCGGCGGCACCTGGTGCCAGAACACCTACCCCGGCGCAGCGGTGGATGTGCCGTCGCCGCTGTATTCGCTGTCGTTTGCGCCTTACCGCTGGACCCAGATGTTCGCCGAACAGGCTGAACTGCATCGCTACACCGACCATGTAATCGAACGCTTCGGCCTGCGTGACCGGGTGGAACTGCAGGCCAACGTCGAGCGCGTCGAATGGGACGACACCGAAAAGCGCTGGGCCGTACACACCGGCACCAAAGGCATTTTTTATGCGCAGTTCCTGATCAATGCCACCGGGCCGTTGAGCCAACCGGTTATCCCACACTTTCCCGGTCAGGATCGCTTTCAGGGCAAGACCTTTCATACAAATAATTGGGATCACAGCTACGACTATCACGGTAAACGAGTAGCGATTGTCGGCAGCGGCGCCAGTGCGGCTCAGGTGATTCCGGCGATTGCGCCGAAGGTCGCCCGATTGCACGTGTTTCAGCGCACCGCGCACTGGGTGCTGCCCCGGGCCGACCGTACGTTCGGTCGGTTCCAGCGCTGGCTGCTGGGTCTGAAACCCGCCTACAAACTGCTGCGCTGGATGATCTACTGGCAATTCGAAACCCGGGTCATCGCCTTCAAATACTCGAAACCGGCGATTCACATGGTGCAGCGCCAAGCCCTGAAGTTTCTCAAACGCCAGGTGACTGACCCCGAGTTGCGGAAAAAACTGACACCGGACTTCACCATCGGCTGCAAACGGGTGCTGCTCTCCAGCACCTATTACCCGGCGCTGACCCGGCCCAACGTCACGTTGCACAGCCGCGAACAGGGCATCGCCAGCCTCGATGAAACCGGCATCGTCACCACGGACGGTCAGCACATCAACGTCGATCTGATCGTCTGGTCGACCGGTTACGACGCCACCGACGGCGTGATTTCCTACCCGGTCAGCGGAAAAAACGCCGTGCAACTGCGCGATGTGTGGGCGCAATACCCGCGCGCCTACCTCGGCACCAGCCTGCCAGACTTTCCCAATCTGTTTATCGTCACCGGGCCGAACACCGGCATCGGCCACACCTCGGCGCTGTTCATCATCGAATCGCAGATGAACTACATCCTCGACTGCATCCGCACCTTGCAGGCCAAAGGTCTGCGCAGCATCGAAGTTCGCCCCGAAGCAGAACGTACCTACACTCAGATGATTCACCGGGAAATGGAACGCACGGTCTGGAAAACCGGCGGCTGCCACAGTTGGTATCAAAGCAGGAGCGGTCACGTGATCGCGATGTTCCCCGGCTTCAGTTTCAGCTACCACCGGTTGACCCGGGCGCTGAAACCGGCCGACCACATTCTGTCTTGAACAAGGAAGACCCACGATGCTTTTGCTGTTTGTCGCCCTCGCGGTTTTCGTGGCCTGGAGCTGGTTGAGCTACCCGGCAGTCGGCCACTGGCTTTACGATCTGAGCGCGGCCCTGGAGGCCAGGCTGTACCGGCTGCACAAGATTGAAGTGCCGATTGCCGAAATGACCGTATCGACCTGGCAAGGCGGGCCTTATGAAGCGTCGAGCAGCATTCTGATGCTGCACGGCTACAGTGCCGAAAAGAACCTGTGGCTGCGCTTCGCCCGGCATTTTGTCGGGCAGTACCGGGTGATCATCCCGGATCTGGCCGGCCACGGCGAAACCGGCTTCAAGGCCGGCGGTGGCTACGACATTCCGGTGCAGGCCAAGCGCATGATCCAGTTGCTCGACGTCTGCGGCGTCGAGAAGGTCCACGTGATCGGCAACTCCATGGGCGGCTACATCGCCGCGTGGCTGGCGGCGACCTACCCCGACCGCATCGCATCGGTGGCGCTGATCGACCCGGCCGGCGTCACTGCGCCCGAGGCCAGCGACATGGAGCGCCACCTGGCCCGTGGGCACAATCCGTTTCTGATCAATTCCCGGGAAGAATTCCGACGCTTCTATGCCATGACCATGGCCTCGCCACCGTGGGTGCCCGGTCTGGTGCTCGACGCGATCGCCCAGCGCTACGAACAATGCCGCGACGAACTGGAAGAGATCTTCCGGGATTTTCGCGCCAGCCCGCCGATGGAGCCGAAACTGCCGGACATCAAATGCCCGGCGCTGTTGCTCTGGGGCCGCAAGGACCGGTTGATCGACGTCAGCAGCGTGCCGGTGTGGAGCAAAGGCATCAGCAATTTGCGGGTCGATGTCTGGGATGGCGTCGGCCATATGCCGATGGTTGAACAGCCGTCGAACACGGCACGTCTGTATCGCGAGTTTCTGGGGGAGCATTCGCGTCAGGACAGGTAAACGGTCAGTCGTTGGCAGAATGAAGTCCGTAGGATTCTTCGTTTGCCCGCGTCGGCGAAGGCTGCGATCTTTTCCAACACCTTTTACGTGACCGTGCCAGGAATTTTTTTCATGACCGTGCAGCCTTTCGTCAGCCCCGACCTGATCCGCCAACGCTTCTCAAAAGCGATGTCCGACATGTACCGCGAAGAAGTGCCGCTGTACGGCGCGTTGATGGAACTGGTGGAACAGACCAACCGCGAAGTACTGGCACGCGAGCCGCAAATCGCCAGTCAACTGCACAGCACCGGTGAGATCGAACGGCTGGACATGGAGCGCCACGGCGCAATCCGCGTTGGTACCGCCGCTGAACTGGCCACCCTCGCCCGCTTGTTCGCAGTGATGGGCATGCAACCGGTGGGCTATTACGACCTGACCCCTGCCGGGGTGCCGGTGCATTCCACGGCGTTTCGCGCGGTGCATGAAGATGCGCTGCAGGTCAGCCCGTTCCGGGTGTTCACTTCGTTGCTGCGACTGGAATTGATTGAAGACCCCGAACTGCGTGCCTTTGCTGAATCGGTGCTGGATAAGCGTTCGATCTTCACACCGGCGGCGCTGCGCCTGATCGAACAGGCCGAGTCCGCTGGCGGTTTGAATGAATCCGAGGCCGGGGAATTTGTCCTGCAGGCGCTGGAGACTTTTCGCTGGCACCACAGCGCCACCGTCACCGCTGCGCAGTACCAGACGCTCAGCGCCCAGCATCGTCTGATTGCCGATGTCGTGGCCTTCAAAGGCCCGCACATCAACCACCTGACCCCGCGCACGCTGGACATCGACATCGTCCAGGCGCAGATGCCGCAGCACGGCATCACGCCCAAAGCGGTGATCGAAGGCCCACCGCGCCGGCAGCACCCGATCCTGTTGCGTCAGACCAGTTTCAAGGCGCTGGACGAGCCGATCGCCTTCACCGACCAGACGCAAACCCGCGGCAGCCACAGCGCCCGCTTCGGTGAAATCGAACAACGTGGCGCGGCGCTGACCCCCAAGGGCCGTGCGTTGTACGACCGGCTGCTGAACGCGGCACGCGATGAACTCCGCGATTTCCCCAACGAAGCCAATGCCTCACGCTACAACGCCCTTATGACCCAGCATTTCAGCGAATTCCCTGACAGCCTCGAGGGCATGCGCGAGCAGGAACTGGCGTATTTCCGTTATTTCCTGACAGACAAAGGGCCTGAGGCGGGTCGTCCCGCTGATGTTTCGCTGCAAGCTTTGTTGCGCGACGGCTATGTGAAAGCCGAACCGCTGGTGTACGAAGATTTCCTGCCGGTGAGTGCAGCGGGGATTTTTCAGTCGAACCTGGGGGACGCAGCGCAGACGCACTATGGCGAGCATTCCAACCGACAGGCGTTCGAACTCGCCCTCGGGCGTTCGACCATTGATGAATTGGGGTTGTATGCCGAGACGCAACAACGCTCGATTGAAGACTGCCTGGCGGTGTTGAATCGATAACGCGGCGATTAGCCATACTGCGCAAGAAGTTGCGCAGTTCCCCGTAATAAAACCCCTATAAAACCTTTGAAACCCTTGTGCCACGTGCCCTCCAGCC
>NZ_RRZJ01000026.1:0-81122 GCF_004368175.1 Pseudomonas sp. CH235
CGATGCATCGCCGATGGTAGTGTGGGGTTTCCCCATGTGAGAGTAGGTCATCGTCAAGATTAAATTCCGAAACCCCAATTGCGAAAGCAGTTGGGGTTTTGTTTTGCCCGCAGGAAAGTTTTTGCTCACGTTTGAGCACGCGTTGTTGGTTACCATGTGCGTCCGTTCGGCAGGAGGCAGGCAATGCAACTCAAGTTCAGTCACGTCGATGTACTCGTCAATAACCTCGAAGAAGCCTGCGCGTACTACGCGCAAATATTAAAGGCGAGAACCTCCAGGACGCTGGTGTGGGAGCGGGGCGGCCTGCATGTGCGTTATGCGATTGCGTTGATCGGGCAGGAGCGTTTCATGCTGGTTCAGCCATTGGCCGGTAATCTGCGGGAGCTCCTGGATAGCGCAGGCGAGGGCATGATCTACCGTCACTGCTATTCGACTCCCGATATCGAAAAAGCCTACGACGAGCTTGTCGCTGAAGGCGTACAGCCCGAAGATGAAAACGGTAAACCGTTGGTCCGCGAACATCTCCAATCACCGGCAGGGGCACGCATCATCTGGTTGCCCAAGCGCTTCGGTCACTTCTCGATCGAAATCCTCGAGGAAGAGACGCTAGAGGCATTTATCGAAGACGCGTTTGCCTGATAGCTTCTCCTCTTGTGATACGCCATCACTACCCCGTATAAGAGCGACTTTCATTTCCGATATCAGAGTAGGGTGCACGCATGAGCAATGCCTGGAACGAGGGATATTTCACGGACGAAGGCTACACCTACGGGTATAGCCGGGAAATCAATCCGGTTTTCCAGCGTTATTGTCTGCTGCTGCGCGGTTTCGCCACGCTGGAGAGCACCGACGGTTATCACTGTGAGCTGGGCTTTGGTCAGGGCGTTTCGATCAACATCCATGCCGCGGGCAATCCAGGCTCCTATGTCGGTACCGACTTCCACCCGGGTCAGGCGTCCCATGCCATCGCTCTGGCCAGAGACTGGGGCAGCGATGCGCGACTGTATGACGACAGCTTCGAGCAGTTGCTGGCCCGCCATGACTTGCCCCAGTTCGACAGCATCAGCCTGCATGGCATCTGGACCTGGGTCAGCCGCGATAACCATAAGCTGATCGTGGAATTCGTCCGCCGTCATCTCAAGCCAGGTGGTCTGCTCTACGTCAGCTACAACTGCTTCCCGGGCTGGTCGCCTCAGGCACCGTTGCGCCAACTGTTCAGTCTGCACGACCGTTTCGCCAGCCAGCCGTCTGCGCGCCCTGATCAACGTATCGACGCTGCGCTGCAATTTTCCGAAGCGCTGCTGGCTGCAAATCCTAAATATGCCAACTCCGCACCGGGGCTGGACGCCAAGCTCCAGAGCATCAAGGGTCAGGATCGCCAGTACGTCGCCCATGAGTATTTCAACCGCGACTGGAACTGCATGTATTTCACCGACGTGGTGGATGCCCTGGCACCCGCCAAGCTCGATTACGCCACGACAGCCGTGCCGCTGGACTCCGTCGACCCGCTCAACCTGAGCGCCGAAGGCATGGACTTTCTGGAAGGTATCGAGCATCCCGTCATGCGTGAGCAGGCGCGTGACTACTTTGTGAACCAGAGTTTCCGCCGGGATCTTTATGTGCGTGGCGCCAACAAGCTGTCCGCCTCCGAGCACCGTGAGCGGATGCTCAGCACGCGCTTCGTCCTGTTGCAGGCAGCCGACAGCGTGCCGGCCAACGTCACCGGTCCGGCGGGCGCAGCGACGCTGCAGGCAGAGATCTATGGCCCGGTACTCGCAGCCCTGGCGGATGACGCCTATGTGCCGAAGACCTTGCGGCATTTGCTGGATCTCGTGCCCTCGTTGGCCTATGGCGACGTCGAGCAGGCCCTCAACGTGCTGATCGGCATGAGCGTTGTAGCGCCCTGTCAGAGCGAGGCCTCTGAAAAGCTGGTGCAGGCCCGTTGCAACACCCTCAACCTGCAGCTGTGCAAGCGTTCGTTGTACGGCAACAGGATTCAGACCCTGGCGAGTCCGGTGACCGGTGGTGGCGTGACGGTCAGCCGCTTCCAGCAGTTGTTCCTGATCTCGATCAAGCAAGGCAAAAAGCACCCGGCTGAATGGGCGCAACTGGCGTGGGGCATCATCGGCGGCCAGGGCGAAGGTCTTCTGAAGGACGGCAGGGCCCTGACCACCGCTGAAGAAAACCTTGCCGAACTGACCTGGCAGGCTCAAGCGTTTGCCGAGAATACGCTGGTGATTCTCAAGACTTTGAAAATCGTCTAGTCGAGACGAGGGACGGCGCAGCGGTCGTGGCGCAAATAATCCTGAAACGCTTGGCGCAAGAGCCTATCGCTCACCGGACCAGTCCATTCGGCCGAGTGAGTGTGAGCATCGGCACTGCGGCCGCCACAGGGTCGCAACTGGACACGGTACAAGGCCTGATCGCTGCGGCAGATCAGGCGCTGTATCAAGCCAAAGGGGCGGGCCGCAATCAGCTCGCCAAAAGTGTCGCCAGCGAAAGCTACTCTCCGTACACCGGGTAATCCACATAGCCTTCGGCATGGCCGCCATACACCGTGGCCGGGTTCAGCGAATTCAGCGGCCAGCCATTGGCGATCCGCGCGGGCAGGTCCGGGTTAGCCATGAACGGGCGACCGAAAGCCACGAGGTCCGCCAATCCGGATTCAAGCAACCGCGCACCGCTTTCGGCGTTGTAGCGGCCCGCGTAGATGATCGCGCCGCTGAAGGTGTCGCGTACCGCTCGACGGAAGGTTTCCGGCATCACTGGCGCGTCGTCCCAGTCGGCTTCGGCGATGGACAGGTAGGCGATGCCGACGTCTTGCAGCACCTTGATCGCTTCGATATAGGTGGTGTGCGGGTCTTCCTCGACCATACCCAGATAAGTCCGCTCTTCATCGGTGGTGGTGAACAGCGGGGCAAAGCGCACGCCGACCTTTTCTTTGCCGATGCATTCGGCGACCCCGGCCACCACTTCACGCAGAAAGCGCAAACGGTTATGCAGCGAACCGCCGTATTGATCGGTGCGCAGATTGCTGTGGGCGGAGATGAACTGGTTCACCAGATAACCATTGGCACAATGCAGTTCGATACCGTCGAAACCGGCGTCCATGGCATTGCGCGCCGCCTGGATGTACAGCTGAACCAGTTCCTGGACTTCATCGGTGGTCAGCGCTCGAGGCGCGGACGGCGGAACCAGAGCGCCCACACCGGGCGCGGTTTCGATGAACACACTGATCCGGTCGGTGGCGATGGCGGAGGCCGACACCGGTGCGTCGCCATTGGGTTGCAGGGCAGTATGGGATACGCGACCGACGTGCCATAGCTGCGCGAAAATCACGCCGTCACTGGCGTGGACAGCCTCGGTGACCTTGCGCCAACCGGCAATTTGCTCAGGTGTATGAATGCCCGGGGTCCAGGCGTAACCCTGGCCACGGGGTTCGATCTGAGTGCCTTCAGTCACCAGCAAGCCCGCACCGGCCCGCTGCTGGTAATACTCGGCCATCAATTCATTGGCGACATTGCCCGGTTGGGTGCTGCGCTGGCGGGTGAGGGGCGGCAGGACTATGCGGTTTTTCAGGATGTGGCGGCCCAGGGTGACGGGTGTAAAGAAACTGCTGTGGTTCATGGAAATACCTTTTCATGGCCTTATTAGACCAGTCGACTATTCAAGTGGCGAAAAAAGAACACCGTGCAACGCACACACGGTGTCCGGATCAGTTGTTCGAGGATGTAGCGGAAAGCTTCAGCCCAGCAGCTTCAGCAGTTTTTCGGCGACAGCTGCCGAGCTGGCAGGATTCTGGCCGGTGACCAGTTTTCCATCCGTCACGACATGAACTTGCCAATCCGCAACTTTGGAATAGCGACCGCCAAGACGCTGAAACTCGTCTTCGATCAGGAAAGGTACGACATCCGTCAAACCGACGGCCGCCTCTTCGGAATTGGTGAAACCGGTCACTTCGCGATGCTGGATCAGCGGTTTACCGTCTGCGTCGACGACATGACGCAGCACCCCCGGCGCGTGGCAGACAAAACCATGAGGCTTGTCGCTGCGCGCGAAGGCTTCGATCAGGGCAATCGAATGCTTGTCTTCGGCCAGGTCCCAGAGCGGGCCATGGCCACCTGGATAAAACACGGCATCGAAATCTTCGGCGCGGACGTCGGCCAGGCGGCCGGTGCTCGCGAGTGCCTGTTGGGCCGCAGGGTCCTGGCGGAAGCGATCGGTTTCAGTCGTCTGAGCGTCGGGCTCGTCGCTCTTCGGATCAAGCGGCGGCTGGCCGCCGGCGGGCGAAACCAGTGTGCCGTCGGCACCGGCGTCCTTGAAGGCGTAGTAGGGGGCGGCGAACTCTTCGAGCCAGAAGCCGGTTTTCTTGCCGGTGTTGCCGAGTTGATCGTGGGAAGTCAAAACCATCAAGATTTTCATAGAGCACCCTGGGTTGGTCTGGCAGCGTTCATGAGCAAGGGATTCGCACAGGATCGACACCGGGAAAAAGTTTGTCGGGGCGCAGCATAGTTTCCAATTAGACCAGTCGTCTAGTAATTTTTTCTCTGAAGCTTTTTCATGGACAGGTGTGGCAAACTCGCGTTCCTTTGAGATAAACGACTGGTCTATTGCCTGGTAATTCGTGCCCCATGAAACCGACCTACGACGACACCCGCCAACATTTGCTCGACACCGGCCACCGGATGATGGCCGAGAAAGGCTTCACCAGTGTCGGCCTGAACGAGATCCTGCAGACCGCCGGCGTGCCCAAGGGCTCGTTCTATCACTACTTCAAATCCAAGGAACTGTACGGTCAGGCCTTGCTCGAGGATTACTTCGTCGACTATCTGGCGGACATGGAGCGACGCCTGACGCTGCCCGGCCTGAGCGCCTATGAACGGCTGATGGATTATTGGCAAGGCTGGCAGGATCGCTGCACCCTGGAAGGCCATGGCGACGAATGCCTGGTGGTGAAACTCAGCGCCGAGGTGGCTGACCTTTCCGAAACCATGCGCCTGACCTTGCGTGATGGTGCAGAGCGAGTGGTGGCGCGCATCAGCGAGTGCATCGAACAGGGCCAGGTCGAAAAAAGCTTGCCTGAGGGCGATGCTCGGCAACTGGCTGAAACCCTGTATCAACTGTGGCTGGGGGCCAGTTTGCTGAACAAACTGCAACGCACAGGACAGTCGTTGAGTACGTCAATGGCGACCACGAAACGCCTGTTGAGCGTGTGAGCAGGAAATAGACGCAAGAGGTGAGAGTCAGCTGCACAAACGAATGGGAATGCCTATCAATTGCGCGGCGGGTGGTATACCATCCGCCGCGTTTTTGCTGGCAGTTATCCCCTTCGTTCTGGCCTATCCGTAAGGTTTTCTCCTCATGCGTCGAACTCTGCTGTCCATCTGTGTGTTGCAAACGTTGTCTCCCTTTGCGTGGGCCGAGCCATCCGATTCAACGGTGTCAGCGCTGGAGCTGGAGGCAACCGATGTGGTCGGTACCGCGGATTACGAAAGAGCGGACGGCCCGGTACACGGATATCGCGCGACCCGTTCGGCCAGCGCCACCCGAACCGATACCTCGATCCATGAAA
The DNA here is from genome assembly GCF_004368175.1 of Pseudomonas sp. CH235. Lineage (NCBI taxonomy): Bacteria > Pseudomonadati > Pseudomonadota > Gammaproteobacteria > Pseudomonadales > Pseudomonadaceae > Pseudomonas > Pseudomonas sp. CH235. The sequence goes on from NZ_RRZJ01000026.1 coordinate 5,573, forward strand.
CCCCGCAGTCGATCAGTGTCGTCACTAAAGACGCGGTCGAAGACATCGGTGCTACCCGGCTGCAGGACGCACTGGATTACGCGGGCGGCGTAGGGCGAGCCAACAATTTCGGCGGCCAGGGACTGACCACGTTCACCGTGCGCGGATTTACCACCGGCGAGTTCTACCGTAATGGTTTCCCGATCAATCGCGGGTATCCGAACATGCCGGATGCCAACACCATCGAGCGTCTTGAGGTCCTGCGCGGTCCGGCGACCATGCTCTACGGCCGTGGCGATCCGGGTGGCACCTTCAATGTCGTTTCCAAACAACCGTTGCCCGAGCGCACGGTCACACTCGGCAGCCAGTTGAATGACCAAGGCATGCGCCGCGGTACCCTGGATGCTTCCGGTCCGCTCGATGAAGAGGGGCGTCTGGCCTATCGCCTGAACGTGGTGGGCGAGGGCGGCGATACCTTCCACGACCACGTCGAAACCGAACGCTACGGCGTGACCCCCGTGCTGACCTGGCAAGCCAGCGATGACACCCGAGTGATCTTCGAGGGTGACTTCATGCGCAACAACCATCCGCTGGACCGGGGCGCGACGCGTTATCCCCGGCAGATCGGCACTGCCTCCCGTGACACCTTCTTCGGTGAACCGGACGCTGGCAAATTGCACAACGACAACAACATGGCGCAATTGCGCTTCGAGCATGTGCTCAATGAGGACTGGACGCTCGGCGGTGGCTTCCAGTGGCTCGACGGTACCTTGCAGGGCAATGCCATTGAAGCCAACGGCATTGCCGCCGACGGCCGGACCCTGGGACGAAATTTCAACTACCGCAAGCTGGAGTGGACCGACAAGGACACTCAGCTCAACCTGACCGGTCACTTCTCCACGGGCGGCCTGCAGCACACATTGCTCACCGGTATCGAATACGAGGACTACGACTACCAGTCGATCATCCAGCGCTCCAGCGGCGCGGTAAGTGCCTATCCGATCGATATCTTCAATCCGGTGTATGGGCAGCCCCGTCCGGCACTGACGCGCACTCCGACCCACGACAAGGAAAATCTCAAGACCTACGCCGCGTTCGTACAGGACCAGGTAGCGCTTACCGATCGGTTGAAAGTGCTGGCCGGCGCACGTTTCGAACGCTTCGAACACGACTACGAAACCTACGTGCCCGGCGGCAAGAACTGGCAGGCCAGTGACAATGCCGTCACGCCCCGCGTCGGTGTGACCTACGACCTGACCGACACCCTCGCGGTCTACGCGGACACCGCGCGTTCATTCAAGCCCAATACCGGCGCGAGCCGACAGGGCGGGGGCTTTGAACCGGAGAAAGGCAAGTCCTGGGAGATGGGCGTCAAATGGGAAGCGCTGGATCATCAGTTGAGCGTTGACGCGGCGATCTATCAGATTGAAAAGCGCAATGTCCTGACCACTGACCCGGTGGACTCGACTTTCAGTGTGGCTGCCGGGGAAGTTCGCAGCCGGGGATTTGACCTCAATGTTGCCGGCAACCTGACTCCCGAGTGGCGTGTCATCGGGGGTTACGCCTACGTCGATGCCGAGGTGACCAAGGACAACGTGATCCGCTCCGGCACGCGACTGATGAACATCCCGAAAAACAGCTTCAGCCTGCTCAACGTCTATGAGTTCCAGGACGGTGCCCTCAGTGGTCTGGGTCTGGGAACAGGCGTCAAATATGTCGATGAGCGCGCGGGGCAAACGGCGAACACCGCGTTTTCGATGGGGAGCTACACCGTTGTCGACCTGCTCAGCTACTACAAGGTCAATGACAAGTTACGTCTCAATCTCGACCTGAAGAACCTGTTTGACCGGGACTACGACGAGGGTGCATTCGGTAACGTCTACGCCTATCCGGGGGCACCGAGAACGGTGCAGGTCGGCATTTCTTACACGTTGTAGTCGGGCTGTAATCTGTCAGCGGGGGCTGCGGCCCCCGATGACTGTTAGGCTCAGCCGGTCACGCACCCTGGCGGAGTCTTTCCGGCAAAACTGTCCACCAGGCTCGCCACAACCATCTCGCCCATGCGGGTGCGGGTCTGCAGGGTCGCGCTGGCGCGATGCGGTTGCAGCACCACTTGTTCCTGGGCAAACAAGGCTTCAGGCACGTTAGGCTCGTCGACGAAAACATCCAGTGCCGCACCCGCGATCTCGCCAGCCGTCAGGGCCGCCACCAGATCGGTTTCGTTGACCAGTTTTCCTCGGGCGACGTTGATCAGGTAGCCGCCCTTGCCCAGTGCCTGCAGCACGGAGGCATCGATGATGGCCTCGGCCTTGTCGGCGGCCGCCGCGAGAATCAGCGCATCACTGTCGCGGGCCAGTTGCTTGAGGTCGGCGATGAAGGTATGGCTGACATCGCTCATCGGTTGCAGATCGGTGTAGCTGATCGGACAGCCAAACGCGGCTGCCCGGGTGGCGACCGCTCGGCCGACCCGGCCCATGCCCACGATGCCGATCCGCATGCCGGACACCTGACGTGCCAGCGGCAGCGGTGCAAGCGGCGTCGGGCTCTGCGGCCACTGGCCCGAGCGCACGTAACGGTCACTGGTACACAACCCACGGCACACGGCGATCAGCAAGCCGATGGCCAGGTCGGCCACGTCTTCGGTCAGTGCGCCGATGGTCGCCGTCACGCGAATCCCGCGATCCCGGGCGTAGGCCAGATCAACCGCATCGGTGCCGACACCGTTGACCGCCACCACTTCCAGTTTGGGCAGTTGCGCCATCAGCGCCTGGCTGATGCCCGTGTGGCCACCGGTGATCACGCCGCGAATGTTGGCGCCGTGTTCCTGCAAATACGCCGCTTTGTCGGCCTGCTCGAAATAATGCCTGATCGTGAACAGTTCGCCGAGACGGGCATTGATTTGCGGAATCAGGATCGGGCTCAGCTGCAAGACTTCTGGCTTCATGTAAACCTCACTTACGCAATAAAAAAGCCGGCTCAACCGCGGCCGGCAAACGGCATGGCAGTGGCCATGACGGTCATGTTCAGGACGTTGGCCGACAGGGGCAGACCGGCGATGTAGCGCACGGCGTCGGCGACATGCTTGACGTCGACCATCGGCTCAACGGCGATGCTGCCGTTGGCCTGACGCACGCCTTTGGTCATGCGCACCGACATTTCGGTCAAGGCATTGCCGATATCGATCTGGCTGCAGGCGATATTGAATTCCCGACCATCCAGCGCCAGTGATTTGGTCAGCCCCAGCACCGCGTGTTTGCTGGCGGTGTACGCGCTACTGAAAGGACGCGGGGTGTGAGCCGAAATCGAACCGTTGTTGATGATGCGTCCGCCCTGTGGCTGCTGCCGGCGCATGAGCCCGAACGCGCCACGGGCGCAGAGAAAAACCCCGTTGAGGTTGGTGTCGATCACGTTTCGCCACTGCTCGAACGTCAGCTCATCCAGCGGCACGGCGGGGGCATTGACCCCGGCGTTGTTGAAGACCACGTCCAGGCGTCCATAGACTTCGGCAATGGTTGCAAACAGCTGATCGACACTGGCCGGGTCGCGTACATCAGTGGGCACCGCCAGCGCTTCGTTTCCTTCGCTGGCCGCCAGATCGACCAACGCCTGCAAGGGTTCGGGCCGGCGCCCGGCCAGCACCAGGGTGTATCCGTCGGCCAGCAGGCCCAGTGCCACCGAACGGCCGATCCCGCTGCCGGCGCCGGTCACCAGGGCCACTTTCAAGGATTGAGTGTCAGACATCTTGTTGTTCTCCTTTTTTCCAATCACTTAAGGACAGACTCAAGGCCGTGGGCCGACGCGCATTTCGAGTTGGCCGATGCCGTCGATCCCGGCACTGATGACGTCGCCGGGTTGCAGGATATCGACGCCGGCGGGGCTGCCGGTCATGATCAGGTCACCGGCCTTGAGTGTTACGGATTGCGAGATGCGGCTGATGACTTCACTCACCGACCAGATCTGGCTGTCGAGACGATCGCGCTGGCGTTCTTCACCGTTCACGCTCAACCATAATTCCCCTTCGAGCCGACCGGTCCGAGTGACCGGCACAATGGCGGTCATCGGTGCGGCGCCGTCAAACACCTTGGCACCTTCCCATGGCAAGCCGTCGCGCTTGGCCAGTCGCTGTACGTCACGGCGGGTCAGGTCCAGTCCGGCGGCGTACCCCCAGACATAGGCCAGCGCCTGGCTTTCGGGGATCTGCGCGCCGCCTTCGCCGATGGCCACGACCAGTTCGATTTCATGGGCGAACTCTTCGGTCAGTGACGGGAAGATCACTTCGCCGGCAGCGTCGACGACACTGCTGGCCGGTTTCATGAAGAACACCGGTGGCTGACGCGGTTGGCCCAGCGTGTCCGGCCACGGGTAGTTGCGGCCGACGCAAAACACGCGTCCGACGGGAAAGCGTTGCTCGCTGCCGACAACCGGCAAGGTCACTGGCAGATCCGGGGTAAAGACGTACTCGGTCATGTTCATCCTGGTTCAAGTCCTGTGTGAAAGGTCAGCGTACGGCGGCAATCGTTGGCGAAGTTGGACGAAAGCCGCCTCCTGTTGGAGAAAACGGTGATTCTTGCTTCAGCGCGTTTTCAACTCGATGCGGTACAGGCGACCGAGCAGCAATGAGTAGGAGAGAGTGCCGATCAGCGCCACGGCGCCGATGAACCAGAACGCCCAGGCGAACGAGCCGGTGGCGTGGACGATGGCGCCGATCACGATCGGGGTCACAATGCCGCCGATGTTGGCGGCCAGGCTGGTGATCCCGCCGGTCAGCCCGATCAGTTCCTTGGGCGCCACCTCCGACACCGCCGCCCACGAGGACGACGCGATGCCCTGCGCGAAGAAGGCAATGGTCAGCACGGCGATGCAGATGACGTTCGAGTCGGTGAAGTTCACCAGCACGATCGACATGCCCAGCATCGACCCGACTACCAGCGGCAGTTTCCGGGCGAAAGACATTGAATAGCCACGACGGATCAACAGGTCGGAGACGATGCCGGCGAGCAGGATGCCGACCGTTGCGCCCACGAAGGGCATCACGGCAAAGATCCCGGCCTTGATCGTGGTCAGATGGCGTTCTTCAATCAGATAGGTCGGGAACCAGGTGAGGAAGAAGTACAGCGCCGAGGTGCTGGCGAACTTGCCGATACAAATGGCCCAGACCTGGCGATAGCTGAACAGCTCGGCGATCTGCCGCCAGTTGAAACGGGTGCGTTCCTGGCTGCTCTTGACCAGTCCGCCACCGGCCTCGATGTATTTCAACTCTTCTTTGCTGACCTTCTTGCAGTTCAGCGGATCGCGATACAGATACAGCCACAGCACACCGAAGACGATGCCGAGCGCGCCGGTGCTGTAGAAGACATGGCGCCAGTCAAAGGTTGTGGCCAGCCACAGCAGGGCACCGGTAAACAGTGCCGTGCCCAGGTACTGCCCGCAGACGTAAATGCTGCTGGCCAGTCCCCGTTCCCGCGCCGGAAACCATACGGTTACCGCACGGCTGTTGGCCGGAAACGCCGGCGCTTCCATCGCCCCGACGGCCAGACGCAAGCCGAACAGCGAAGCGAAACCCGTGGCGAAGCCTTGAAACACCGTGACGGTCGACCAACTGATCAGTGAAACCCCGTAGGTGAAGCGTGAGCCGAAGCGGTCGGCGATAAATCCGGCCGGCACGAGAGCGAGTGCGTAGGTCCAGGCAAAGGCAGAGAAAATCAGCCCCATTTCGATCTTGTCCAGACCCAGGTCCTTGGCCATGAACGGGGCGGCGATCGAGATGTTCACCCGGTCGATGTAATTGATGATCGTCGCAATCAGCAGCAGCGAGAGCATGAACCAGCGTCGCCGCGTCGGCAGTCGCCGGGAAGAGGCGGCGTCCCTGTCGCCGGCAATCAACGGCGGGGCGGTGGTGGGGGAGGTGTGTGAATTCGACATGAGTGGACCTCGTTATTGTTAGAAGTGTCGAGTTGTTTGCGGACAGCCGACGCCGTTGCCCGCTGTTCGGGGGCAAGGCAATCGAAGTTGAAACCAATGGCAAAAACGGCCAGGGTCAGACGTTCAGGGACGTCTTCCGGCTGGCATCGTCGGTAAAGGGTGGGGAGGGGCGGCGGGGAGCAATAGCGGATTCATGACGTGCGCACCTTCTGTTGTTTTTGAAAGAGGTTGGGCGTGGGAAATACAGTGGTCGTACAACCTCTTGAAATCAATCAAGGTGTTAGATCATTTTTTCCGGAGAAGGGCGCGTCGGATAAACCTGTCCAAAAAAAGTCCACACAGTAAATTTTCCAGATGCTCTCTGGTTTATTTTCTATCCGACTGTTTTTAAAAGGAAAAAATACTGAATTTGCGGACGCGTTTTTTGGACAGTGATCATTGGCAGTGGCGGTGTAGAAAAAACACTGAGTCTGGCGTCGTCGTATGACTGCTTGAAGGGGCGGCGCCGAACCTTCAAGATGAGCCACGCCGATTACTCGGCAACGCCAGGAAAACCTGCCCGAGTACCTGTCGAGGATTCTCAAGAAATGACGTCACAATGCCGTGTGCCCACCTACGTCATGCAGCAACGCAGCGAGATGATGGATTTCTACATTCGTGACAAGAAAGGTCGCCGCGCCGAGACTGGCCCGCACCGACACGAATACTTCCAGATCCAGATCAACCTCGGCGGCGACACGGTGCAGCACATAGGCAACGCGGTTCGTCCGTTTCCGCGTAACGCACTGGCATTCATCCTGCCGCACCGTGTGCATGTCATCCCGCATCCGGCGGACAGCAATTTCATGGTGATCAACTTTTCCCAGACCTTTCTGTTGCCGCATTTGCAGTGCGACCCAATGGATCTGGAGGAGGTATCGATTCTCCTGGCGCCCGAACTGTCGCCGTTTCGCTTTCAGGAGCATCTGGATTTCATTCTGGGGAATGAGGATTTCAACGAGGTCTGTGGCCTGATCGAACAGATGCGCAGGCTGGACGAGAATCGTCAGTTCGGTACGCGCGAAGTGCTCAAGGGATTGCTGCTGCAACTGGTGGGCAAGGTGTGCGTCCTGTATGCCGAACCGCTCAAACGCCTGGCGGAAGAAAACGCAGCACAGGCCAGTCGACGGGATGCACTGAGCCGGATGTTCGAGTACCTGCGCAAGAATATTGCCGACCCCGATCTCAATCTGATCAAGGTGGCGGCGGCGACCTACCTGTCACCGACTTACCTCACGCACTGGCTGCGCAAGGAAATCGGCAAGACCTTCACCGAGCTGGTGCTGGAACGCAGAATGCACGCGGCGCGCAATTACCTGCTCAATGGAGCCCGGCCAGTGGGCGAGGTGGCGAGGCTGTGTGGTTTTGCGGATGAAGCTTATTTCTCCCGGCGCTTTCGCCAGATCCACGGCCAGCCACCTGGACAGTTCCGCCGTCGGCAACTGGACCCAGACACCCCGCAGTCACCTGTAGATGCCTGATCGGCTAATGCGACGAAACATAAACCGAGGCCGACGTCGGCGCAGGCAACGCATACGTTGCCTTCATCCACTCGATCTCCGCTTGCGGCGTTCGGCCGAAGAAGCGTTTGAACTCGCGGCTGAATTGCGAAGCGCTTTCATAGCCGACACTGAACGCCGCCGCTGACGCGGTCATGGCATGGCGCAACATCAAAAGTCGCGCCTGATGCAGGCGTGTCGACTTCAGGTATTGCATGGGCGAGGCGTCCGTCACGCTGCGAAAGTGCAGGTGAAAACTGGGCACGCTCATGCTCGCTTCGCGGGCCAGTTGCTCGACGTCCAGGCGCTCCTGATAGCTGCTGTGGATCTTGCGGATCGCCCGCGTCACCTTGCCGAAGTGTCCCTGTCGATTGAGTGCGGCGCGCATCGAACCGCCTTGTTCTCCAGTCAGGATGCGGTAATAGATTTCCCGCAACAGCGCTGGCCCCAATATCTGTGCCTCACCCTCAATACTCATGGCTTCGAGAAAGCGCAGCGTCGATGCGCGCAGGCGGTCGTCCATCGGCGAGGCAAACATGCCCTTGGGTGGCGCATCACTCGGGCCGTGAATCTCATCCACCTGCGGCATCAACTCGCTGGCCACCTGGAAATCGAGTTGCATATAGATCGCGAGCATTGGCTCGTCCTCAGAGGCGTCGGTCTCCATGGTGAAGGGGATCGGAACCGACACCACCAGGTAATGTTGGGCGTCATAGACGTAGACGTCATCGCCCAGATAACCGCGCTTTTGACCCTGACAGAGAATCACGATGCCGGGGTCGTACAGCACCGGCGTGCGGGTCAGTGGCCGGTTCGAGCGCAGGAAGCGCACGCCCTCCAGCGCGCTGAGGTTGTAGCCCTCGACCGGTGCCAGCGTCTCCATGAGCTGCACCATGCGCGAAGTGCTTGGGTCGGCCTGTTTCATTGCGTTCTCTCTGTGGGCCGTTCAATGGTCGGTGGAGCGGGTCAGGGCTTCCCATTGATCGATCTCGCTGGCGGCACGTTTCAGCTTGTCGCGCACCAGGTTCAATGCATCGCTGCCCAGCAACAGATGCGCTGGCGGAGCAGGGCTGGTGATGATCTGCAACATCGCCTGCGCCGCTTTGCGCGGATCGCCGAGCTGCTTGCCGCTCTTGTCTTCGCGCGCCTTGCGCACCGGATCGAAGCTGGCGTCATAGTCGGCGATGCTGCGGGGCGTGCGCTGCATCGAACGGCCGGCCCAGTCGGTCCGAAATGAACCCGGTGCGACGGCGGTCACGAAGATATTGAACGGCGCCAGTTCCTTGCTCAGGGTATCGGAGATGCCTTCGAGCGCAAACTTGCTGCCACAGTAGTACGCGATACCCGGCATGGTGATTGTGCCGCCCATCGAGGTGATATTGAGAATATGACCCGCCCGCCGCTGGCGAAAGAACGGCACAAACGCCTTGGTCACCGCGACCGCGCCGAACACATTCACGTCGAACTGGCGGCGCATGTCCTCCAGCGGCGATTCTTCGAAAATGCCTTCGTGACCGTAGCCGGCGTTGTTGACCAGCACATCGACCGGGCCGTGGGTCGCTTCGACAGTCGCCACGACGCCTTCGATGCGGTCGAAGTCGGTGACGTCCAGCAGCACGCCGTACGCATTATCGATAGAAAGAGCCTGAAAGGCTTGCAGATCGGCTTCGCTGCGCACGGTGCCGATGACGCGGTGACCGGCGCCCAGCGCTTCCTTGGCCAGCGCGTGGCCGAAGCCGCTGCTGACGCCGGTGATGAAGAGGGTTTTGGTGGTGGTCATGACGGGCTCCAGTTAATCCGGTTTCAACTCATGGTATCCATCGAAGAAACACTCACCTATGTCGGTTTGTCTTTGATCATTGCCTATTCCTATCAACGGCGCGACAAACGGCCAATGAGCTTTTTGCGTTGCTCCAGGCATCCAGGCTGGAACAGACCGCAACCGCTGATATCCTGCGCAACAACCGCCGATGAGCCAGGACGAAATGAAGACATCAACCCGTTGGCCCGCAGACGATAACGAGTTGGCGCAATTGCGCGCGTTCAACTGCAAGCTTGCCCGGCTGCCGCGCTTTCGCATCCGCAATCGCATCACCCCACGGGCGATTCAGTTGTTGTTGCGCCTAAGCCAATTGGGCGGCGCAAGAAAGTTGCTCAAGCACGGGCTTAAGGCCGAACGAAAAGTGGTGGGTGTCGACGGCGCGTCAGTGCCGGTGCGGATTATTCGGCCAAAGACAAAGGCCAAAGGCGTAGTGCTGGATTTCCATGGCGGCGGCTGGGTCATCGGCAACGCGCAGATGAACGATCCCCTCAACATCGCCATGGTGAAAGCCTGCGACGTGGCAGTGGTCTCGGTCGACTATCGGCTTGTGGTCTCGACTCCGATCGAGGGCGTCATGCAGGACTGCCTCACGGCGGCCCGCTGGCTGCTGAGCGATGACTGCCGCGAGTTTGCGAACCTGCCCGTCATCGTCGTGGGCGAGTCGGCAGGCGGCCACCTTGCCGCCGCGACCCTGCTGCAACTCAAACAGTGGCCGGACCTGCTCGAACGGGTGAGCGGGGCGCTGCTGTATTACGGCGTCTACGACCTGACCGGAACCCCCAGCGTACGCAACGCCGGGCCCGAGACCTTGCTGCTGGATGGGCCGGGGATGGTTGAAGCGCTGCAAATGCTCACTCCGGGATTGAACGATGAAGAACGCCGGCAGGCGCCGTTGTCTCCGCTGTACGGTGACTTCACCGGTTTTCCGCCAGCGTTGATGTTTGCTGCGCAACTGGATCCGCTCAGGGATGACACGCTTGAGTTGGCTGAGCGTTGGGGTAGAGCGGCGGAAGTGGAGGTGCATCTGTTGCCGGAAACCGCACATGGGGTGATTCATTTTCCGCTGGGGTTGGCGGGGAAAGTGCTTGGGTATAGTCGTGCGTGGGTTGCGGGGCGGCTTGTTGAGGGGTGAGCCATCGACCCTCACTCAGCCGCCACCTTGAATTGCTCGAGAATAAGTTCAGCCAATGTCCTGACAGGCTCGGTGAAACTTCGCCGAGGCCTGTGCACCAGTCCGATATCACGATGGAAGGTGTGTTGGCCGAGATCAAGCGCCCGCACACCTGACGGCCATTGCTGATGGGTGGCCGTCTGCGGCACGAGCGCGACCCCTACGCCATTTTCCACCAGCCTGATGATGGCCTCCAGCTCATCCAGCTCAGAGACTTCACGCAAAGTGAAATGCATCTGTCGCAGGAAACGATCGACCTGCCTGCCGCCGAAGGAGGAGCGGTCATAGCGAATGAACGGCAGGCTTGAGAGCAGTTCGATCCAGTCTTCTCCCGGTACGTCCTTGGGCACGATCAAACGGTAGGGTTCAAGCGCCAGCGTGGTCCAGCGCAGATCGCTTTGAAGCGAGAAGGGCGGCCGAATGATCGCTGCCATGTCGATTTCGCCGGTGTCCACCAGATTCACCAGCTCCATGGAAAGACCGGGCACGACACGCGTTCGGCATTCCGGGCACTGCTGGTGGAACCTGGCGAGTGCGTCCGGGAGAAACGATCGCTGGACTGAGGCGATAGCGCCGACGTTGACCAGAATGCGGGTGGAAAGACCGACGGTGGTCGATCCCAGGTTGTCGTAAAGACGAAGCAGCTCCTGCGCCTGAAGCAGGACTTGCTGGCCCATCCTGTTGAGGTGGGCCGAGCGTCCTTTTCTGTCGAATATTTCAAAGCCGAGCTCGGCTTCCAGACGTTGAATCTGGGCGCTCACCGCCGCCTGGGTGAGGCCGATCCGGTTGCCGGCAGCCGCGAAAGTGCCTTCACGGGCGACGGCAATGAGGGTCTTGAGTTCTTTGATCATTCACAAATATTAGTTGTGTTTCTGAGAAATATATATTGATTTTTTTGCTGTCAGTGTCGCCCTACGATGTGCTCACCAACCACAAAAACCGTATCGGAGTCCTGATGAGCCTTTCGCCATTCCACCTCGCCATCCCCGTTTACAACCTGGCTGCAGCCCGCACTTTTTACGGTGAGGTCTTCGGCCTGGAAGAGGGTCGTTCCAGCAACCAATGGGTCGACTTCAACTTTTACGGGCATCAACTGGTGATTCACGAACACCCGAAAACCGCGTCTCAGGAAAGCGTTCACAGCAACCCGGTCGACGGGCACGACGTTCCTGTTCCTCACTTCGGCATCATCCTGGGATGGGAAGAGTGGGAAGCGCTGGCAGAGCGCCTCAAGTCTTTCGGTACCGAATTTGTGATCGAACCTTACATTCGATTCAAAGGACAGGTTGGCGAGCAAGCCACGATGTTCCTGTTCGACCCTTGCGGCAATGCCCTCGAATTCAAGGCCTTCAAGGATATGAGCCAGCTCTTCGCCAAGTAAGAAACGCAATGGCACAACGGCGTTGTGCCATTTGATCTCAAGTGAGCTGGAAGCTCATGACTCTAGCAACTGCCGATTGATGCAGTCCTTTCATTCCAACAAGAAGGCTAGACATGAAACGTATTCCCCTGGTGTGGCAAATCGTTGCCGGGCTGTTGCTTGGCGTGCTCGTTGGTTGGTACTTCAATACCCATCCGCAGTATCAGTCGTGGGTCAGCACGGAGATCCTGAAACCGCTTGGCGATATCTTCATCAAGATGATGAAGATGGTGGTCGTGCCTATCGTGTTCTGTTGCATGATCCTGGGTATCGCCGGAGGCGGGGATAACAAGTCGTTCGGCCGGATGGGCATCAAGTCGCTGGGCTATTTCTTTGCGATCACCGGCCTGGCCATCGTGATCGGCCTGTGTTTCGCGAACCTCTTCGAACCCGGTACGGGCACCGATATTTCGGGCATCGCACATGGTGCTGCCGCCATCACGATGGAGCCTTCGAAGGGCGCGCTCGTGATTGTGCAAAACATCGTTCCGGATAACGTTCTGGTGGCGATGTCCGAGGCGAAGTTGCTTTCTGTGCTGTTCTTCGCGGTGTTGTTCGGTGTCGCGCTCAACGCATTGCCCAGGGAGAAAAGTGCACCTGTGGTTGCGCTGGTCCAAGGCATTTCAGATGCGATGTTCAGGATCGTCTCGATCGTCATGGCCTATGCCCCGATAGGGGTGTTCGGCATGATCGGTGCGACCGTCGCTACCTTCGGTTTTGCCTCGTTGTTGCCCCTGCTCAAGTTGATTGGTGTGGTTTATCTGGCGCTGATCGTCTTCGCATTGGTAGTGCTCGGAGGAATCAGTTACCTGATCGGCGAGAACATCTTCAAGTTGATCAGGTATTTCCGCGACGAGTTGATTCTTGCGTTCTCCAGTGCTGCCTCTGCAGCGGTCATGCCGCAGTTGATGAGCAAGCTGGAGAACTACGGCGTACCACGGCGCATTGTCAGTTTTGTGGTGCCAGTGGGGTACGCGTTCAACCTCGATGGCGCGTCGATCTTCCTCGGCGTGGCGACAATTTTCATCGCCCAGCTTTATGGAATCGATCTGTCGCTTTCTCAGGAAATCCTGCTGGTGGTGACCATGGTGCTGACCTCCAAAGGTGCTGCCGGGGTGCCTGGATTCGCCATCGTCATCCTGTCGGCCACGTTGGCGTCTGCCGGTCTCCCGCTGGAGGGCGTGGCACTGATCGCCGGTATTTTCAGGATTATCGACAGCGGCACCACCACCCTGAATGTGTTGGGCAATGCGATCGCGCCCCTGGTGATCGCCAAATGGGAGAGGGTGACTCTTGAGCCTTCGCGCACCCGCCCGGACGTACAAAAGGCCTGACGATCACAAGGAGCACTGACGGTGCTGCACGAGTAAACGCCTGCTGATGTACAGGCGATTTTTTTCATCAAGTTACTAGACGACCGGTCTGATATTGAAGGTATGCAACATGATTGATAACAGTCGCAACACGGATCTTTTTTCTCCCATGCAAATGGGCGCCCTGCAATTGGCCAACCGGATTGTCATGGCGCCCGTGACTCGCAGCCGGATGGCTGAAGACGGCGTTCCGAACGAACTGCACGCGACTTACTACGCACAGCGCGCGAGTGCCGGCTTGATCATTGCCGAAGCGACAAACATTTCGGCGCAGGGGCGTGGCTATGCCATGACGCCGGGGATCTGGTCGGACGCGCAGGTGGCGGGCTGGAGAAAAGTCACGGACGCCGTCCATGCCGCAGGTGGCAGGATTGTCAGCCAGTTGTGGCACGTGGGGCGTTTTTCCAGCGTCGAGTTACAGCCCGACGGTGCCGCTCCCGTTGCGCCCTCGGCGATCAAGGCAGAAGGCAGCACCTACACCGAGAACGGCTTTGTCGAAGTGTCGATGCCCCGAGCGCTGGAGACGTCGGAGATTCCCGGCATCATCGAGCAATACAAGCGCGCCGCTGAAAATGCCAGGCGTGCCGGTTTCGATGGGGTGGAGGTTCATTCGGCGAACAGCTATCTGCTCGACCAGTTTCTGCGTGACTCGACCAATCAGCGCACTGACCGGTACGGCGGCACCATTGAGAACCGCGCCCGACTGACGCTTGAAGTCACTGAAGCGGTGATTTCGATCTGGGGCAGTGACCGCGTCGGCATCCGTCTTTCGCCGGTCACGCCCGATGCCGGAAACACGCCTCCCGACAGCAATGTCATGGCGACTTACGGATATCTGATTCAGCAGCTCAACCGGCTCAATCTGGCCTATCTGCACTTCGTCGAAGGCGCCACCGCGACTTCGCGAACGGTTCCTGATGGCGTTGATATGGATGCATTGAGCGCGCAGTTCGAAGGCCCCTTCATCGGCAATAACAACTACGACCTCGAGATGGCACTGGAGCGCCGGGCGCAGGGCCGGATTGACGCGGTGGCGTTCGGGCGCCTGTTCATTTCCAACCCCGACCTCGTGGAGCGCCTGCGTCGGGGCACCGAACTGACCATCGCGCCACGCGAGAGCTACTACGGCGGCGGCGCCAAGGGCTACACCGACTGGCCAACGGCTGACCATTGATGTGTGCGCCCTGAACCGGATCGGCGCAGGGCGGATTGATTGAAAAAACATTCACAGCAAACAGGAGTTCATCATGAGTCATCCAACTTACGTGCAGGAATACAACGCAATCGTCGAAGTGCTCAGCCAGTACAACGAAGGGGGAGCAAAGGCTGACAGCGCCTTGATGAAGCCCGCGTTCAATGCGCAGGCGACCATGTTCGGGGTTGACGACGGCAAGCTCGTCGGCGGCGCGATCCAGAATCTGTATGACGTCATCGACAGCGCGTTCCGTCCATCTCCTGAAGCCGAAGCCGCGATCGTCCGCATCGACATCGTCGGCACGGCCGCGAGTGCCCGGGTCGATACCGACAACGTGTCGGGGTTCCGTTTCACCGACTTCTTCAACCTGCTGAAGGTAGACGGCAAGTGGACGATCGTCAGCAAGATCTACCACACCCACCCGAGCGCCTGAGCCCTCGTCTTCTGCCCCGGCAGTACCGGGGCAGCACCGTTTACGCCTGATCCATCGCCTCGGCCACGCCCTGATCCTCACCCAGAAACCCGCCACTCTGATGCTGCCACAACCGCGCATAGGTGCCGTTTTTCGCCAGCAGTTCGGTGTGGGTGCCTTGCTCGATGATCCGTCCCTCATCCATGACAATCAGTCGGTCCATCGCCGCAATCGTCGACAGTCGATGCGCAATCGCGATCACGGTCTTGCCCTGCATCATTTCATCGAGGCTTTCCTGAATGGCGACTTCGACTTCTGAATCCAGGGCGCTGGTAGCTTCGTCCAGTAGAAGAATCGGCGCGTTCTTGAGCATTACCCGGGCGATGGCGATCCGTTGGCGCTGGCCACCGGAAAGCTTGATGCCGCGTTCGCCCACCAGCGTGTCATAGCCGGTGTGGCCCTGGCGGTCGCTGAGCTGGTTGATGAAGCCGGCGGCCTGAGCATTGGCCGCCGCGCGCTGGATCTGTTCGTCGGTCGCGTCCGGTCGGCCGTAGGCGATGTTGTCGCGAATCGAGCGGTGCAGCAGGGACGTGTCCTGAGTGACCATGCCGATCGCGCTGCGCAGGCTGTCCTGGGTCACCTGTGCAATGTTTTGCCCGTCGATGCGAATCTCGCCGCGATCGACGTCATAGAAGCGCAGCAGCAGATTGATCAGCGTGGATTTACCGGCGCCGGAGCGGCCCACCAGACCGATTTTTTCCCCCGGTCGGATGCTCAGGCTCAAGCCGTCGAGCACCTGGCGTTCGCCGTTGTAGTTGAAACTCACGTTGTCGAACTCCACGGCACCTCCGGAAGGCACCAGCACGCCGGCGTCCGGCGCATCCTGCACCTTGGGGCCACGGGTCAGGGTGTCCATGCCGTCCTGCACGGTGCCGATGTTTTCGAACAGCGACGTCATCTGCCACATGATCCAGTGCGACATGCCGTTGATGCGCAACGCCATGGCCGTGATCGCCGCCACCGCCCCGGTGCCGACTTCGCCCTGATGCCAAAGCCACAAGGCATAGCCGCCGGCGCCCATGATCAGCCCGACTACCAGCGCCTGATTGACGATCTCGAACTGGCTGACCAGACGCATCTGGCGGAAACCGGTCTGCTTGAAATCCTCCATCGCCGCCCGCGCAAAATGCGCTTCACGTTTGGAGTGGGAGAACAGTTTCACCGTGGTGATGTTGGTGTAGGCGTCCGACACCCGGCCCGTCATCGACGAGCGCGCGTGGGCCTGTTCCTGGCCGACCTGGCCCAGGCGCGGTACGAAATACAGCATCGCCAGCCCGAACAGCGCGACCCAGGCAATGAACGGCAGCATGAGTTTCAGGGCGAAACCGCCGGCCAGGGCGATGATCGCTATGAAGTAAACGCCGATGCCCGGTGCGATTTCGATAACGGTGAACAGCACCTCGCGCACGGCCAGTGCCGTCTGCATCACCTTGGTCGTGACCCGGCCGGAAAACTCATCGGAAAAGAATGAAAGGCTCTGCCGCAGCATCAGCCGGTGGAAATCCCAGCGCAGCCGCAGCGGCAGATTGATCGCCAACACCTGGTGCTGAACCATGGTGCGCAGCGCCACCAGCCCGACGCTGGTCAGCAGCACGAGGCCGATGCCCCACAGCACACGGCTCTCCTGGCCGTTCACATCGCCGCCGGCCTGCCAGGCCGAAAGCAGGTCAACGACCTGACCCAGAAAGGAAAACAACCAGGCTTCGTAGATCGACACACCGGCACTGAGCAGCGCCAGCGCGAGGATATAACCGCGAGCGCCACGGGTGCAGGCCCACAGGAATCGCGCCAGACCGACCGGCGGTGGCGGCGCTTCGTCGGGCGGGAAGGGGTCGAGCCGTTGTTCAAACAGGCGAAGCATTGTGGGTCTCCGAATTCATCAGTTGCGGGGATTCTGCCACTTATCGATCACATTGAGGGGCTGCAGGTTCAGCGCATGATTTTTTGAGGGAAAACCCTCATTGTTGTAATGCTGACGCCTTACTAGCATGAACTCCGACATTGACCCACTCGATGGAGAGCACCATGGCTACCACGCAGACTGACGACAAGCGCCCAACCCCCGATCCGGCCGAGGACAACGCGTTTTTCCCCTCGCCGTATTCCCTCAGCCAGTTCACTTCGCCCAAATCCGATCTCAGTGATGCCGAGTACCCGAACCGTTACAAGGGCGGGCGCTGGAAGATCCTGATGATCGGCGCGGACGAGCGCTATCTGTTGACCGACAACGGCACCATGTTTTCCACGGGCAATCATCCGGTTGAAACCTTGCTGCCGATGTATCACCTCGACAAGGCCGGTTTTGGCTTCGACGTCGCGACGCTGTCAGGCAATCCGGTCAAGTTCGAATTCTGGGCCATGCCCTCCGAAGACGCCGAAGTGAAGGGCTTCTACGAGCAATACCGCGATCAGTTCAAGCGTCCGCTCAAGCTGTCCCAGGTGATCGAAGAAGCGCTGGGCGAGGACTCGGATTACATCGGCGTGTTCATTCCCGGCGGGCACGGCGCGCTGATCGGCCTGCCGGAAAGCGAGGACGTGAAGAAAGTCCTGCAATGGGCCGTCGCCAAGGACAAATTCGTCATTACTCTGTGCCACGGCCCGGCGGCGCTGCTGGCGGCCGGCCTCGGCGAAACAAAAGATTCATGCATCTTCAATGGCTACCGGATCTGCGCGTTTCCCGATGCCCTGGACGCGACAACCCCTGACATCGGTTACATGCCCGGCCACCTGACCTGGAAGTTCGGCGAGCAGTTGCAGGCGCTCGGTGTGGAAATCACCAATCAGGGTATTTCCGGGGCCACGCTTCAGGATCGCAAGTTGCTGACCGGTGACAGTCCGCTGGCGGGCAACGCACTGGGCAAACTGGCGGCGGCCGCGCTCCTCAAAGAGGTCACGTCGGGGTGAGCTCCGGACCTGCCGAGGCCCTCTTGCGCGCCGCCCTCGACATCGAGGCGGCGCTCACGCTGGTGGCGATCCAGAAGGCCGTTCGCGGTTTCGCCGGGGCCTATGGTTACGATCGGTTCGTCCTGTTTTCCGCCACCTCGGCGTCGGAGGACGTGGTCGAGCGCATTTACTGGGTGGAAGGCGACTGGTTTGGTGATGGCACTGGCGTCGACGCCGAGACCTACGTTCAGCGCTGCCCAGTGACTCGCCACCTGTTGGACGCCCGCGAATCGTTCTTCTGGAGCAAGGTGCAGGAGGAGAGCGGCGAACTTTATCGGCTGGTCCGCGTGCCCAGTGGCTCTGGTGTACATGGCTTGCAGATTCCGGTCTTCGGCCCGCAGGGGCTTGAAGGCGCCATGAGCCTGGGTGGCGAACAGATCGATGCTTCTGCGCGGACTCGACTGGCGCTGGGCATGCTCGCCTCGGTGGCGTTTTACGCTGCACGACGCTTGCTCGAAGCGCCGCTGGACGAGACGGCCGGAAAACTCTCGACCCGTGAGCGCGAAGTGCTGGCGTGGGTCGCTGCCGGTCGGCGGCAGGCCGACATCGCTGCCACCCTCGGTCTGTCCGGGCGCACGGTGGAAAATCACCTGCGTTCGGCCCGTCGGCATCTCGGCGTGGCCACCACCGCTCAGGCCATCAAAATTGCCATTCGCAAAGGGGAAATAAAGGGGTGAGGTTCTCACTCTGCCGGTGCCGTGCTTGAACGACCATGCAAAACTCCTATCATGCAAAGGGCCTGCGCCGGCTGTCTGTAACTGGCGCCGCCCCCTACGTTTTTTAGAGAGATCGATCCTCGTGGAGTCTTTTCCGGACGCATTGCACGAATCCCTCACGACCCAATTCATTTTCGGTCCGTTCTGTGTCGTTCCAGGTAAACGGCTGCTGACCCGCAACGGGGTGGCGGTCGAGATCGGCGGGCGGGCGCTGGATCTGTTGATCGCCTTGCTCGAGCAACCGGGACGCGTGCTGTCCAAGTACGACCTGATCGACAAGGTGTGGCCCGACAGCGTGGTGGCCGAAGGCAGCCTGCGCTTTCATATGACCGGGCTGCGGCGGATTCTCGGCGATGGCGAGGAACAGGCGCGGTATATCGCGACCCAGGTGGGCGTGGGCTATGCCTTCGTCGCGCCGCTGGAAAGAAAACAGACCGCTGTTCAACCGGCGCCCATCGCGCCCCGAGCCACTGATGGCGTTTGCAGTCTGCCGCCCCGGGCAAAACTGATCGGCCGAGAAACCGATCTGCAACTGGTCATCGACCACATGCAGCAACCGAGGCTGTTCACCATCGTCGGCCCCGGCGGCGTCGGCAAGACCAGCCTGGCCATCGAAGTGGCGCACCGCATCGCCGCCCAGGGCTATGAACGCGTCAGCTTCGTCGATCTGGCGCAAGTGGAAGACTGCGCGCTGGTGCCGTCGGCACTGGCCCGATCGTTGGATATCCCGGTGCAGGCGGAAGACCCGATGTTTGTCCTGCTCGCGCATTTGCGTGAGCAGCGGCTGATGCTGGTGATCGACAACTGCGAACACCTGATCGACGCGGTGTCGACCCTCCTGGAACAGATCAGCGATACCGCGCCGGATGTCGGGGTTCTGGCGACCAGTCGCGAACCGCTGCGGGTACGTGGCGAATACGTGCACTGGCTCAATCCGCTGGAATTTCCCCGTGAGCCGCAACACCTTTGCGTTGAAGAATTGCTGGCATTCCCGGCCATCAAGCTGTTTGTCGAACGCGCATCGTCGAGCAATGCGGCGCTGTTGCTGGAAGCGGACGGAGGGCAAATGATTGCGGACATTTGCCAGCGGCTGGAGGGCATGGCGCTGCCGATCGAACTGGCGGCGATGCGGGTCGCCAGCCACGGATTGAAGGCCACCCACGCGCTGCTCGGCGAGCGCTTCTCCCTGGGCTGGTCGGGGCGCAGGACCGCCGTTCCCCGCCATCAGACCCTGCGCGCCATGCTCGATTGGAGTTATGACCTGCTGTCGCCGCAAGAGCGTCTGGCGCTGGAGCGGTTTTCGGTCTTCGTCGGGCCGTTTTCCCAGGAAGCCGCCGCGCAGGTAGTTGCCGAATCGCAACACGAAAGCGCCACAACGGCCGCGATCCTCGATGATCTGGTGTGCAAGGGACTGGTCACGGTCGATCACAGTGACTCGACGGATTCGTATCGCTTGCTGGAGATGACGCGCGCCTACGCCCGGGAGAAATTGACGGCGTGGGGAGAGGCCGAGGTCAACGCGCTGGCGTTCCGGCACGCGGCGTTTTACATGGATCTGCTCGGCCATCTGGGGACTGCGCCCGACGAAATTTTCCGTCATTCGGCGCGTCTCGCCAGCCAGTTGGGCAACGTTCGCGGTGCGCTGGAATGGAGCTTCGGCCCCCACGGTGATCCGGGTCTGGCGTTGCCGCTGGCGGCAGGGAGCGCGCCGTTGTTTCTGCATTTTTCATTGCTGGTCGAGTGCCGAACCTGGTGTTCCCGGGCAGTGGAACTGCTGGAACTGGGGTACTATGGCACGCCCACCGAAATGGAACTGCAAGCCGCGCTCGGTCTGGTGCTGATGTTCACCCGGGGCAACAGTGAGGCCGCCGAAAAAGCCTTGCTCCGGGCGCAGGACATTGCAGTCGCGTTGAACGACTACGGCTCACAGCTGAGGTTGCTGGGCCGCTTGCAGATCTTCTACGAGCGCATCGGTGATTTCCCTTCGTCGCTGGCCTGGGCGGAGCAGGCAGCGGTGGTCGGCAACATCCTCAACGAGCCCGCCGCCATCGCGATTGCTTCATCGCTGACCGGCATCTCCCATCATCTGCTCGGCAATCAGCGTCTGGCCCGTCAGGAACTGGAAAGCTCGTTGCGCAACAGCTTGCCGTCCCATCCCAGCAACACGATTTACTACGGCTTCGATCACCGCAATCGCACGGGGCTGGCGCTGGCGCGTTCACTCTGGCTGCAGGGCTATCCCGATCAGGCCCGGCGCTGGGCCGAGCAGATAGAGGCTGAAGCGTCGGCACTGCAGCATCCGGTCACCTACTGCATCGCCATGGTCTGGATCTTGTGCATCTATATCTGGACCGGTGATCTGGCGAAGGCCACCGCGAGCCTCGAGCGGTTCAGCGCCATCGCCGAAACCAACGCGCTCGGCCCCTACATTGCCGCCTGCCACGGGTTGCGTGCGGCGATCGCCATTCGCGCCGAAGAGCCGGGGGACGCAGTCGCGATGCTGGAGGAAAGCCTGGCGCGGTTGCGTGGCATGCGTTACGAACTGCTCACGACCTCATTCGAAATCGCACTGGCCGAAGGCCTGATGCTGGTGGGCCTACACCAAAAGGCACTGACGCTGGTTGACGGCACCATCGCTCACTGCCGGCAAAGCGGTGATGCCTTTGCGCTGCCGGAGTTACTGCGGATCAAGGCCGGTATTCTCAAGGTCATCCAGGCCGAAGATGAACAAGTCATGCTGGCCGTTCTTGAGGATTCCATCACGTTGAGCCGCGAGCAGGGCGCCTGGGCGTGGGAGTTGCGGTCAACGATGGATCTTGCCCGTTTCTGGCTTGAACAGGGTCAGCCGGATCAGGCCCGGACGTTGCTCGGCGCCTGTCGCGAGCGGGCTTCGGAAGGCTTCGACAGCCTTGATCTGCGCCGGCTGGAAAGCTTCTGGCAGAGCCTGCCGGTCACGCCGGCGTAATCAGGGCGGCCATTTTCACCAGGTCCGCCAGCGAGCGGGCCTTCATCTTGCGCATCACCTTGCCGCGATGGGCCTTGACGGTGATTTCGCTGATGTTGAGGTCGGCGGCAATCAGTTTGTTGAGCCGTCCGCTGACCACCGAAGCCATGATCTCCTGCTCGCGGGGCGTCAGGGTCTTGTAGGCCTCAAGCAGTGAGCGCACGTGCTTTTCTCCTTCCAGCGCCACACGACTGCTTTGCAGCGCATCGGCCATGGCGGCAAGGATCACATCGTCATTGAACGGTTTGGTCAGAAACTCCACCGCGCCGGCCTTCAAGGCCCGCACCGTGCGCGGAATATCGCCGTAGCCGGTGATGAAAATGATCGGCATGTTGTGACGTTCATTGGCAAGGGCGGTCTGCAGATCCAGGCCGCTCAGGTCGGGCAAGTTGATGTCCAGCACCAGACAACTGGGCACCAGCGACCGGGGCGCATCGAGAAAATCCTGCGCGGACTCGAACAGCCGTGGCTGCCATCCGGCGAAGCGGATCATCAGCTCCAGCGACTCGCGCACGGAAATGTCGTCATCGACAACGAATACGACGGGCGTGACATCACTCATCGGTAATGCTCCACGGGAAGGGGCGATTGCGTTGTTCGCGTTCAACATGTCGATTCCTTGTTCTGTTCGGTTTCACGCTCAGTCGAGGGGCAGGGCGGCGCTCAGGGCCTTGAGCAATTGGGCTTCGCTGAAGGGTTTGAACAGGCACTCCACGGCGCCACTGTTCAGCAGCTTCGCCTGTTCGCTGGCGTCGCCGTGGGCGGTGATGAAAATCACCGGAATGCAATAGTCACGGCGCAGCAGCTCCCGTTGCAGATCCGGGCCCGACATCCCCGGCATGGCCACGTCGAGAATCAGGCAATGGGTCAGGTCCAGATAAGGCGATGCCAGAAACGCCTGCGCCGAGGCAAACGCCTGGACGGCAAAACCGAACTCCTTGATCAGGTCAGGCAGTGATTCACGAACCGATTCGTCGTCATCGACCACCGATACGAGCAAATGCGTACCCATCAATCATTCTCCACGGTGCGATCGGCGAGGTCGCGGTTATCGGTTTGCGGCAAGTCCGTCGAATTCGGGATAGCAAAGGTAAACGTCGTACCCGGGCCGTCGTTGGCGCTGGCCCAGAGTTTGCCGTCGTGGCGCTCGATGATCGAGCGACTGATGGACAGACCGACGCCCATGCCCGAGCTTTTGGTGGTGTAGAACGCATTGAAAATGCGCTCGATGTCCTGCGGATCGACGCCGTTGCCGCTGTCCTTCACCGCCAGGTAAACGCTCTCGTCCGGCGCAAGGCCAGTGCTGACGATCAATTGCCGGGGCCGGCCGTGGATCGCACTCATGGCCTCGGCGGCATTCATGATCAGGTTGAGGATCACCTGCTGAAGCTGGACCCGATCGCCCCTGACCAGCGGCAGGGCTTCGGCAAATTGCGGGTGCAGCACCACGCCGTTGCGTTGCAGCTCGCCCAATAGCATGGCGATGACTTCCCGTGCCGCGTCATTCAGATTGACGTCTTCAATCGTGATGCTTTTTTTCGAGAACAGCGCCCGCAGTCGATTGATTACATCGGCGGCGCGATTACCGTCGCGAATGGTGCGGCGCGCGGTTTCCCTGGCGCCGTCGACATTCGGCGGGTCCGCACCAAGCATGCGCAGGCAGGTGCTGGCGTTGGTGATGATGCCGGCCAGCGGTTGATTGACCTCGTGGGCAATCGACGCCGTGACCGCGCCAAGGCTGGCGACTCTGGCCAGGTGCGTCAGTTCCGAGCGCGCCTTGCTCAAGACCTCTTCGGCGAGCCGGCGCTGGGTGATGTCCTGCAGGGCGGCGATGTACTCGAAACCGTCCGGCGCATGGGCGATCGAGTGCGCCACCAGCCGCACGTATTTCACCGTGCCGTCGGGCATCAGCAGCCGGTGTTCGTGTTCGAAATCACGCCCCTTGCGGCGCTGGCGCTTGATCATCTCCCGATGGCTGGAGATGTCGTCCGGATGCACCCGGCGATAGATCGCCTCGAAACCGGGCGGGGTGTCCGGGTCCAGTTCAAGGATGCGGTAGACCTCGTCCGACCAGGTGATCTCGTCGGTGCTCACCCGCCAGGAAAACGTACCGGTGGCGCTCAGGCGTTGGGCCTTGGCCAGAAAGACTTCCGCCCGTTTGCGGTCTTCGATGTCAGTGTTTTCGCCGTACCAGCGCACGATCCGCCCCGTGTCATCGCGCTGGGGCACGGCGCGGATCAGGAACCAGCGGTAAATACCGTCGAAGCGTTTCAGTCGGGCCTCGTATTCACCGGCGCTGCCCGATTGCAGAATCCCTTGCCAATAGACTGCCAGGCCCGGTGCGTCGTCCGGGTGGATGGACGCCGTCCAGCCATGGCCGCAGGCCTGTTCGAGGGACATGCCGGTGTAGTCGCACCAGCGTCGATTGACGAAGCCGACGCTGCCTTCGGGCGAGGCACTCCAGACAAAACCGGGCACGGCATCGATGATCCCGCGCAAGCGCTCTTCCGATGCGCTGACTTCAGCGAGGGCACTGGCGATCAAGGCCTTGTCCCGCCGGCGCTCGTCGATGTCGACCTGCAGCACGCACCAGCGTGTGATGGTGCCTTCGCTGTCTCTGATCGGCAGGCCGCGCACATGGAACCAGCGATAGACACCGTCGGCGCGTCGGATGCGATGTTCGACTTCATAGGACGTGCCGGTGTGGACTGAATGCATCCACGCGGCAACGACCGAGGGCAGGTCGTCCGGGTGCACGGTTTCGCCGGCCTGCCATTTTTTCAGTTCATGGAGCGGGGCGCCGATGTAGTCCATGATTTGCCGGTTGACCTGTTCCAGCTCACCGGAAGGCGTCATGAAGGCGACCATGGCCGGGATGCTGTCGATGATGGCTTCGCCCCCCGGCATGGGCATGATCTCGTCACTGGCGCGGTCTGGACCGTCCTCGATGACGCGCTCCTGCTCGTTCGTCATACCGATTCTCATTGTGTGCAGTCACCGTTGAACAAAGATGCGCCTTCTGCTGGCACTCGCCCATCATACTTTGGTGTCGCCTGTAGCGAATATCGGCTGCCGTCGTACACTGCGACGGGCATCACAGTGGCGCTTTTGTAAGCCACTGTATCTACGGCCCTTCGAGCCATACAAGCATGCAAATGAGCCTGTTCGCGAAACTGCGCGGATACACCACCCGCTCACTCTTGGCCCTGGTTTCAACGTCCTTCGACGTTGAGTGAAAGCAACGTGACGTCCGCGCTCCTGCCTCCCGAAAGGCAGCAGGACCGGTCGTCCCGATGACAGGGCAGAACATTATGAAAGCAGTGGTAATCGAGGCCTTTGGCGGGCCTGAAGTGTTGACGGTGCAGGACATTCAACTGGCAGAACCGGGGCCCGGACAGGTCCTGGTCAAGGTCATGGCAGCGGGCATCAATTTCATGGACACCGGTGCCCGACGCGGGCTCGGCGCTGCCTGGGAGCTACCGCTGACGCTGGGTGCAGAAGGCGCCGGCGTCGTCCTGGCCAGCGGCCCGCAGGTAACGGAGTTCGCTGTCGGTGACCGCGTGGCCTGGCATTACGTGCCGGGCAGCTACGCCAAACAGGTGATCGCCCCGGTCAGCCAGTTGGTGCCGCTGCCGGACGATATCGACTTTGCCACCGCCGCCAGCCTGATGATGCAGGGCCTGACCGCCAGCAATCTGGTGGACAAGGTGCATGCGATCCAGCCGGGTGACGTGGCCTTTGTGCACGCGGCGGCGGGAGGCGTGGGATTGATGCTGACCCAGTTGATCAAACTGCGGGGCGGCAAGGTCATTGGCCGGGTGTCCCATGCCGACAAAGTGGAGGCGGTGCTCGCGGCCGGGGCTGACTATGTAGTGATCGGGCGAGCGCAAAACATTGCCGGACAGGTCATGCGCCTGACCGACGGGCAGCGGGTGAATGTGGTGTACGACGGCACGGGCGCGGAAGGTTTCGCCGACTCGCTGGAGATGCTGGACTACTTCGGCACCCTGGCCTTGTACGGACCGTTCATGAATCCGACACCGCCGATCGATATCTTCAGCATGCCGCGCAGCATCAAGCTGACGTACCCCTCGGTCATGCACTACGTGCGCAACCGCGAAGTGCTGCTGGAAAAGTCCCGGCAACTGTTCGCGTGGGTCAGCACCGGTAAACTGAAAAGCTTTATCGGCCAGCGTTATTCGCTGGACGAAGTGCAGCAGGCTCATCGCGATATCGAGTCGCGCAACACGACGGGCAAGCTGATCATCGTCCCTTGACGCCACGCCAGATCAGCAGGGCCGCCAACACCTGACTACCGGCGAAAAAAGTGAACAGGTGTTGTGCGGTCCATCCGGCATCCAGCAGAAAACCGGCGACCAGCGGCGAAATGATCGCCCCCAGACGCCCCATCCCCAGCACCACGCCGACACCGGTCGTACGAACCGAGGTGCAGAACGCTTGAGGAGCCAGGACATACAGAGCCGCGACCGCACCATTGAGCATCAGCCCCAGCGTGACTGCCACGAGTGTCGCCAGACCGGGGACGCGAGTGGCCGGCAGCATCAATGGCAGCAGGGCGGCGTTGAGCAGCAGAAACCCCGACAACAATCGCCGGCAGCCGAAACGATTGGCCGCCAGTCCCAGCAGCAGGGCACCGAGCATCCCCCCCAACGCCAATAACACTCCGATCCGGGCGCCTTGTTGGTCGGTAAAACCATTGTGGACCAGCAGGCTCGGGGTCCAGCTCATGACGAAGTAAAAGCAGAACATCAACAGAAAGAGTGCCAGTGCCAGCGATGTGGTCTGTTGCGACTGACCGGGCAAAAGCGGTCGGCTGGGGTTGTCAGGCGACGCTGTAGCGATTGGCGTGCGGCGTTCGAGTGCCAGAAATGACGGCGACTCTCGCAGCCAAAAGACGCCGGCAAGCGCGGCTGCCAGCGTGATGCAACCCCCGGCCAGAAAGACATACCGCCAGCCCATCAAATCATTGAGTACATGAGCCAGCACTCCGCCCAGACTCGCGCCCATGGCGAAGGCGAGGGATTGCAACGCGATGGCCAGATTGCGCCGCTGCGGGCTGGCGTGTTCGAACGTCAGCACGTTCGCCCCCACCAGCACCGCCCCCGTGCCGATGCCGGTCAGCAGTCGCAAAAGCATCAGTACGTGATGATCCGGGCTCCAGAACGACAGCAACATGCTCAGGCCGCTGAGCAGCAATCCGGCGAGCAACAAAGGCCTGCGCCCGAAGCGGTCGGCCCTGGGCGCGGCCAGCAGCGAACCGAGCGCCATCCCGACCAGGCTTGCGCTCAACAACAGGCCCAGTTGCGCGCCGCTCAACGCCCATTCGGCCGCAACCCGGCTGGCGGTGAAGGCCATGGCCATCACGTCGAGTCCGTCGATCACGTTGAACAGCATGCACAGCCCGATCACCCACCACGGCGAAGTGGTCGATGGCGTACTGCTCAGGCGTTCGAGCGCTGTCTCCCCACGCATCCGCGATCCTTGTTCCGCTCTGTGATTCAAATGGGTCTTTTCCCCGCCGCATTCTGCCCGTTAACCGCTGCTGAATTCGAGCGCGATTTTGTGCGCCAGGCCTGCGCGTCATACCAAGGTATCGACCGACACCATCGTGTAATCGCCCCGGTGCCAGCGCAGTGGTCTGATCCGATTGGCGATGCCTTTCGAATAATGACTACAAGGAGATCCATCATGGTTGCGCTTTCGTCCGGTCTTACCTGGCGCCATTGCCTGGCGTCATCCATCAGGGGCGGCGCGCTCGGCATTGCCGTACTCGCTGGCAGCAGCGGGGTCTGGGCCGCGGTTCCGTCGCAAGCCATTCGCCCGTACACCATCCATGTTGACGAAGCGAAGTTGAGCGATCTGCACAAACGCATCGCCGACACCCGCTGGCCGGACAAGGAAACGGTCGGCGACGTGTCCCAGGGAGTGCAACTGGCGCAGGTCCAGGCGTTGGTGAAGTATTGGGGCGACGGCTATGACTGGCGCAAGGCTGAAGCGAAGCTCAACGCCTTGCCGGAGTTTGTGACCACCATCGACGGCGTCGACATCCAGTTCATCCATGTGCGTTCGCGCAATCCCAATGCGATGCCGCTGATCCTCACCCACGGCTGGCCGGGTTCGCAGTTCGAATTCCTCAAGACCATCGGCCCGCTGACCGACCCCGTGGCCTATGGCGGCAAGGTCGAGGACTCGTTCGACGTGGTGATCCCGTCTATTCCCGGCCATGGTTTTTCCGGCAAACCGACCGAGCTCGGCTGGGGCCCTGACCGGGTGGCGAAGGCCTGGGATGTGTTGATGAAACGTCTGGGCTACAGCCATTACGTGTCCCAGGGCGGCGATCACGGCTCGGTGATATCCGATGCACTGGGTCGCCTGGCGCCGCCCGGTTTGCTGGGCATCCACCTGAACATGCCGGCCACCGTGCCGCCGGAACTGGTCAAGCCGATCAACAGCGGCGACCCGGCACCGGCAGGGCTGACTGCACCGGAGGTGACGGCCTTCAATTCGCTCAGCCAGTTCTTCGGTCGTAACGCCGCTTACGGCGCAATGATGGTGACCCGGCCGCAAACCATCGGTTATCTGCTGGCCGACTCGCCCGCCGGCACGGCCGCGTGGATGTATGAAAAATTCGCCGCGTGGACCGACAGCGACGGTCAGCCCGAGAAAGTCCTGAGCCGCGATGAAATGCTCGATGACATCAGCCTGTACTGGCTGACCGACAGCGGGGCGTCGTCCTCCCGTTTCTACTGGGAGAACAACAACAATAACTTCAGCGCCGCCGCGCAGAAGACTGCCGACATCAAGGTGCCGGTGGCGATCACCGTGTTCCCGCACGAAATCTACCGCGCGCCGAAAGTCTGGTCGCAGCGCGCCTATCCGTCGCTGGCCTACTTCAGCGAAGTCAGCAAGGGCGGTCACTTCGCGGCATGGGAGCAACCGCAACTGTTCAGCGAAGAACTGCGCGAAGCCTTCCGGCCACTGCGCGCGGCTGCGCAGAAAACCGCTGCTCAGGCAGCCCGCTAACCCTGCAATTCGCAAGCCCTTCAACACCAAGTCCGGAACCGCCGCCCGGCGGTTCACGAGGGAGACTCGGCATGACTGACCCTAACGCTGTAACCCCATCCCGGCGCGTGCTCGCCGTTTCGATCCTGGCGCTTGCGCTGGGCATCGCTTCGGCATACGCCAGCGCCGCTGAAGTGCCCGCCGGCAAGATCGACGCCATTACCGCCGGCACCAACGTTTCCTTCGGCGCGCTGAAACACGTCAAGGCTGGATTGCTGGACGTGTCCTACGCCGAAGTCGGTCCCGCCGACGGTCCGGTGGTCATCCTGCTGCACGGCTGGCCCTACGACATTCACAGCTACACCGACGTGGCGCCGGCACTGGCGCAGAAGGGCTATCGGGTGCTGATTCCTTACGCGCGCGGCTATGGCGACACACGTTTCCTGTCTGCCAAAACCGTGCGCAACGGCCAGCCGGCGGCGCTGGCCAAAGACCTGATCGACTTCATGGACGCCCTGAAAATCAAGCAGGCCGTACTTGGCGGCTATGACTGGGGCGCGCGTACCGCCGACATCGTTGCAGCGCTCTGGCCCGAGCGGGTGAAGGCGCTGGTGGCGGTGAGCGGTTACCTGATCGGCAGCCAGGAAGCGGGCAAGACGCCGCTGCCGCCGGCGGCGGAGTTGCAGTGGTGGTATCAGTTCTACTTTGCGACCGAGCGCGGTCGCCTGGGTTACGAAAAAAACACCCATGATTTCGCCAAACTGATCTGGCAGCTGGCCTCGCCGAAGTGGACCTTCGACGACGCGACCTACGACCGCAGCGCCGCCGCGTTGCAGAACCCGGATCACGTCGCCGTGTCGATCTTCAACTACCGCTGGCGCCTGGGGCTGATCAAAGGGGAAGCGCAATACGATCCGCTGGAGAAAAAACTGGCGACATTCCCCTCGATCGGCGTGCCGACCATCACTCTTGAAGGCGACGCCAATGGCGCGCCGCACCCACCGGCCGAGGCCTACGCCAAACGCTTCACCGGCAAGTACGAATACCGGCTGATCAGCGGCGGCATCGGCCACAACCTGCCGCAGGAAGCGCCGCAGGCGTTCGCTCAGGCGGTGATCGATGCCGATCATCTCTGACTGCTGGCCTGAGGGGATCCGACGATGAAACTCAACCATTGGGCCGTGTTGCCGGCGGCCATTGCGCTCGCGGCACTGGCGGCCACCGGTGTCGCGTTGGGCGAGGCCGATGAGGGCGATGCCTCGCCGATCTACGGCGTGAAGCTGCCGAAAAACTATCGCCAGTGGGCGCTGATTGCCCCGGCCCAGGAAGCCGCGCCGCTGGATGAACTGCGTGCGGTGCTGGGCAATGACCGGGCGATCAAGGCTTACCAGAGCAAGACGCTGCCGTTTCCCGACGGCACGGTGCTGGTGAAGCTGGCGTGGAAACACGTGCAGTCGCCGGAGTTCGAGCCGGCCTCGATTCCGGGGGCGGCCACCACCGTTCAGGTGATGGTCAAGGACTCGCGCAAATACGCCTCGACCGGTGGCTGGGGATTCGGCCGGTTCATCGATGGCAAACCCGCCGATGAAGCCCAGCACCAGACCTGCTTTGCCTGCCATCAGGCGCGGGTGCAGAACCACGATTTTGTCTTCACTCGATACGCTCCCTGAATCCGTCATACGAGGAACATCCAGATGAAAAAAACACTGATTGCACTGAGCATCGCTGCGGGCCTGTGCCTGGGCGCCAATGCCTTCGCCCAAACCGCCAAACCCACGGTGGTGCTGGTGCACGGCGCATTTGCCGACGCGTCGAGCTGGAACGGCGTGGCGAAGATTCTCGAGAAGGATGGCTACACGGTGATCGCCGCCGCCAATCCGCTGCGCGGCGTCAAGAGCGATGGCGCAGCGGTATCGGCATTGCTGAGCAGCATCCAGTCGCCGGTGGTGCTGGTCGGTCACTCCTATGGCGGCAACGTCATCAGTGATGCGGCCAACGATCATGCCAATGTCAAAGCGCTGGTCTACGTCAGCGCGTTTGCCCCCGAGGCCGGTGAAACCGTCGCCGGTCTGGCCGGCAAGTTTCCCGGCAGCACCCTAGGGCCAACGCTGGCGCCACCCGTTGCGCTGGCCGATGGCGGCAAGGACCTGTACATCCAGCAGAGCAAGTTCCACGATCAATTCGCCGCCGACGTCCCCGCTGCACAAGCGGCCCTGATGGCCGCGACTCAACGTCCGGTCACCGAAGCCGCGCTGAACGAGCAGGCCGGCACGCCGGCCTGGAAGCACATTCCGTCGTGGTACATCTACGGCGACAAGGACAAGAACATCCCGCCCCAGGCGATGGCGTTCATGGCCAAGCGTGCGGATGCCAAGGCCGTTGAGGTGGTGAAGGGCGCCTCGCACGTGGTGATGGTGTCGAACCCGGCCCCGGTGGCGCTGCTGATTGAAAAAGCCGCTGCAGCCAACTGAAAACCTGCGACGTGCCGAGGCGCGTCGCAGGTCTGTCACCCCCGGCTCAGGCAACGGACACCTGCGGCGATCCAGCCGGTGCCAGTCTGAGCAGGGGTGTGATGCCGAGCATCAACAGCAGTACCGCGAACAGCAAGGTGTACGCCGGGCCATAGTGTCCGGCGTATTCGCGCAGGGCACCGAACAACAGCGGCCCGAGCGCGGCGATCAGGTAACCGATGAACAACATGAACACCGTCCACAATCCGGCCTGTTCACTGGTGCTGGCGTGATCCAGCGGCAAGGTCATGGCCACGGTAAAACCCATGCCCAGGCCGATGGCCGCGAGCACCACGTACAGCATCGGCCAGTACGCCGGCAGGAATGCCATGCCGCCCACCCCGAGCAGGGCCAGCAACGCCGACAGCCCAAGCAAACCGCGCCGGTCGTGGGCCTTGCCCGGAATCAGCCCCGCAACCACGCTGGCCACGGCGAACACCGCGGTAAAAATGCCCAGCAGAACGCCCGGGGAAACACTCGATGTGGCCGCTTCCACCGACGCTGGCGCCATCCAGGCGAAGAGGGCGTAAACCACGAATTGACCGGCACCGAAGTTCAACGCGATCAGCCACGCCTGCAGATTGCTCCATGGCAGACGTTTGCTCGGACTCGACGGCGATTTCACTACAGGCGCCGGTGTCGCAAAACGCCGCGCCATCCACACCCAACTGGCGATGGCGGTGACACACAGCACGCTCCAGAACCCGGCGCTGACCCGCCAGTCCTGCGCCAGCTCGGCAATCGGGGCGCTGAGCACCGCCGCGAGAGTCGCGCCCAGACTCAGGCCGCCGGCATAAATGCCCATGAACAGCGCCGGCCGCTGCGCAAAGTGGGTCTTGATCCACGCGCCGGTCATCGCGCCGGCTACGGCAATGCCGATGCTGGCGAAGAACGTACTGCCGAGCAGGAAAAATGCATTCGGCGAGATTGCCCGCAGCAAGGTGGACGCGCCCAGCAACGTCAGTGCGACCACCACACTGCGATCGATCCCGAAGCGTCTGGCCAGGCTCGGAACCACCAGCGCGAACACGCCCATGCAGATGTCGGGAATTGAAGTCAGCAGCGCGGCCTGGGTATAGCTCAACTGGAAGTGCTGCTGGATCAACAGCAGAATCGGCCCCACCGAAATGATCGGCGGCCGCAAGGCGATGGACAGGATCAGCAGGCCGATCACCGCCGTGACGCTCTGCTGGTGGCCGGAGAGATTGCGGGTGATTGCCATGGGAGAAGCCTCATTGATGAACAATGAGCGCAAGGCTAACAATGGGCCGGTAATGGCAAATGCCAGGGTTTGTCGCCCAAGTGACAATCGCCGCTTTAACACGATCAAGGTCTGTTTTCAGGAGACGCCAGCCGATGAAACGAGAGGTGCGCAAGGTCATCGCCCAGCGTGAGTCCGCGCCGCGCAGCGAACGTTATCCCGACTATCAGGACGTGCCGCGCGTAATGACCGTGCTGGTGCGTGATCAGGCCACCGGCGAATACAACGAGCCGCACGTGCATCGGCACGGGCAGTTGCTGTATGCCTCGAACGGCGTGATGCGGGTGGCTACCGAGCGCGGCTTGTGGATCCTGCCGCCGAAGCGGGCGCTATGGATTCCGCCCGGAATGATCCACGACCAGTTGATGCTGAGCGCGGTCAAGATGCGCTCGATCTACATCGAGCCGCAGGTTTGCGCAGGGCTGGGCCATCACTGCAAAGTGCTGGAGATCCCCGGACTGCTGCGCGAGTTGATTCTGGCCCTGGCCGAGCAGCCGATCGAATACCCGCAGGAAGGCCGCAACGCGCACATCGTGGCGTTGGTACTCAGTGAGTTGCAGGCGGCCCGGACGCTGCCGATCGAAGTGCCGTGGCCGGTCGACCGGCGACTGGTCACGGTGTGCGAGGCGATTCTGCAGGATCCGGGACAAGACCATTCGATCGGTTACTGGGCTGACCGGGTCGGTGCCAGTTCGCGCACGCTGATTCGCCTGTTCGTCAATGAAACCGGCCTGAATTTCCGCCACTGGCTGCAACAGGTGCGGCTGGCGACCGCCATCGATCGGCTCGACAAGGGGCAATCCGTCGGGGTGATTGCCCGGGATCTGGGCTACGCCAGCCAGAGTGCCTTCAGTGCCATGTTCAGACGGGTGATGGGTGAATCGCCCCGTGAATTTCTCGTCCG
This sequence comes from Pseudomonas sp. CH235, assembly GCF_004368175.1. Taxonomy (NCBI): domain Bacteria; kingdom Pseudomonadati; phylum Pseudomonadota; class Gammaproteobacteria; order Pseudomonadales; family Pseudomonadaceae; genus Pseudomonas; species Pseudomonas sp. CH235. Next base: position 38,826 of record NZ_RRZJ01000026.1, read on the forward strand.
CGATTAGGGCATTCAGGTCATTCCGATACCTTCGTATTCTGTCGTCGAAGGGAGGCGGGTGGTATCAATGACACTGCTGTTGCAGGTGCACTGAACACCCACCCTCGTTCCGCGAGGAACCTTCGAAGAGTGAGAATCCTGATGCTTTTATACCTATCGACCTGGTCCGAAATCGCCCAATTCCTCCAACGCAGCCGCACCATCGTCATCCCGATCGGTTCCAACGAACAGCACGGGCCGACCGGCCTGCTGGGCACCGACTGGATGTGCCCGGAAATCATTGCCCATGAGGCGCAGAAAAGCGCCGATATCCTGATCGCCCCGACCTTCAACATCGGCATGGCGCAGCATCACCTCGGGTTTCCCGGCACCATCTCGCTCCGGCCTTCGACCTTCATCGCCGCCATCGCCGACTGGACCCGCTCGCTGGCCGCCCACGGCTTTGAAAAGATCTTTTTCCTCAATGGCCACGGCGGCAACATCGCGTCAATCGAAGCGGCGTTTTCGGAGCTGTACGCCGAAGCGAGTTTCGCCCGACGCAAAGCCGGGTTTGCACTGAAGCTGTGCAACTGGTGGGATCTGGAAGGGGTGAACGAGCTGGCGCGTGAGCAGTTCCCGACCGGCCACGGCATTCACGCGACGCCTTCGGAAATCGCCGTGACCCAATGGGCCTACCCCGATTCCATCAAGTCGGCCGACTACTCGCCGCAGATCGCCAACTGGGGGCCGATCCGTGAAGCGGCGGATTTCCGCGCCCGTCACCCGGACGGCCGCATGGGCTCGGACCCGGCGCAGGCTTCGCCGGAAAAGGGTCGGCAACTGGTGGAAATGGCCGCTCGCGGTCTGGTGCAGGAGGTGCAGGCCTTCAGCCGCGAATCACTGCCTGACTGATTCGTACAAACAACAACGCCCGGATAATCCGGGCGTTGTTGTTTCGGCTCCCTGCCAGCGTCATTGCAGATCAGCCCAGTGCCTCAATGGCGTGCGCAACTCCTGCGCCATACGCCGGATCTGCCCGGGTGCAGTGGTCGATGTGTCGTTGTTTCGACTCTGCGCTGGCGCCATGGATCGAGCGCGCGGTGTTCTCGAACAAGACCTGTTGCTGGGCGGGGGACATGGCTCGGAACAGTGCGCCCGGTTGCGAGAAGTAGTCGTCGTCCTCGCGGTGATTCCAGTGCCCAGCGCTGCCTTTCAGGGCCAGCGGTGGTTCGCTGAAATCCGGTTGCTCGGCCCACTGCCCGTAGCTGTTGGGTTCATAGCCGATTGTGCTGCCCGCGTTCGCATCGGTGCGCATCTGGCCGTCCCGGTGGTAGCTGTTGACCGGGCAGCGCGGAGCGTTCACCGGAATCTGGTGATGATTGACGCCGACGCGATAGCGCTGTGCATCGCCGTAGGAGAACAGACGCGCCTGGAGCATTTTGTCCGGTGAAAAACTGATGCCCGGCACCACGTTGGCCGGGTTGAAGGCCGCCTGTTCGACGTCGGCGAAGTAGTTGTCGGGGTTGCGGTTGAGTTCGAGCACGCCGACTTCGATCAGCGGGTAATCCGCGTGAGGCCAAACCTTGGTCAGGTCGAACGGGTTGATCGGGTAGGTCTCGGCGTCCAGTTCCGGCATCACTTGCACGTAGAGCTTCCATTGCGGGAAGTGGCCTTCCTCGATGGCGCTGTACAGGTCGCGCTGGGCACTTTCGCGGTCATCGCCGATCAGGGTCGCGGCCTGTTGATCGGTCAGGTTCTCGATGCCTTGTTGAGTTTTCCAGGTGAACTTCACCCAGAATCGTTCGTTCGCCGGGCTGATGAAACTGAAGGTGTGGCTGCCGAAACCGTGCATGTGGCGGTAGGTGCGCGGCAGTCCGCGGTCGCTCATGACAATCGTGACCTGGTGCAGCGCCTCCGGCAGCAAGGTCCAGAAATCCCAGTTGTTGCGGGCGCTGCGCATGTTGGTGCGCGGGTCGCGTTTGACCGCATGGTTGAGGTCGGGGAATTTCAAAGGATCACGCAGGAAGAACACCGGCGTATTGTTGCCCACCAGATCCCAGTTGCCTTGTTCGGTGTAGAACTTGATGGCGAATCCACGGATATCGCGCTCGGCATCCGCCGCGCCACGTTCACCGGCCACGGTCGAAAAGCGGACGAACACATCGGTGGTCTTGCCCACGCTGGAAAACAGCCTGGCCTTGGTGAAACGGGTGATGTCGTGGGTGACGGTGAAGGTGCCGAACGCGCCCGAACCCTTGGCGTGCATGCGCCGCTCGGGTATGACTTCCCGATCGAAGTGCGCCAGTTTTTCCAGCAACCAGACGTCCTGCAACAGCATCGGGCCTCTCGGGCCTGCCGTCTGTACGTTGTTGTTATCAACCACGGGCGCGCCCGCAGCAGTCGTCAGCTTGTTCATGCGCAACTCCTGGCTTTTGTCGGTTTCCCGCTATCACATCAAAAGCCTTGGGCGCGATCTATTGCACCTTGGTGTCGCCGGATAGTACGAAGGTGTGGTTGGAAGATTGGGCGTTTTGCTGTCGGCAAAAGACGCGTCAGGTGAGGGTGATGCTGACCTTGATGTTGTTGCGCGTGGCCTTGGAGTAGGGGCAGTTCTGGTGTGCCGCGTCGATCAGTTGGAGTGCTACTTGCGGTTCGATGTCCGGCAGCGACACCGCCAGTTGGGCCTGCAGGAAGAACCCGTGCTCGCCATGAGCCAGATCGACTTGCGCATCAACCATCGCTTGTGCAGGAAAACCGATCTTGCGCGCGTTGCAGGCATGGCGCAGCGAGCCGAGGAAGCAGGCCGACCAGCACACGGCGAACAATTGCTCGGGGTTGGTTCCGTTGCCCGGCGCACCCGGTGGCGACAGCTTGAGATCCAGTCGGCCATCGTCACTGCGTCCTGTGCCCTCGCGGCCTCCTGTGGTGCAGGTATGCGCGGAGTAGAGGGTTTTTTCGATATCGATCATGGGCATTCCCTGAAGAGCATTTCACAGCGAAAAGGGCGGTTCATGTTGCCCGTGTGGGTTCATGACATTCACGCGCAGACGCACCCGCCAGCGCGTCGGCCGTGGCCACGGCGTCAGTGCCGCGATGGCCCAGGTTGTCGAGCAGGATCGTGCGGGCGATCTCGATCAGCCAGGCGCGAAACGGAAAGCTCGGGTCATGGGCGGCCTGTTCCTGATAGAGCGCCCTGAAGGCTTGCTGAACGAGGCCGCCGGTGTCTTCGCGACGGATCCGCCCGGCCTGCACCTGACCTTCGTAAAAGGCGATGAGCAACGGCGTCACCGTCGCGAACAGCTGTTGCGCCTCACCCCGGCCATGCCTGACGGCGCCCGCGACCAAGGCATACAGTTCGTCGTTGCCGAGCCGGTCTGACTCGCACAGGCAAGTGTGGCGATAACCTTCAGCCATGGTCGAATCCCTCGCAAAACCATTGTTCGACTGAGCGCGGCTGCCGAAAAGATTTGCAGGTGGCCCGGCGTTCAGCGGTGAGATTCAAGCCTGCCTTCACAGCCGAATGACTGCCAGTTATGCGTTGTTAGCGCTTGTTAGCGCCCGGCTATCGAGGTATGTCGCGTGGTGACTTTTTCGCTGGCCACTCAAGACTCTGCAGCGGTTTTCGATGCCCGTGGCCTGCACGAAACGGCGGAACGGTGTACGAGCATTTTTGACATCCCTGTTCCTTTGCCATCGTCACAAGCATGTAGGAAACGTCCGATATTTATTTCGCAAATTTCCTACATTTTGTTTGCCTCCCTAACAAAAAACGTGGTTATTATCCGCCGGCGCTTCGGGTCACAAACCCGGCGCCAGAAGATTGCCGTGCGTCTACAGACCCGGCAGTCGCAGCCGATCGGGACCACCCTGGCGCTGTCATCCCCGCGCAGGTTGTTCCTCGTCGTTGACCCTCAAATGGAAGTCGAGGTTTCAATTGGTCACGCGGTTTGCAATCGACGATGCAATGAACGGTGCGACGGATGTCGCCAATGATCCGGCCCACTTTCCAGTTGCCTGCGCCGACCGCGCGGCGGCGTTTTTCTCCAGCCTGTCTCCCCCCGAATTTCTGCGTGTGCCCGCGTTCAACGCGAGTCTGCACGCGCGCGCCGCGCCATCCTCCTGAATTCGAATGACCGTGCCGGCATCTGATGCCGGGGCCTGACTGGCGGGGCATTTCTGTCCCGGCCTGATCACAAAAATAATGTAGTCATGGACGGTAGCCTCCGATGCTCGACAACACTTCCTTGCGTGGGACGAATTCCGCGCAGCCCGACGTTTGCTCCTTGAAACCGTTCGATGCGGACCTGTGCGTGCACGGTCTGTTTGAGGCGCAGGTGCTGCGCAACCCCGAGGCCATCGCCGCACGCTGGCAGGAGGAAGCGCTCAGTTACCGTGAACTGAATATCCGCGCCAACCGGCTGGCCCGTCACCTGCGCAAGCTCGGGGTCGGGCCGGACGTGCGAGTCGGGCTGTGTCTGGAGCGTTCGCTGGAGATGTTGGTCGGCGTACTCGCAGTCCTCAAGGCCGGCGGCGCCTATGTGCCGCTGGACCCGGCCTATCCGCAGGCGCGGCTGGCGCACATGCTGGCCGACAGCGCACCGCCGGTGGTGCTGACCCACGGCCAGGCGCGCGATGTTTTGCGGGCGGTGCTCGAACAGTCGGCGACTGCACCTGCGGTATTGGATCTGGCCGACGCTCATGTCTGGGCTTCGCTCTCGGCAGACAATCCCGATCCTCACGCAATCGGTCTGACACCCCGTCACCTGGCTTACGTGATCTACACCTCCGGCTCCACCGGCACCCCGAAAGGCGTGATGGTCGAGCACTGCGGACTGGTCGCCGTGAGCGCCGACTGGGCGCAGCTTTATGCTTTGGGCGAGCCGGTCAACCACCTGCAGATGGCGGGTTTTTCCTTCGACGTGTTCAGCGCCGACCTGATCCGTTCGCTGGGTTTTGGCGGCACGCTGGTGCTCTGCCCACGGGACACCCTGATGGACCCGCCGGCCCTGTATCGCCTGATGCGCGAGGCGCAGATTGGCTTTGCCGACTTCGTGCCGGCGCTGCTCAATCCGCTGCTGGCGTGGGTCGAAGAGACCGGCCACGACCTGTCGTTCCTGCGCACCGTGGTCTGCGGCTCCGACATCTGGACCGCCCACAGCGCGCGGCAATTGCGCAGGCTGTGCGGTGATCGCGTGCAGATCGTCCAGGCCTACGGCGTGACCGAAGCGAGCATCGACAGTACCTGTTTCGAGTTCACCGAAAACAGCCAGATCGACGCGGTGCTGCCCATCGGCCGGGCACTGCCCCATACCCGGATTTACCTGCTCGACACTGACGGCGCACCGGTTGCCGAGGGCGTCGCAGGCGAGCTGTACATCGGCGGCGTCGGCGTGGCGCGCGGTTATTTGAACCTGCCACAACTGACCAGCGAGCGTTTTATCGACAGCCCGTTCGTGGCGGGCGAACGCCTTTACCGCACCGGTGACCTGGCGCGTTACCGGGCCGACGGCCAACTGGAATTTCTCGGCCGCAACGATTCCCAGGCCAAGTTGCGCGGCCTGCGTCTGGAACTGGGGGAAATCGAAACCAGGCTGGCGGACATCCCGGGTATTCGGGAAAGCGTGGTGCTGCTGCGCCAGGACAGTCCCGGTGAACCGCGATTGGTCGCCTACTACTGCGAAAAACCAGACACCACTTTGAGCCCACGTTCCCTGCGTGAACAGCTGCAAGTCAGCCTGCCGGATTACATGGTGCCGACCGCCTTCGTGCGCCTCGACTCGTTGCCGCTGACCGCCAACGGCAAGGTCGATCGGCCCGGTTTACCGGCGCCGGACGCCGAGGCGTTCGATCAGCAGGAATACCAGGCACCCGAAGGCCCGCTGGAAACCGCGCTCGCCGCGATCTGGGCCGACGTGCTCGGCGTCGAGCGGGTCGGGCGTCAGGATCAGTTCTTCGCCCTCGGCGGTCACTCGCTGCTGGTGATGCGCGTGCTGGCGCAGGTTCGTCATGCGCTGGAGCTGGAAGTCGCGCCTTCGACGCTGTTTGCCGCGCCGGTTCTGGCGGCGTTCGCCGAACGGCTGCAAGCCAGTCAGGCTGCGGCTCGCCCGGCCATCACGGCCCTTGAACGCACGGGCGCGCAAACGTTGTCGTCTGCTCAGCAGCGCCTGTGGTTTCTGGCGCAAATGGAGGGTGGCAACGCGGCGTACCACATGCCGCTTAACCTGCGTTTGCGCGGTTCGCTGGACGTGCCGGCACTCGAACGCAGCTTCAATCAGCTGGTGGCGCGCCATGCTGCGCTTCGCACCACGTTCATTGCCGTTGAAGGGGAAGGGCGACAACGGGTTTCGCCGCCGGCGCACAGCATCCGGCTGACGGTGACTGACGTGCAGGGGCACGATGCGCAAGAGCGTCTGACCCGCTTGATCGACGAGGAGGGCGCCAGACCGTTCGACCTGAGCCGCGGCCCGTTGATGCGGGTCAGCCTGCTGCGACTGGCGGCGGATGACCATGTGTTGCTGCTGACCCAGCATCACATCATCTCTGACGGCTGGTCGATGGGCGTGCTCACCCGCGAGCTGGGGCAGCTGTACGCAGCGGCGTTGCTGGATCGCGACGATCCGCTGCCGCCCTTGCCGGTGCAGTACGTGGATTACGCCGTGTGGCAAAAGCAATGGCTGTCCGGCGACGTGCTGGAGCAGCAGAGCCGGTACTGGCGCGAGACCCTCACGGGCGCGCCGGTATTGCTGGAGTTGCCGACCGATCACAAGCGCCCGCCCGTGCAGGATTACCTCGGCGGCTTTGTTCCGTTGGTCTTCGACGCCGCTTTGACCGCACGCCTGAAAGCCCTGGGCATGCAGCAAGGCACCACGCTGTTCATGACTCTGCTGGCCGGTTTTTCACTGCTGCTGTCGCGCCTGTCGGGGCAAAGCGATGTGGTGATCGGCGTGCCATCGGCCAACCGCCCGCAGCAGGAACTGGAAGGGCTGATCGGTTTCTTCGTCAACACCCTCGCGCTGCGCGTGACTCAGTCCGGGACGCCGTCGGTGGCGCAATGGCTGCAACAGGCGCGGCGAGTGGCGCTGGAGGCTCAGGAACATCAGGACCTGCCGTTCGAGCAAGTGGTGGAGTTGCTCAATCCGCCGCGCAGTCTGGCCCACAGCCCGTTGTTCCAGGTGTTGTTTGCCTGGGAGCAGGATCAGGATTCCGATCTGCTGCTGACCGGGCTGGATGTCACGCCTGTCGAGAGCAGCCATCACGTGGCCAAGTTCGATCTGCAACTGGCGCTCAGTGAGCGCGACGGGCAGATCGTCGGCGGTCTGGAATATGCCTCGGGCCTGTTCGAGCGCAGCACTGTCGAGCAGTTCGGCGAGTACCTGCGTCGGGTGCTGACGCAGATGGTCGAGGACAGCCAACAGTCGCTGGCAAGGATCCAGCTGCTGAACGCCGAGCAACTCCAGCAGATCGTTCATGACTGGAACCGTACCGCGCGAGATACCACGTCACTGCCCGGTTGCGTGGCGCGCTTCGAAGCCCACGCCCGGCAGACGCCCGACGCCGTGGCGCTGCTCGCTGACCGTGAGCAGCTGAGTTACGGCGAGCTGAATCGCGCCGCCAACCGCCTCGCGCATTACCTGATCGAACAAGGCGTCGGCCCCGAGCATCGCGTCGGCTTGTGCCTGGAACGCTCGCCGCAAATGGTCATCGGCCTGCTGGCGATCCTCAAGGCCGGCGCGGCGTACGTACCGTTCGACCCGGCTTATCCGAGCGAGCGGCTGGCGTTCATGTTCAGCGATGCCGCGCCGACCTTGCTGCTGACGCAATCGAGCCTGGTGTCCGGGCTGCCGGCCAACGAGGCGAAGATCTGCTGCCTGGACACCGACGCAGCGCAATGGGCGCAACACCCGACGGATGATCCGCACGTCAATGTGAGCCCGGAAAACCTCGGCTACGTGCTCTACACCTCCGGCTCCACCGGACGCCCGAAAGGCGTGGCCCACAACCGTCGTGCGCTGGACAACCTGATCGCCTGGCAGCTTGATCAAGCCACGGCACCGCAACGCGTGCTGCAATTCGCCTCGCTGAACTTCGACGTCTCGTTCCAGGAAATCTGCAGCACGCTGTGCCAGGGCGGCAGCCTGTTGCTGATGACCGAAGACAGCCGCAAGGACCTCGCCGCGCTGCGCCCGACTCTGGTGGCCGAAGGCGTGCAGCGGGCGTTCCTGCCGTTCGCCGTGTTGCAGCAACTCGCCGGCCTGACCGAGGCCGGTGCGCCGATGCCGGCCGGCGGCTGCGAAATCATCACCGCCGGTGAAGCCCTGCAAATCAATGACGAGCTGCGCGGTTTTGTTCGCGGACTCGGTGGCGCGCAACTGCACAACCAGTACGGGCCGACCGAAACCCACGTGGTCAGCCAGTTCAGCCTCGACTGCAATGAGGCCGAATCCTGGCCGGACGCGCCGCCCATTGGCCGTCCCATCGCCAACGCGCGGCTGTACGTGCTGGACGAGCACTTGAATCCAGTCCCGGTCGGTGTGGCGGGCGAGTTGTACATCGCTGGCGCCTGCCTGGCCCGAGGGTATCTGAACCGTCCGGACCTGACCGCTGAACGCTTCCTGCCGGACCCGTTCAGTGGCGAGCCGGGCGCGCGGATGTACCGCAGCGGCGACCTCGCGACATTCCTGGCCGACGGCAACGTGCAATACCTGGGACGCATCGACCAACAGGTGAAACTGCGCGGCTTCCGCATCGAACTCGGTGAGATCGACAGCCTGCTGCATCAACAACCCGGTGTGCAGGAAGCCGCCGTGTTGCTGCGTGAAGACGTGGCCGGGGACAAGCGTCTGGTGGCCTACGTGGTCGGCACTGCGACCAGTGAATCCCTGCGCGCCGAACTGCAACGCCAGTTGCCCGAACACATGATCCCGAGCGCCTGGGTCCGGCTCTCGCAATTACCGCTGACCCGCAACGGCAAGCTCGACCGCCAGGCGCTGCCGGCACCGGAACGCAGCGCCGGCGCGACTTACGAAGCGCCGCGCAACGACATTGAACGGCAAATGGCCGAGATCTGGGCCGAAGTGCTCAAGTGCGAACGGGTCAGTATTCACGACAACTTCTTCGACCTCGGGGGCCATTCGCTGCTGGCGACGCGGATGATCTACGCGATCAACCAGCGCATGGGCGCGCAACTGTCCCTGAGCAGCCTGTTCCAGACCCCGGTGTTGCTGGATCTGGCGGCGCAGGTGTCGCGTGAAGAGCAAAGCGTTGAACCGGCGTTCATTCAGATCGAACCGGATCGCGACAATCGACATGAACCGTTCCCTCTGACCGATATCCAGCAAGCCTACTGGTTCGGTCGCGAGGCCACGGTCAGCCTCGGTGGCGTCAGTGCCCACGGTTACGAAGAACTGCGCATTCCCGACTTCGACGCCGAGCGTTTCGAACAAGCCTTGAACCGCATGATCCTGCGCCACGACATGCTGCGCGTGGTGTTCCTCAGCGACGGCACGCAGCAGGTGCTGGCGCAGGTGCCGACCTATCGCATGCCGCGCAGCGATCTGCGCGGTTTGCCCGCCGATGTGGCGCAGCGCACGCTGGAAGCGACACGCGAACGCCAGTCCCATCAGGTGCTGGACGCCAGTCGCTGGCCGCTGTTCGAGTTCAGCCTGTCGTTGCTGGATGACGGCATTACCCATTTGCACATCAGCCTCGACGCGCTGATCGTCGACGCCGCGAGCACGCAGATTCTCGCCCGCGAACTGATGGCGTTCTACGTTGATCCGAACCTGGAACTGGCGGAACCGGGCCTGACTTTCCGCGACTATGTTCTGGCCGAACAACAGCTGCGCAACGGCCGCCGTTACGAGCAGGCGCTGAGCTACTGGCGCGACCGAGTGACTACTTTGGCCCCGGCGCCAGACCTGCCATTGGTGCGCCAACCCGAAAGCATCGCCAACCCGCACTTCACCCGCCGCGACCGCGACATGTCGGCGGCGCAGTGGACGCAGCTCAAAGCCGTGGCCAAACAGTTTGCCGTGACGCCGTCGGTGATGCTGCTGACCGCGTTCAGCGAAGTGCTGGCGCTGTGGAGCCGCACGCCGCGTTTCACCCTGAGCCTGCCGCTGTTCAACCGTATGCCGCTGCACACCGATGTCGACGAAATCATCGGCGATTTCACTTCGCTGGTGCTGCTGGAAGTCGGCATTGACGGAACACAAACCTTTACCGACAAGGCCCGCGCCGTGCAGGCGCAACTGTGGCGCGACATCGACCATTCGGTGGTCAGCGGCGTGCGGGTGCTGCGTGAATTGTCCCAGGCCCGGGGCGTGCAGCAGACGGCGATGCCGATCGTGTTCAATAGCACACTGTCGGAAGCGGCGCCGGAGTTGGCCGAGTTCAACCTCGCCGACGCGTTGAACGCCAGGCACATGCACAGCATCACCCAGACCCCGCAAGTGTGGCTCGACCACACGTTGCTGGAGCTGGAAGGACGCCTGTTGTTCAACTGGGACAGCATCGACGAACTGTTCCCGCAAGGCATGATCGAGCAGATGTTCGTCGCCTATAACGCGCTGCTCGACAGCCTTTGCGAACCGGCAGCCTGGGGCGCGAACACGCCACAACTGCTGCCGCAGGCACGCTTGCCGGCACCGGTCGACCATCAGCAAACGCTGCCATTGATGCACGAACTGTTCGAACGTCAGGCCCTTGCCACACCGGACGCACTGGCGGTGATCGGCACGCGACAGCTGACGTACGCCCAGCTTCGCTTTGAGGCCCGACAACTCGGCGCCCGATTGCAAACACAGGGCGTGCTGCCGAACCGCTTGGTCGCGGTGGTGATGGAGCGCGGCTGGGAACAAGTGGTCGCAACCCTGGCGATTCTGTATGCCGGCGGCGCTTACCTGCCGATCGAGCCGACGCAACCGGCGGAACGGCTGCGGCATATTCTGGAGCGGGCCGAGGCGAGTCTGGCCCTGACCCAACCGGCGCTGCTCGACAAGATCGAATGGCCGGCGCAAGTCACGACCATTGCCGTGACCGATGAAGTTTCAAACGATGGACTGTCACTGCAACCGGTGCAGGTGAACGAAAGCGACCTCGCTTACGTGATCTACACCTCCGGCTCCACCGGTCAGCCGAAAGGCGTGGTGATCGACCATCGCGGCGCGGTCAACACCTTGCTCGACATCAACCGGCGCTTTGCCGTCGGCCCGAACGACCGTGTATTGGCGATCTCGTCGCTGAGCTTCGACCTGTCGGTCTATGACTTCTTCGGCACGTTGGCGGTGGGCGCGGCGGTGGTCATCCTCGACCCGCAACTGACCCTCGATCCGGCGCACTGGCTCGAATTGATCAAGCGTCATCACGTCAGCCTGTGGAACTCGGTGCCGGCGCTGCTCGGCATGCTGGTCGAATACGTGGAGGGTGAGGGCGGCGCGTTGCCTGCCAGCCTGCGGGTGGCGATGCTGTCCGGCGACTGGATTCCGTTGACCCTGCCCGAGCGGGCCTGGGCCTTGCAGCCGGATTTGCAACTGATCAGCCTGGGCGGTGCCACCGAAGCGTCGATCTGGTCGATCTGTTACCCGGTACAGCACGTCGACCCGGCTTGGCGGAGCATTCCCTACGGCAAGGCCCTCGATCATCAGCGCTTCTACGTGCTGGATGAAGCGCTGCAAGTGCGCCCGACCTGGGTTGCGGGGCAGTTGTACATCGGCGGCATCGGTCTGGCGAAAGGTTACTGGCGCGATGAAAAATTCAGCGCGGGCAGTTTCTTCAATCATCCACTGACCGGCGAACGGCTGTATCGCACCGGCGACCTGGGCCGTTTGCTGCCCGACGGCAACATCGAATTCCTCGGTCGCGAAGACAATCAGGTCAAGGTCCAGGGTTATCGCATCGAGCTGGGCGAGATCGAAGCCGCGCTCAATCGCCATCCCGGCGTGCAGAGCGCGGTGGTGCGGATTCTTGGCAGCACGCTGGGCGAGAAACGTCTGGCGGGCTACGTGCTCAAGGCCGATCCGGCGTTGCAGGCCAGCGATTTCAGCGCGTACCTGAGCGACAAGCTGCCGGCCTACATGATTCCGCCGTCGTTCACCTTTGTTGAAGCGTGGCCGTTGTCGTCCAACGGCAAGGTCGACAAGAAACGCCTGCCGGAGCCTGAGCAAGTCGAGGAGCAAGGGCCGGCGCTGGAAGTCGACGGCCCTCAGGAACAGCGGCTGGTGGAAATCGTGCAGGATGTGCTCAAGCGCGAATCGATTGCCGCCAACGCCAATCTGCTGAACCTCGGCGCAACGTCGATCGATATCGTCCGGATCAGCAACGCGTTGTCCGGCGCCTTGCAGTTCCGCCCGCACGTGGCGCAACTGCTGGCCCAGCCGACGTTGCTGCATCTGCTTGGCATGTACCGCCAGAACCGGGCGCGGCAGGATCTGCTCGGCAACGTGCAGCAGGCTCCGGAGCCCGTGCAGGACATCATCGAAGATCCCCAGCAGCGAGCGCAGTTCAAGGCCGAACAACGCGGACGCCGCGACTTCGCTCAGACTTTGCCGGCAGTGGCACTGGATCTGCCGCAAGACCCGGCCTTCGCCCGGCGTTTGAGCGATTACCGCTCGGTGCGTCAATACGACCTGCAACCGATCGCCGCCCAGGCCTTCGCGCACGTACTGGCGGCGCTGGCTCAAGGACAACTCGACGGCGAAGTGAAATACCAGTTCCCGTCGGCGGGTGGCCTTTACCCGATTCAGGCGTACCTCTACGTCAAGCCGGATCGCGTGCTCGGCGTGCCCGGTGGCGCGTATTACTACGATCCCCGCCAGCATCGTTTGCTGGCGCTCCAGAGCGGAGCGCTCGACCCGGACACCTACGACTATTTCGTTAACCGTCCGGTGTACGAGAACGCCGCGTTCTCGCTGTTCTTCATCGCCGACATGGCCGCGATCCGCCCGCTGTATGGCGAGCGCAGCCGTGACTTCTGCCACATCGAAAGCGGTGCCATGGCCCAGTTGCTGAGCATGACCGCCGTCGAGCACGGGTTGGGCCTGTGCGGCATCGGCTCGGTCGATGAGCAGCAACTGACGACGCTGTTCGACCTCGGGCCGAGCCATGAATTGATCTACTCGATGATCGGCGGGCTGCGCACAGCCGATGAACAACACCGCGCGCCGGTCGAGGCGTTTGCCATCGAGCCTGTGACCGCAAGTCTGGACGACGAAGACATGGAGGAGTTCGAAGTATGAATGCCGATCAATTGCTGGCGTTGTTCGCTCGCCATGGCGTGGTGCTCGAAGTGGACGGTGACAGGCTGCGCTGCAAGGCGCCGCGCGGGTTTCTCACCGAAGAACTGACCCAGGCGCTCAAGCGTCACAAACAGGAACTGATCGCCTTGCTCGGCGGGCACGATGACGCGGCGATTCCCCGCCGTGCCGGCGCGCACGCGTCCTGGCCATTGTCGTTCTCGCAGCGGCAACTGTGGTTTCTCGATCAACTGGAACCCGGCAACCCGTTCTACAACGTGCCGACGGCGGTAACACTGAAAGGGCAGTTGGATGTCGCGCAGCTGGAGCGGGCGCTGAACGAATTGGTGGCCCGGCACGAAGTCCTGCGCACGACGTTTTGCAGCGTGGACGGTGAACCGCGTCAAGTTGTTCATGCATCGATGCCGCTGTCGTTGTCGGTAACGGATCTGCGCCATTTGTCTGCCGAAGACCGCGAGCAGCACGTGCGATCCGCCGTCGAGCAGGACGCCCGGGCGCCATTCGATCTGGCGAGCGGGCCGTTGCTGCGGGCGTCGTTACTGCGCGTGGCCGACGATGAATACCTGTGGCTGTACAGCGTGCATCACATCATCGCCGACGGCTGGTCGATGGGCGTGATCCTGCACGAAGTCGCCACGTCGTACGGCGATTATCTGCGTGGCGAAACCCCGACGCTTGCGCCGCTGCCGGTGCAATACGCCGACTACGCCTGCTGGCAGCAACAGCGAGTGGGCGGCGCCGTGCTGGACGCACAGCTCGATCACTGGCGGCGCACCCTGGACGACGCGCCGCTGTTGTCGACCTTGCCCGCCGACCGGCCGCGTCCGTTGGTGCAGCGCTATGTCGGGGCCACGTTCAGTTCCTCCGTCGATGGCGGCACCTTGCGTGAACTCACGGCGCTGGCCCGGCAGACCCAAGGCACGCTGTTCAACGTACTGCTCGGTGCTTTGGCTGTGTTGTTGTGGCGCCACAGCGGTCAGCAGGATCTGTGCATCGGCACGCCGTTCGCCAACCGTAATCGTCCGGAAGTCGAGCCGCTGATCGGCCATTTCGTTAACACCTTGGTGCTGCGTCAGCGCCTGAATCCGCAGCAAACCTTCGCCGAGCTGCTGCGCGAGGTGCGGGGTCAGATGCTCGACGTCCACGCCCATCAGGACGTGCCGTTCGACCGCGTGGTGGAGGCCGTCAACCCGCAGCGCGATCCCGGTCATTCGCCGTTGTTTCAGGTGATGCTCGTGTTGCAGAACACGCCAGGTAACGCGGTGCAGATGCCTGGCCTGGAACTGGCGCCGTACGGCACCAGCAGCGCCACAGCCAAGTTCGATCTGGCGTTCGAATGGGTCGAGCGGGAAGGGCGGCTGGACTTGCTGGTGGAATACAACACCGACCTCTACGACATCGCAACCATCGAACGCCTGAGCGGGCACTTCCGTCACCTGCTCGAACAGATCGCCGCCGACGCCAAGCAACCGATCAATGCCTTGCCGCTGATGAATGAGGCTGAGCGTCAGCAAGTGCTTGTGGACTTCAACCGCGCCGCGCCACTGACGCAAACGGCGCCCTGCGTGCATCAACTGGTTGAAGCGCAGGCCGCGAGCAACCCTCAGGCCTGCGCGGTGGTGTTCGAGGGTGAATCCCTGAGCTACGCCGAACTCAATGCCCTGGCCAACCGACTGGCGCGGCATTTGCGCACCTTGGGCGTCGGCCCGGATGTGCGCGTGGCGGTGTGCATCGAGCGTTCGCTGGAATTGCCGGTGGCGCTGCTGGCGGTGCTCAAGGCCGGTGGCGCCTACGTGCCGTTGGATCCGGATTATCCGCTGGGACGCCTGAGCCATATGCTCGGCGACAGCACGCCGGCGGTGCTGCTGACACTTGGCTCGGCGCACGCAATCTTGCGTCAGGCCGTGCAGGGTTCGAACTGGGAAGCGCCGATCCTCGACCTCGAAAAGGACGCCGCGAGCTGGGCGTCGTTGCCGGCGGACAATCTCGACCCACGCAATGTCGGCGTCACCCCTGACCATCTCGCCTACGTGATCTACACCTCCGGCACCACCGGCTTGCCCAAGGGCGCGATGGTCGCCCACCGTGGCTTGAGCAATCTGCTGCTGTGGTGTTTGCAGGTCTGCGGCGAAGCGGGGGCGATGCTGCACAAGATTCCGTTTGGTTTCGATGCCTCGGCGTGGGAGACCTTCTGGCCGTTGGCAACCGGCGGGCGGCTGGTGATCGCGCGGCCCGGCGGGCATTACGAACCGGCGTATCTGGCCCGCGAGGTGCGCGAGCAGCAGGTCACGGCGCTGGTGTTCGTGCCGGCGATGTTGCAGCTGTTTCTGGAGGTCGACGAGGTCAGCCAGTGTACGTCGCTGACCGATGTGTTCAGTGGCGGCGGTGAACTGCCGCCAGCGCTGGCGCGGCGCTTTCAGGAGCGTCTGCCCCATGCACGGCTGCACAACGTTTACGGCCCGACCGAAACCACGGTGATCAATAGCATCTGGACCCTGGAGCCCGGCGCCGAAGTGCCGGCCCGGCAACTGCCGATCGGTCGGCCGATTTCCAACAACTGCTTTTATGTTCTTGATGACCGCGACCAGCCGGTGCCGGTGGGCGTGACCGGGCATCTGCACATTGGCGGCGTCGGCGTGGCCCGGGGTTATCTGGGGCTGGCGCAGCTCAGTGCCGAGCGCTTTATCGACAATCCCTTTGTCACAGGTGATCGGCTCTATCGCAGTGGCGATCTGGCGCGTTATCGCCCGGACGGTCAGCTGGAGTTTCTGGGTCGCAACGACTTTCAGGTCAAGTTGCGCGGTGTGCGCCTGGAGCTGGGTGAGATTGAAGCCCGACTCGAAGCATTCGCGGGTATCCGCAGCGCCGTGGTGTTGATGGTCGGCGAAGCAGCGCAGGACCAGCGGCTGGTAGCTTGTTGCGTGGTGGCAGAGCCCGTGGACGAAGCAGCGGTGCACGCCCATCTGGCGACAACCCTGCCCAGAGCGGTGATCCCCGGCAGCTATCTGTGGCTCGACGCGCTGCCGCTGACCGCCAACGGCAAGGTTGATCGCGCCGCGCTGACCGCGTTGGCGGACGAAGAAATGGTCAACCGTCAGGTCAACCTGAGCAGCCCGCGCGACCACATCGAACTGGCGCTGTACCAGATCTGGAAAAGCCTGTTGCTGGCGCCGCAGATCGGCATTCGCGACAACTTCTTCAATGTCGGCGGCACCTCCATCGCCGCGATCAAAATGGCCCATGAAATCAGCCAGCAGTTCGCGGTCGAAGTGCCGGTGCGCGTGGTGCTCAGCTACCCGACCATCGAAGCGCTGGGTGGCTGGCTGCGGGTCGGGGCGAATCCGGCGCTGGCCCAGAACAACCTGATCGAATTCCGTCGCGGCAGCGGCCAGCACAACGTGGTGTGCATTCACCCGGCGGGCGGCACGGCGTTCTGTTACCTGTCGCTGGCCAAGGTGCTGCCGGATGAAACCGGCGTCTATGGGGTGCAATCGCCGGGGCTGAATCCGGGAGAGAGCACCGAGCCGACGGTCGAAGCGATGGCCGAGGCTTACTTGCGCCAGATCGAACCGCTGACACAGCAACCGCTGATCCTCACCGGGTTGTCGTTCGGCGGCCTGGTGGCCTATGAAATGGCGCGGCGATTGACGGCGGCCGGGCATCGTCAGGTGACGGTGGTGCTGCTCGACACCCAGGGCAGCGACGATCCGGGCTTCCGCGAGCAGATCGGCACCGTGGACATGGCCGAGTTCCGCGACAAACTGGTGCGTTTCAACGGCATGTACCCCGGCATCGAAGATGCCCAGGTCGAACGCTATTTCAACATCTACAACCACAACCGTTTGGCCATGGCCGCCTATGAGTGCGCACCGCGCGGCGGTCGCGTGGTGCTGATCCAGGCGCGGGAAGATTTCAGCCGCCATCAGTTGCATGAACTGCGCGGCTTCTGGCGTCGCCGCGCAGGCCGCGGTTATCTGGCGAAACTCGTCAGCGGCGGGCACTGGGACATGCTCGAAAGCGCGGAAATCCATCGGGTCTCGCAAATCATCCGTCGTGAGCTGCAACGCTTCGACGCGCAGGAGGCGAAATGATGAGTGCGTCCAATGACATGCCGTTGCTCACGCGTTTCGCCGAGCAAGTGGCGGGTAATCCGCAAGCCCCGGCGGTGATCGATCAGTCGGTCACGCTAACTTACGCGGAACTGGCCAGCGCCAGTGAGCGCATCGCCCGAGGGTTGCTGGCGCGCGGTGTTGAGCCCGGTCAGTCGCTGGCGTTGTGCATGCCGCGTTCATGGCAATGGCTGGCGGCGATCCTTGGCGCGCTGAAAGTCGGTGCGGTGGTGGTGCCGCTGGATCGGGCCAGCCCGCGCAAACGCCGGGAGTTGATGTTGGCGGATGCGGCGTGTGTCGGCCTGATTACTCTGGACGAGGAACCGCTGTGGTCGCCTTCACTGTGGCAAACCAGCGTCGAGGCCTTGCTCGATCAGCCGGACGCTCCGCCGCAAACACTGGCCGAAGACTTCGCCGAGGTGATGTTCCTGTTCTACACCTCGGGCACCACCGGCACGCCAAAAGCCGTCGAGGTGGGCGAGCGCGGCTTGCTGCGGCTGGCGCACAGCGACGGCTATATCGAGATTCGCCCGACGGACCGGTTTGCCTGCCTGTCCAACCCGGCGTTCGATGCGTGCAGTTTCGAACTGTGGGCGCCGCTGCTCAACGGCGGTTGCTGCGTGATGATCGCCGACGATGACGTGCTGGATGCGCGTCGACTGGCCGAGGTGCTGGAGCGGACGCAGGTCGACAACCTGTTCATGACGGTGTCGCTGTTCAACACGTTGATTGCCGAGTGGCCGTCGTGTTTTTCCAGCGTGCGTCAGGTGCTGATTGGCGGTGAGCAGATCAGTGCCGCCGCTGTTCGTGGTTGGTATCGGGACAATCCTGAGAGCCGCTGCCGGATTTTTAACGTCTATGGCCCCACTGAGTGCACCACGTTTGCCTTGTGCTGGCCGATCAGCCGCGACTTTGCCGGCGACTCGGCGCCCATTGGCCGACCGTTGCCGGACACTGGCGTGTTGGTGCTGGATGAACAGCAACGGCCAGTGCCGCCGGGCGAGGTGGGCGAGCTGTATTTGAGTGGCAGCGGTGTCGCTCGGGGCTATCGCAACCGGCCCGAAGAAACTGCCCGCCAGTTCGTTCGTTTGCCCGACCTCGACGGTGGTGTGCAGGTGCATTACCGCACCGGTGATCTGGTGCGGTGCAATGCCGAAGGCTTGATCGAGTACCTGGGGCGGGTCGACCGGCAAGTGAAGATTCGCGGCTTCCGGATCGAGCCGGGGGAGGTGGAGCAACGGATGCTGGAGTATCCGGGTGTGGCGCAGGTGTACGTCTGCACCCGGCGGCAGGCGGCTGAAGATCATCAGTTGCTGGCGTTCATTGTGCCTCGGGGAGCGCTGGACTATCACGCCTTCGAAACCCATCTGCGGGCACAACTGGCGCCGTATATGCGGCCGCATCAGTTGTTCCTGCTGGAGCGCCTGCCGCTGACGACCAATGGCAAAATCGACCGTGATGGCTTGCTGGCCCAAGGGCTGAGTCCGTGGCATCCAGTGATGGATGCCGTTGACGATGGCGCTGCTTCGCCTGCCTTGAACTGGATGCTGAAACAAGCCCGTTCGCTGCTCGGCCAACCGGCCCTGAGTGCGCAGGATGACTGGCTCGGCAGCGGCGGCGATTCGCTCAAGGCCATGCGCCTGCGCTCGGCGATTCGTGTTCGTTGGCAGCGCGAGATCGCTCTCGACACGTTGCTCAACGAGCCTTTCTCGTCACTGGCCGAACAACTGACCGGTGAAACGAACGGCGATTCGATCTACCCACCTGCGCCCCCGATCAGTAGCGCCAAACGCCTGCCAGCCACCGCCGAACAGCGCCGTTTGTGGCTGTTGCAACAACGCTCGCCGACCTCAACGGCTTATAGCGTGCCGCTGATTCTGCAACTGGCGGCGGGTGTCGAAGTCGCCGCACTTTCCGAAGCCGTCGGGCGACTGGTACAGCGTCATCCTGGATTGCGCACGGCTTTTGCACCCGGTAGCGACGGACTCGATCAAGTAATTGCCGAGCAGGGGCCGACCTGTCGAACCTTCGCGGTCGGGCATTTCACCGAGGACAACTGGCAGGCCTTCGCAGAACTGGTGTTCGCCGCGCCGTTCGACCTGACCACGCCCAACCTGTTTCAGGCCTGGCTGTTGCCGTTCGCCGATGGCAGCTGCCGGTTGTTGCTGAACTTGCATCACATCATCGTCGATGGCTGGTCGGTGAACCTGCTGTTCGACGACCTGGCGCAGCTTTACGCCGATGTCCTGCAAGGCCGCGACAGCCCGCAACCGGCCGCCCGGTTGACAACGCTGGAGTTTGGCCAGTGGCAGCGCCAGTGGAGCGTCGATCCGCATTATCGCGACCAGCGCCGCGCCCTCGCCGAATTGCACCGCCGTCAGGAAGAACCATCGTCTGCATTGATGCCAATGCGCGAAATCAGCCCGGACGCCCGGTTGCACCGCGAACCCTTGGGCACTCTCCGTAGCGCTGCCCTTGAACGCTATTGCACCCAACAACGACTGACCCGTTTCGAAGTGCTGTTCAGCGTCTTCGCCTGGAGCCTGTACGCCCTGACCGGGTGCGAGCGGCCACGGATCGCCAGCCCGGTGTCCAACCGGCCGCTGGCGGAGTTCGAAGACACCGTCGGCATGTTTGCCAACACCGTGCTGATCCCCACCGCCGTTGAAAACGCATTGACCCTGAGCGAGCAGTTGCGCAAGCAGACCGCCACCGTGCGCGAGGTGCTGGCGTTGCAGGACGTGGCGCTGGCGGATCTGGTGGAAGACCTGCGGCTGTCGTCGAGCCCCTTGCTGTTCGATTTCATGTTCGTGCTGGAAAACACCGATTACGCCGCGTTGACCGACTCGAACCTGCGCGCCACGCTGGCATTCAACCAGCAATTGCACGCCAAGTGCCCGCTGACGTTGTTGATGGTGGGCAGCGGTTCGCAACTGGAATGCTGGTGGGAATATCAGTGCAGCTATTTCGATGCCGAACAGATGAGCACGCTCAACGCGTTGTTCCGCCGTGGTCTGGATTTGTTGCTGGAAACTCCGGCGGCCAATCTCAACGATTTGCTCAGTCCGTATCGACGCAACCTGCCACCGGCCAGCGAAGGTCCGCAGATTGCGCTTCCGTTCAACACATTGGCGGATGGGTTCGAGCATCAAGTGCATTGCACGCCGGAGGCGATTGCGCTGGTTCAGGGTCAGCACCGTCTCACCTACAGCGAGCTGAATGCGCAGGCCAATACTCTGGCGGCTACCCTGATCGAGCGTCATCCGGTGCCAGCCGGGAACGCGCCGCTGCATGTCGTGCTGTTCCTCGATGCCTCGGTGGAACATATCGTCGCCTTGCTGGCGCTGGCCAAACTCAACCTGACCGCCGTGCCGCTGGATCCTGCTTATCCGGTGGCGATCCAGCGTCAGGTGCTGGAGCAGGCGCAACCGCACTGTGTGCTGTTCAGCGACACGACGGCGGCCGCACTCGACGACCTGAACGCCGGACGATTCGCCACGCATCGGATCGATCTTCACGCCGATGCCGAAGCGTTCGAGCGTCCGCGCCACGCCGGCGAGCGGCCGCTGTACACGCTGTTCACCTCCGGATCCACCGGCACGCCCAAAGGTGTGCAAGTGTCCGAGCGCACCCTGTGCAACCTGCTGCAATGGCAGCGCACCGAGGGGCAGTTGCCGGCGAAAGCGATAACGCTGCAGTTCTCGATGCTGTCGTTCGATGTGTCGTTCCAGGAGATTTTCAGCACCCTGTGCGGCGGCGGTTGTTATCACCTGATCACGCCGCGATGGCGGCAGGATGCCGAGGCGTTGCTGGATTACATGGTCGAGGCGCGGATCGAGCGGCTGTTCCTGCCTTACGTGGCCTTGCAGCATCTGGCGCAAACCGCCGTGGCCAGGGGCGTTTACCCGTCGGCGTTGCGTGAGGTGATCACGGCCGGGGAGCAATTGCTCTGCACCGACGCGCTGCGCAACTGGTTCGGCGGCATGCCGCAGGCCTCGCTGTTCAACCACTACGGCCCGACTGAAACCCACGTGGTCAGCGCCATGCGCCTGCCGCCCGTGGCGCGGGACTGGCCGTTGCGCGCGCCGATCGGTCATGCCGTTGGTAATGCGCGGCTGTTGCTGGTCGATGAGCACGATCGCCCGGTGCCTGCGGGCAGTCGCGGTTATCTGCTGGTGGCCGGGCCGATGGTTGCCCGTTGCTATCTGGCTGATCCTGCGCTGAACACCGCGCGGTTTGTCGAGCTGGCAGACGGCTGTTTGTACTATCGCACCGGCGATCTGGCGTGGGCCGATGCCCAGGGCTGCCTGCTTTACCTGGGACGTGACGATCAACAGATCAAACTCAGCGGCCATCGTCTGGAACTGGGGCAGATCGAGGCGGCGCTGATGCAGGTGCCGGAAGTGGTCAACGCGGTGGTGGCGGTGCAGGCCGATCCACCACGGCTGATCGCCTGGTTGCAACTCGATGGCCAACCTGCGACCTCGCAACAATTGGATCGTCAGGTCGCGCGGCTGCTGCCGGCCCATGTGCGAATCGATGAATACCGACGGATCGACCGCTGGCCACGCACCCCCAGCGGCAAGATCGATCGCAAGGCCTTGCCGAATGTGGGCGAGGCGTTGGAACGGCGCAGCACGCCAGCACCGGTTGTTCAATTGACCGCACTGGAACGGCAACTCAGCGAGTTGTTCCAGGCCGTGATCGGCCGGGACATCGAGCCGGAGCAGACCTTCTTCGAGGCCGGCGCCACCAGCCTCGGCCTGATGCGATTGCATGGCCGTTACGCCGAAGAGCTGTCGCACAAGGTGACGATGGCCGATCTGTTCGAGCACGTCACGGTGCGGCGTCTGGCGGCGCATCTGTCGACCGCACCAGTGGCGTCGGCGGAGCGTGTTCGGCAAACCGATGCAGGTCATCAGCCGATGGCGATCATCGGCATGGCAGTCAATGTGGCCGGGGCGCAGAACCTGTCCGAGTTCTGGGCGATGGTGCAAGGCAACGAGTTGGGCATCGAGCACTTTGCCGCCGAAGAGGGCCTGGTCGGCGCCCGCAGTCAACTGGCGGGCATGCTCGATTTCGATCCCGAGTACTTCGGCATCAGCCGCCAGGAAGCGCGCCTGATGGATCCGCAACAGCGGCATCTGCTGATGGCCTGCGTGCAGGCCCTGCAACACGCGGCCATCGTTCCGTCGGCGGAGGGCCCGCGCATCGGTCTGATCGCCAGTTGCGGCGAAACCACGTACTTCCAGCAAATGCTGCGCGAGACCGCCGACGACGATCTGCCTGACGGCTTCCAGCTGGCGCTGCACCACGACAAGGATTTTCTTGCGACCAAAGCCGCGTATCACCTGGACCTCAACGGCCCGGCCCTGAGCGTGCAGGCCGCTTGCGGCAGTTCGCTGATCGCCGTGCACCTGGCCAGTTCGATGCTGCGTCAGGGCGACAGCGACGTGATGCTCGCGGCCGGAGTGCTGATCGACCCGACCCTGACCGAGGGCTACCGGCATCGCTCGCAGCATATTTTTTCCGCCGATGGTTTGTGTCGTCCGTTCAGCGACGATGCCAGCGGCACCCTTGGCGCCAGCGGTTACGGGGTGGTGGTGCTCAAGCCGCTGGCCAAGGCGCGGGCCGATGGTGACCGGATCTATGCGTTGGTCGAGGGCTCGGCGTTGAACAACGATGGCCGGGCCAAGATGAGTTACACCGCACCGTCGGTGGCCGGGCAGAGCGCGGTCATCCGCGATGCCCTGAGTCGGGCCGGGTTGACCGGTGCCGACATCGGCTACATCGAGGCCCATGGCACCGGCACCTTGCTGGGCGATCCGATCGAGGTTGCGGCGTTGACCAAGGCTTTCGGCGATGCGCCGGTCGGTCATTGCGCGCTGGCTTCGGTGAAAAGCCAGATCGGTCATTTGGGCGCGGCGGCGGGGGTGGTCGGGCTGATTCGCGCCAGCCTCGCGGTGTTCCATGGCGTGTTGCCGCCGAACCTCGGTTTTGGCCGGATCAACCCGCAGA
This sequence comes from Pseudomonas sp. CH235, assembly GCF_004368175.1. Taxonomy (NCBI): domain Bacteria; kingdom Pseudomonadati; phylum Pseudomonadota; class Gammaproteobacteria; order Pseudomonadales; family Pseudomonadaceae; genus Pseudomonas; species Pseudomonas sp. CH235. Next base: position 62,185 of record NZ_RRZJ01000026.1, read on the forward strand.
TCGATCTGGAACATTCACCGTTCTACGTGCCGACCACGTCCCGGCCATGGCCGGAGGGGCGGCGGCGACTGGCCGGTGTCAGCAGTTTCGGGATTGGCGGGACCAATGCGCATGTCATCGTCGGTGCTGCGCCAGTTTCGCAGGAAGGGGTCGAGGAAACATTGCCGCTGCTGATGATCTCGGCCCATAGCCGGGCGGAGTTGCTGCGCGATATCGCGGCGATTCGCGAATACCTGCACGCGAACCCGGAACAGCAGACTGCGTTGCTGCGGCACTTGCAGTCAGGTCGCCGGCAGTTGCGCTGGCGCTTCGCAATGGTTTGTGGGACGGGTGAGGCCATTCCATTGCAGCCGACAGCGATCAAGGAAATCACGGTCTCAAGCGCGCAGGTGATCGCCCGTGATCAATCGCCGCAGGAGCTGCTGGACGCCTGGTACGAAGGCGCGAATATCCAGTGGCCGCAGCGCTCGGCACCGCCGCCCTGGGATTTGCCGCCGTCGTCGTTCGATCTTCAGCCGTATCGTTTCCAAACCGCTGTAGCTGCCGAACCTGATGCGCCAGCCCTTGAGCGACAACCGCTAGCGGACTGGTTCCACCAGCGCCAGTGGGTGCGCACCCGACGCCTGAGCGCGACAGCGACGGCCGGATCCCGTGAGGTGCTGATTCTGTGCAGCCATGAGGCGCCGGAATCGACCTTGCTGGCGAGCCTGAACACTGTCTATCGACGCGTGATTCAAGTGCGCGCGGGCAATGGCTTCAAGCGCCTGAGCTCGGACCGTTTCGAGCTTGATCCGCTGGACACCGAAGCCCTGCACCGTTTGCTCACCGAGGTTGCAGAGCCTGAACTCGGCGAACTCGACTGGCTGCATGCCTTGCCGCTGGCGGTGTCGGGCGCGGTCAACGAGCAATCGCTGGATCTGGCGCAGTGGGCTTGCCTGGACACGGTCAGTGCGCTGATGCAGGCCTGGGGGCAAACCCCGCGCACGACACGTCTGCGCTTGTGGTTGATGTCATGGCAGGCGTGTCCGGTGGACGGCGAGGTTCAGCGTCCCGAATTGGCAGCGCTGGCCGGCATCACCGAAGTGGTGCCGCAGGAATACCCGGTGCGTTGCCACTGGCTGGACTGGCCGTCGCCACGTCTCGAAGCGCAGGCCGGCGAGTTGGCAGCGTTGCTTGCCGATCCGGTTTCGTTGCCTCGGCGAATGGCGGTGCGCGACGGTTACCTCTGGCAGCCACGCTTGATGCCTCAGCCATTGACCGGCCCGGCAACGACGTCACTTTTACCGGAAGATGGAACATTCCTCGTGCTGGGCGGCAGCGGCGGCATCGGTCGGACCTTGTGCGAACACCTGCTACGGGCACCCGCGCGCCGTGTGGTGCTGATCTCGCGCCAAGGGCAATTGCCTGAGTCGCTGGCGGCGTACGCTTCGCGGATCGACTGCATCAAAGCGGACATCGCCGACCTGCCACGCTGGCCGCAGATCCTCGATCAACTGGCCGTTCGCTACGGTCGCCTGAGCGGGGTGATTCATGCGGCAGGCGTCGGTGCGGGTAGCCTGATTCGCCACCGTGATGCCCGGGAAATGGCCGAGGCCATGGCCGCCAAGACTCGCGGCATGCTGGCGGTCGAGGCGTTGATCGAGCACCTGAAGCCGGGTTTTGTCCTGTACTGCTCGTCGATGTCGGCGCTGTTCGGCGGCGCTGGGCATCTGGATTACGCGGCGGCCAGCGGGGTGCTCGACGGCTTCACTCACTATCGCTCGAACCCGGCCGACGCTTGCCTGCGTCTGGGGATCAACTGGGACATCTGGCGCGACATCGGCATGGCCACCACCAGCAACGGTGGAGACGCCGCGCATCTGGAGCATCTGACGGTCGGTTTGTCGGCCGAAGAAGGCTGTCGGGTGTTCGATCTGGCGATGGCGACGCAGTTGCCGCAGCTGCTGATCTCCACCACCGGCATCGACACGGCGCGGCGGTTTTATCCGGTTCGTCACGGTGCTGTGGCCACCCCGGTCGAGGCGCCGAAGGGCGTGGATCTGTCGGTGCGCTTGCGTGAGTGCCTGTGCAAGTGGCTCGGTGTGGCCGAGCTGGAAGATGACGATTCGCTGTACGACCTGGGCGCTGATTCGCTGACGCTGCTCGACCTGATCGACGAACTGCAAGCGGCCACCGGTGAGGTGTTCCAGCTGTCGCAATTCAGCCACAAGGTCAGCCTGAGCGAGGTGCTGGGGCTGGTCTCGACCGCTACGGTTGAAGAGGCTCCCGGCGTAACACTGCAGGGCTGGCACGACGCAGTGCGGATCGATCAATGGCATGCCGGTGCCGGCCGCGACTGGCTGTACCTGATCCACCCGGTGGGCGGCGATGTTCAGGCTTATCGGGAACTGGTGTCGGCGCTGCCGGCGGAACTGGGCGTGTGCGTGATCGCCGACCCGGCGCTGCGCCTGCCGCAGTTGCCGAACATCAGCGTGGAGGAGCGTGCACGCTGGTATCTGGAGGCGATCAAAATCCACCTTCCGCACGGCTGCACTTGGCGTCTTGCAGGCTGGTCGTTTGGTGCATGGGTGGCGCAGGCGCTGTGTCATCAGGCCCGGGCTGACGGGTTCAGGCAGCCGTTGTTGTACCTGATCGACCCACCCGCGCCCGATGCCGGTGTGGAACTGGCCGGCATCGACGAGCAGACCATCGAGCAGGTGTTCCAGCGCGAATTTGCCCAGCGCTGGCCGGCGGTCGAAGGGCAGGGCATGGTCGAGGAACGTCAGGCCTATCTGCAACGGTTGACGGTGTGCTGCCGCAACAACATGACCAGCATGATCGACTTCCAGCCACCGGCGCTGGCGACCACGGCGGTGCGGCTGTTCATCGCCGGGCACGCCAATCCTTACGGGCTGGGTAACGACTGGAACCCGGACGACCTGCAACGCAACTGGCAGGCCTTGCTGCCGCAGTTGCGCAGCTGGCAAACCCTGGACACTGATCATTACGGCATCGTGGCGGGCCGCTGGGCGCGGTTGCTGGCCGAGGTGATCGGTACGGATGAGCCGGCGCCATGAATGAACCGATCTCGATGCCGCGATGGCTACTGAATTTAGTGCAAGTACTGTGCGAGACCGGACAGGCCGACGACCTGCGCAAGCGGATAGACAATGGCGAGGGTGCCGTGCCGTTGCGGCTGTTTCATTTCTGGCAGGCCGACGTGGTCATGCCGATGCTCGGCGAAGCCGTGCCGGAACATCAGCAGGCGCTGCTCGCGTTGCAAAGCCTGCATCAGCGGGCGGCGCTCGGCGTGATCGGGCGTCAGGGCGAATGGCGAGCCACGCTCAAACCGGTGTTGCTGGCGCTGTATCGCAAGGCCTACGCCTACGACGCTGCTTACGCCAAGGCCCACGCCAGTGCGCTGACCTACGGCCTCGCGCCGGCCAACAGCGCCATGATTGCCGAGCACTTCGGCGATGCCGAGGCGTTCGCCGAGTACTACGCGCAACTGAATACCGAGGCCGCCGCCACCGCGTTTGCCCACGCGCATGCCAGCGCCAACGCCGAAGTGTCGGCCCGGGCCTTCGCGGACGACGACGCAGACACCTGCGCGCAGATTTGCGCGGCATCCGTACGGGTTTACGTCGGGGCCTGCACGCAGAACGACGAACAGCGACATGCCGTATTCAACCATCTCGCCACCGGGCTCGAGCGAAGTCTGGCCACACTGCAATCCCGTTCAACAGGAGAACGACATGAATGACGCACAACTGCAATTCGATGTGGTGATCAACGCTCAGGGCCAGTATTCCCTGTGGCCGGCGGGCAAGCCGATGGCCAGCGGCTGGAGCGAGGCGGGGATGCGCGGCGAACGCCAGGTCTGTCTGGATTACATCAACGAGCACTGGATCGACATGCGCCCGCGTTCGCTGCGCGAGCAGTCATCGGTGTCGTTCCAATAAAAAAGGTGAGGGAACATGGATCAGTTGGCACTCAAGGCGATCGAGCGCATCGCCGCAGAACGGCGCGCGCCGTATCAGCACATCACGGTCGAGCGGATCACGCCGATCATCGGCGCCGAGATCGGCGGCGTCGATCTTTCACAACCGCTGAGCGACGAGCAGCTCGCGGAAATCCGCCGGGCCTTTCTGGAGAACCACGTGGTGGTGTTCCGCGATCAGCACCTGACGGTGGACGAGCACAAGGCGTTTGGCCGGTTGTTCGGTGAGTTGCGGGCGCTGCCGGTGGAAGACATCGACGGCGATGACCCGGAGCTGGTGGTGGTCCGCGCCAATGCGCAATCGCGCTACGTGGCCGGCGAAACCTGGCATACCGACGGCACCGCCGACCTGGCGCCGTCCATGGGTTCGATGCTGTACGTCAAGGAAACCCCGGCCATCGGCACGGGCGGCGATACGCTGTTCGCCAACATGCACCTGGCGCTGGAAATGCTGTCGCCGACGATGCAGCAGTTTCTCGGCGAATTGACGGCGATCCATGACGGTGCGATTCCGTGGAAGGGCTATGAAGCACCGGCCAACCTGCCGAAAACCGAGCACCCGGTGGTGGTTCGCCACCCGGAAACCGGGCGCAAAACGCTGTTCGTCAATTCCGGGTTTACGTCGCACATCGTCCAGTTATCCGGCGGGGAAAGCCAGGTGCTGTTGAACATGCTGTTCGATCTGGTGGCTCGCGAACCAGTTCTGAGTTGTCGCGTGCGCTGGGCGCCGAATACCTTGGTGTTCTGGGACAACCGTTGCACCCAGCACCATGCGGTCTGGGATTATTTTCCGCACTCGCGGTATGGCGAGCGGGTGACGATTCTGGGGACGCAGCCGAAAGCTTGAATCTAAAAAAACGGCGGGAGCGGCGGTGCCGTTCCCACCGGTCATTCACAGGCCTTGTTTGAGCAGTTGCTCGACGATCAACTCGCCGAACGCCAGATTCCCGTGCAGCGGGTCATCCACTTCGCAGTACGCCGAACGCTGAAAGCCCTGCTCATCATTCGCTGCCGCGCGCACGTCGATCAGCTCGATGCCAAGTCCTTGCAGACGCTCGATCAGCAGCGCCTGCGCGGCCATGAACACTCGTGAGTCGGACAACTCCGGAACCCGCTGCGGCGGCAATACGGCGAACACCTTGAGGTTCATCGCCCGGGCCTGTTCATAGAACGCCAGCGCAGGCCGGGACAGGGTGTCGACAATGGATTCGAACAGCGGCCCGGCGAGAAAACCTTCATCGAACTCGCCGTCCGGCGTCTGGTAGCACGTCCAGTTCGGCGCGTTGGCGAGATAGTGCAGGCTCAAGCCGATCGTACTCACCAGCGGCACGCCGACCTTCGCCAGTTGCGGCACTTCGAACGGCTCAAGGGCCTGGCGATACAGGCGCTCCATCTCGGCTTCCCGAAACACCACGTCATGGCGGGTCAGGCGGAAAAAGTCCACCGCAAAATCCCGGCCGGTGCCCAGCGGGCCGCCGCTGAAAGGCAGCTCGCGGGCCTGCGCCGCCTTGCCGATGACCCCGGCATGGGAGTCGCCCAGCAGCAGAAACCTAGGCGTAGTAATCGAGCACGGCGTCTTCACAGACAAGCTCCTCGCTGGACACGCAGGTGGAAGGAACGCTGGCCGGCTTCTGCACCGGTTGAACCGCGTCGAGCCCGGCGAAAAACTGCTGCATGACGAACGCCACGCCTTCGGGCGTGACTTCCCGCTGGTTGGGCTGATAGAACGCGCCCTTGAACGGCGTACCGGTGATGATTTCGTAAGAAGGGAAATAGTCGACGTCGTGCAGGTCTTCACACAGCTGCCCGGCGACGGCGCGCAGGACCGATTTGGAATAGGTGGTGGCGCTCAGCACATGCTCGCCCGTGGCGGTCGCCGTCAGGGGCACCGGTGACACGGTGAGCAGCAGGCGCAGTTGCGGGTTGATCGAACGCATCAACTCCAGCGCCCGGACCATTTCGCCATAGGTGTCCATGAAACCGAAGTTGCAGAACTTGTGAAGCAGCGGATCGAAGGTGCCGCGCACGGTGCCAGGGCACACGGGGTACACCAGTCCGGTCTGGCGGTTTTGCCAGGCTTCGGTCAGGCCGAGGGTAAACACGAACACTTTGGCCTGGCGCAGGGCGGTGCGGATGGCGTCGAGGGTGGCTTCGCGCGATGCGAACAGCGCGTCCTCGCTGGCAAAACCTTCGGGCTCCACGGCGGGGCGGAACGGGTCGAAGAAACGCCCGTCATGGGCCCAGGTTTCGTCGGGGGGCAGGCTCACGCCCAAGGCCCATTCGAGCCATTGGCAAAGCATCGCCGGGGTGTACAGGTTGCCGGTGCGGAAGGAGAACACCCCGTAGTTGTGGGATTTCCAGTCGGCTGCGGGCAGTTCGGCCGGGGCCGGTTCCGCGTCCAGCCAGTTCATGCCGCGTTCCACCAGCGCGCGGCCGATGTGCTGGGCGAAACAGGAGCCGGCGGTGACGATGGCGTCCTTGTTGCCGATCTCGAACTGCGGCGTCCACAGTTGATCGATGGTCAGCGCGGGCTTGTCAGCCACGGCGGTGCGCCAGAAAGCGCGGGGTGGCAGGCATTGATAAGGATTCACGACGAGGGCCTCCTTGGCGGTCGCTGATAAAACGGGGTCAGCTGATTTGATAGCGGTAGATCAGGTCGTCAAACCACCGATCTCCAATCTGATAGGCCTGTGGCACGCGGCGCTCGAATACAAAACCGCATTTCTCCAACACCTTGCAGGAGGCGATATTACCGTCGGTCACTGTCGACTCCAACGAGTCCAGGCCGATGGCGGCGGCATAATCGATGATCGCCTGCCGCGACTCGGTGCCAAAGCCTTTGCCCTGATGCTCGGGCAACAGCAGGCAACCCACTTCGGCATGCCCCGGCGACAGGATACGAAATCCGGTCACGCCCAGTTCCTGCCCGCTGGCCCTGTCGGTCACCACCAGACACAACCAGTGATCCGACTGCGGCCCCCAGGCCGGAAGCCGATGCTCGAAGCCTTTGCGCACCTGGTCCTCGGCGATTTCACCGAACACGTACTGCATGGTTTGCGGCTCGGAGTGCAGCCTGAGGAACAGCGGCCAGTCGGATTCGACCATCGTGCGCAGGTCAAGGCGTTGCGTGGCGAGTTCGAGCATCCGCTGCTCCTTGCAAGGGCGGAAAGGGAAGACGGTTTTTTACTGGGTGTGGGGCGAAAGATCAATGCTTTGATCGGGCATGTTTTGCAACGCCGACCTTGATCGCGCCCCGTAGCGGTACTCTCCGGCAGCCACGCTGCCGGAGGTGGATTGGCGTAAGGATCGGTTACGGCTTGACGGGTTTGACCAGGTCGGTCTCGCTGCTGTCGAGCACGAACACCGCCAGCAGACGGGACGGCTCAGTGGTGCTGGCATTGGCGCTCACCGCGTGGAAGTCACCCGGTTGCTCGACGAAGTTTTCCCCGGCCTTGTAGACCTTCTCCGGCCCGTCACCGACCTTGCTGCGCACGGCGCCCTCAAGCACCGTGGCGTAGATGAACGCGGACTTCGGATGAAAGTGCGCCGGCGAAGAGCCACCGGGCGCGTATTCCACCAGCACGCCCCGCATGGATTTGCCCGGAACGTTGGGCAGGGCGCGGTCGAACACCACGGTGACCTTGCCCCCCTGCGGCTCGGCGGCCGAGGCAGATGATATCGACAGGGCCGCAAACGTGGCGGCCAGCAGGATTCGGCTGAACATGGCGATACTCCTTCAAATGAGTGGGGTGTTTCAGCGCTGGGTCGATTTCGCCAGCCAGTCTTCAAAGCGCGTCGGGCCCAGGCGCGGGTTGCTGCTGCCGGGGGTGAGCGACTGGTCGTCGAGCACGTCGCCGAAGTAGCGGGCGTGCACGTCCGGGATCACTTTGCGGGTGTCGTGGGTGGCGCGGAAAAAACGCCGGACCAGTTCGTCGAGCGGCATGGCTTCGGGGCCGGCAATTTCTTGCGTGCCGTTGATCGGCGCTGCCAGTGCCACATCTGTCAGTGCAGCGGCGACGTCGTCAGAAGCCATGGGCTGAATCAACGCCGGCGACAGGCGCACTTCCTCGCCGACGGTGGCGGATTGGGCGATGCCGCCGACAAATTCGAAGAATTGCGTGGCCCGCACTAGGGTGTACGGAATGCTCGAGGCCTTGATCAGGTTCTCCTGGGCGACCTTGGCGCGGAAGTAGCCGTTGGCAGGCGAGCGCTCACTGGCGACGATCGACAGCGCCACGTGATGGCGAACCCCGGCTGCGGCTTCGGCGGCGAGGAGGTTGCGAGTGGAGGTCTCGAAGAAGTCGAGTACAGCCTGGTCTTCCCACGAAGGGGCGTTGGAAACGTCGACCACCACCTGGGCGCCGTCCATCGCTTCGGCCAGGCCTTCGCGGGTGATGCTGTTGACGCCGGTGTTAGGGGAGGCGGCGAGTGCATCGTGGCCGCGTTCGCGCAGATTGTTCACAAGTTTCGATCCGATGAGGCCGGTGCCTCCGATAACGACGATCTTCATGGCAACTCTCCACTTGCCGACGGCAACCATTGCTGTCGATGTGGGTTGAGCATGCTTGCGGCGCTCGGGCAAATCCTTGTGGTGACCTTGGATTTGTCTTGGTTTTTTGTCCAGACAGGCCAATCCGTTGGCAGATGCGTAGACCAGTGTGCAGACCGGTGCGGCGGCCCGAGGTCTGCCGTATGATCGAGCGCAAAACAATCGCCTGCCCGGACACGGCGTCGCGGGCGCCAGACCAGAGAACAGCCACCGTGCAATTCGTGTTTGAAGACTACCTGCTCGACCAGCAGCGCCGGGAACTGACCTGTCACGGGCAAGTCGTGACGGTCGGGCCGCAGGTCTTCGATCTGCTGTTGCTGCTGGTCAGCAACCGCGAGCGGGTGGTGAGCAAGGACGAACTGTTGAGCGCCGTATGGAGCGGCCGGATCGTTTCCGAATCGACCATCACCAGCCACATCAACGCCGTGCGCAAGGCCATCGGCGACACCGGCGAGCAGCAGCGCCTGGTGCGCACGGTGCCGCGCAAGGGCTATCGCTTTGTCGGTGAAATCACCTCGAGCGACAGCCCCGTCAATGCGCCCGAAGCGCCTGCGATACCCGAAGTGGCCACGACACTTGTCCTGCCGGAAAAACCTTCGATCACCGTCCTGCCCTTCCAGAACCTCAGCGGCGACCCCGAGCAGGACTATTTCGCCGACGGCATCGTCGAAGACATCATCACCGCGTTGTCGCGCCTGCGCTGGCTGTTCGTCATCGCCCGCAACTCCAGTTTCACCTACAAGGGCAGGGCGGTGGATGCGCGAGGCGTCGGTCAGGAACTGGGTGTGCGTTACGTGCTGGAAGGCAGCGTGCGCAAGAGCGGCAACAAGATCCGCATCACCGGCCAGTTGATTGATGCGTGCAGCGGCACGCACCTGTGGGCCGAGCGCTTCGAAGGCCTGCTCGACGATATTTTCGAACTCCAGGATCAAGTGGCCGAGAGCGTAGTGGGCGCCATTGCGCCGCAGCTTGAACGCGCGGAAATCGAGCGGGCCAAACGCAAGCCCACCGACAGCCTCGATGCCTATGATTACTACCTGCGGGGCACGGCCAAACTGCACATCGGCACCCAAGAGGCGATCGAGCAGGCACTGGCGTTGTTCTCCCGGGCGATTGAACTGGATCCGGAATTCGCCTCGGCGTATGGCATGGCCGCGTGGTGCCACTTCTGGCGCAAGCTCAACGGCTGGATGACCGACCGGCCCCGGGAAATCGCCGAAGGTGCGCGGCTGGCGCGCATGGGTGTGGAACTGGGGCGCGATGACGCCGTGGCGCTGACCCGCTGCGGTCATGCCCTGGCCCATCTGACCGGGGATGTCGATTGTGGCATTGCTTTGCTGGATCGGGCTCGAGTGCTCAACCCCAATCTGGCGCCGGCCTGGTATCTCGGCGGTATCCTGCGCGCCTTGGGTGGCGAAACCGAAGCCGCCATTGCCAACCTCGAGCATGCCGTGCGCCTGAGCCCGCTGGATCCGGAAATGTTCCGCATGCAGGTCGGGATGGCGCTGGCGCACTTCTTCGCCGGTCGCTTCGAATGTTCGGTTTCCTGGGCCGAGAAAGCGCAGGGAAACCTGCCCAGTCTGCTGGTAGCGGCGGCCCTGATCGCCGCCAGCCACGCGCTCAATGGGCGAGCCGACAAAGCCGGGCAGGCCATGGAACGGGTGCGTCAGCTGGACCCGACGTTGCGGGTGTCCAGCCTCTGCGCGTGGCTGCCCATTCAACGGCCTGAAGACGTCGCCCGGTTTGCCGAAGGTTTGCGGTTGGCAGGGTTGCCGGAGTAACGGCTCAGCCGGCCAGCGTCGAGTTATCGATCACAAAACGATATTTCACATCACCCTGCAGCATCCGCTCGTAGGACGCGTTGATTTGGTCCGCGCGAATCAGCTCGATGTCGGAAACGATGCCGTGTTCGGCACAGAAATCCAGCATCTCCTGGGTCTCGGCAATGCCACCGATCATTGAACCGGCAATGGTCCGGCGCTTCATGATCAGGTTGAACACGTTCGGTGACGTATGCGGTGAGGCGGGCGCACCGACCAGCGTCAGGGCGCCGTCACGCTTGAGCAGCACCAGGAACGCGTCGAGATCGTGAGGCGCGGCGACGGTGTTGAGGATCAAGTCGAAGCTCTTGGTGTGCGCGGCCATTTCTTCGGCATTGCGCGATACCACGACCTCATCGGCGCCCAGTGCTTTTGCGGCTTCGCGCTTGGACTCGGAGGTGGTGAACGCCACGACGTGCGCGCCCATCGCATGGGCCAGTTTGATGCCCATGTGGCCCAGGCCACCGATACCGACCACACCGACCTTTTTGCCCGGCCCGGCGTTCCAGTGACGCAGCGGCGAGTACGTAGTGATGCCCGCACACAGCAGCGGCGCGACGGCGGCCAACTGCGCCTCAGGGTGACGGATACGCAGGACATAACGCTCATGCACCACGATGTTTTGCGAGTAGCCGCCGAGGGTCCAGCCCGGTGCGTCCGGGGTCGGGAAGTTGTAGGTGCCGATCATGCCGTCGCAGTAGTTTTCCAGACCGGTCTCGCAATCCTCGCAGTGTTTGCAGCTGTCGACGATGCAGCCGACACCCACCAGATCACCGACCTTGTAGTCGGACACATGGGCGCCGACTGCCGAAACGCGGCCGACAATCTCGTGCCCCGGCACGCAGGGGAATTGCGTCCCGGCCCATTCGGCGCGCACCTGGTGCAGGTCGGAGTGGCAGATGCCGCAGAAGGCGATGTCGATCTGCACATCATGGGCCGCCGGCGCGCGGCGATTGATCTGCATCGGCTCAAGGGGTTTATCGCCGGCGTGGGCACCGTAGGCGTGTACGAGCATGGGAGTGGTCCTTGATGAATGTGTCGAGGGACCATTTTTCCCGGATTGCTCGTACAGGCTGTTGTGCATTTCTGTGGATTGCTTGCCTGATCCTGTTTTTGAACCGTGCAACCCACCGTCGACACGTACCGGTTCAGTCACGCGCCTGGGCGACAATCGCAAAATTCCCCGGCGCCTTTTCCAGCAGCCCGAGGAATCTCATGAGATCGACTTTACTGCCTTCCACCTTCAGATCAACGGAGGTAAGCGTTTCCTTCAGCCCGGCGGTGCCCCCCAGCAACTGGACGAACAGGTCCTTGGTGACAGTCAGCGTTGCGTTGGCGTTCGCTGCCGTCGGGCCTTTTCGGTAGTGCAGCACGGCGTTCTCGATCCACAGCACGAACGATTCATTCGTATCGGTCAGCACCAGATTGAACGTCCAGTTCTTGCCATCCGCCGCCGGCCCGTCGAGGCTTGCGGCCATGGCTTCGAGGAAGCGCTCAGTGGGCGTCTGCTTCATCAGTTCGATCAGGTCGGAGCGTTTGACGCCCTTGGCTGGCGGGCCGTTGCGCAGCTCCATGGCCGCGGTCAGGTAGCTGTTGCGCCAGGTCGCCGATTCCGCCTGATAGCCCATCTGTTCGTACGCGCGGGCCAGCAGTTCTTTGGCGGCCGTGTCGTCGGGGTTGGCGAGCACGGCCTGATCCAGCAGCTCGGCGACCCAGCGATATTCGCCCTTGTCATAGGCCTCGCGCGCGGCCTCGACCACCTTGGCATTGCCTCCCATCAATTCGACGTAGCGCTTTGCCGATTCCTTGGGCACCAGCGGATTCAAGTGCGCGGGGTTGCCATCGTAGGCGCCCAGGTACAGCTGGTAGATCGCCTTGACGTTGTGGCGCAGGTCGCCGTAATAACCACGGGTGCCGAAGTACGACGCCAGCGAATCCGGCAGCTGGATCTTGTCGGCGATCTCGTTGGGGGTGTAGCCGGCGTTCATCAGGCGCACGGTCTGGTCGTGCAGGTATTTGTAGACGTCGCGGTGCTTGGTGATGAATTCGCGGATCCGCTCGTTGCCCCAGATCGGCCAGTTGTGCTGACCGAAATAGACCTCGGTGTCGCCCAACTCGTCGAGGGCGATTTGCGTGTAGTCAGACCAGCGCAGCGCATCGCGCACCTTGGCGCCACGGATCGGCAAGAGGTTGTGCATGGTCTGCGCCAGCAGCTCCGCACCGCCATACGCCTTCAGCGCGGGGATCGAAAAGGTCAGCTCGGCCGGGGCTTCCGCGCCGGGCATGTTGTGGAACACGAAGCTGACGCCGTCGAGCACCAGCGGCTGGATCGGCTGGTCGATGATCTGCGTCGGCGGCAGGATGCCCATGCTGCCGTAGGCGACGTTTTTGCCCAGACCGGTGTCGACGATGCCGGTGGCGCCCGGCGTCAGGTTCTTGCCGAACTGATACATCGAACGCCGCGCCATCGCCGGGCCCGCCAGGATGTTTTCGCTGGTGGCTTCCTCCATGAACCCGGCAGGCGCGACGATGGGAATATTGCGCTGGGCGACTTCGCTGCTTGAGGTGATGCCCAGCACACCGCCGAAATGGTCGGCATGGTCGTGGGTGAAAATGATCGCGGTGACGGGCTTGTTGCCCAGATGCTCGCGGGCGAATGCCAGCGCTGCGGCGGCGGATTCCCGGGAGGTCAGCGGGTCGACCACGATCCAGCCGGTTTGCCCGTCGATCAGCGTCATGTTGGCGATGTCGAATCCGCGCAACTGGTAAATCCCATCGCGAACCTTGAACAGACCGATCTGCGCGTTGAGCATCGCGTGCCGCCACAGGCTAGGGTTGACGGTGGCTGGCGCCTGGCCTTCGACGAAGCGGTACGCATCGAAATCGATCAGCACATTGCCGTCGGAGCCAAGGATCTTGCCGGTGGGGCGGGCGATGAAACCGCGCTGGGCATCTTCCATGTCCCGGTTGTCGCTGAGATCCAGGCCCTTGATCGACGCCTGGATCACCGCTGCCGTGGCGGGCGTGGCGTCGCCGGCTGCGACGCCGGGCTTGTTGTCACAGCCGCCGAGTGACACCAGCGTCAGGGCGAGGATCGTGTAGAGGGTCGGTTTCATTCTTGTTGTTCTCCGAGGGTCGAATTCGCTCCAGCCTAGGGGCAGGGCGGCGATGTATCCAATGCATTGTTTACATCCGGATAATGCGTCGCTAGCATCGGGTGAATGGACCTCAAACGACTGTCACACCTTCTCGCGCTGGCCGATGAACGCCATTTCGGCCGCGCCGCCGAACGCGTTCACCTCAGCCAGCCGGCCCTGAGCCGCAGCATTCAGGCGCTGGAGAGCGAAACCGGGCAGCGCCTGTTCGATCGCGACACCGGCGACGTCCGCCCGACGCCGGCGGGGGCGTTTCTGATCGAGCGGGCGCGGCGGTTGCTGTTCGATGCCCGTTCGCTGGAGCGGGACATGGCGCTCTACAGCGATCGCCAACTGGGTAGCCTCGCTTTTGGCGTCGGGCCGTTCCCGGCGGCCATGTTGATGCATCAAGTCGTGCCGCGACTGCGCCTGGATCACCCGGCAGTCACCCTGCGTGTCGAGGTGAACAACTGGCAGATTCTCGAAGCGCGGCTGCGCGCTGAAGGGATCGAATTCTTCGTTGCCGATATCCGTAACTTCACCGCGGAATCCGATCTTTTGATCCGCTCGCTGGGCCAGGTTTCGGCAGGCTTCTTCGTGCGTCCGGAGCATCCGCTGGCCGGGCGTAAAGTGCAGATGGGCGAGCTGGAAGGCTATGGCATTGCCACGACGCGCTTGCCCGAAGTCGTGAAACTCGAGACCGCCCGAACCCTCGGCATTTCCACTCGCCAGGCGCTGCCCATCGTGCTGGAGTGCGACGACGTGGCCCTGCTCAAAACCGTCGCTGGTTCAACCGACACCATCCTCGGCGTCATTCATGGCGCTGTGGCTGAAGACATTCGGGTGGGGCGTTTGATCGAGCTTCATGTTGTCGACCGGCCGGGATTTCATTCTGAAATCGGGGTGGTGAGTTTGCAGGGTAGAAGCCTGTCACCGACGGCTTTGTGTGTGATTGAGGCGGTCGTTGCCGAGATGCAATCCGTTCACGTCGAACAATCCCCACGTCTTTAGAGATACGTCCTACAGCCATGATTTTCCTGGTTCGTTAACGTCGTGCGGCCTCTTGCGAGGGGTTGCCGATGCATGAACGAAAGGACCAGTGGCAAAGAAAGACGCATCAAAAAAGATATCTGTGAGAAAGAGATGGGACTGGAACTGAGACTGGAGTGGTACGACACAGCAACCCTGGAATTCCAGGGCGAGGAGACGTCAAAAGATCTGGGGGATGATGAATCAGTATTGAATGCTTTAGGCATTCCAGTAGAGGGGAACATCAATAATGGCAGCTTCAACGTCGTCGAGAAGTGGGTCGCGACTATTCAGCCGTACTTTCAACATCAGATCGCTCTGAGTACCAACGACTATCAAATTTCGTTTGATTACAGCTAATACCGACAGACAGCCTGATTGACAGTAAAAGGGTCAAGCCATGCTCTCTCTTTCAATAACCGGCTTTTACCCCGATGACGTCCAAGACGACTCGCTGCAGTTCGAGCTGGATATCGACGGTAGCGAACTGAATGAAAAAGTTGCACAGCTCATTGAATTCAAGCCCCTGAGCGAACTGGAACCTGGTGATTTGTTACTGTGCGAGGATCAGGTAGCGGCACTGAAAGCCCTGCTGAATGTCAGCTTCCCGAGCGGTCTGGAGTATTTCATGGGTACCTGTGCGAAATACTGAAACTGCGGACAACCAAGGTGGGCGGATGTATTTACGAAAATATTTCCGCCCCTTTTTCATGTCAGCGAGTCAGCCCCGCTGACCTCGCCCCGCATAATTCAGCACAAACTGCACATGCGCCTTCACCCCGGTGGCCAGTGTCGCATCATCGGCGGTGAAGTAGGGGCTGTGGTTGTTCGGCGCCTTGCTCATGTCCTGGCCTTCCGGCGTTGCGCCGAGGAACACGAACAGCCCCGGCACTTTGCGCGCGTAGTAGGAGAAGTCTTCGCTCGGCGACAGCGAGGCGGGCAGGCGCTCGACCTTGCCCGGTGCTGCCAGCTCGAAGGCCGGGATCATGGCTTCGGTCAGGGCCGGATCGTTGGTGGTCACGGGCGCATTGTTCACCAACAGCAGATTGGCCTGGGTCTCGTAGGCGCTGGCGATGCTGTTCACCAGCGGCGGCATCTTTTTCAGGATCGTGTCGCGGATGTCGGCGTTGTTGGTGCGGATGGTCCCGGTCATTTCCACGGACTCGGGAATGATGTTGGCCGCCGAACCGCCATTGATCGTACCGACGCTGATCACGCCCATGCCCTGGGTCAGGTCGACGCGCCGACTGACCAGCGTCTGCAATCCGCTGATGATGCCCTGACTGGCGACAATCGGATCGACACCGCTCCAGGGCGCCGAGCCGTGAGTCTGCTGGCCCTTGACCGTGATGCGGAACGAATCGCTGCTGTTGAGCACGGTTCCGGATTTGTAGAACAGATGCCCGGTCGGATAACCCGCCATCACATGCACCCCAAACACCGCTTCGACCTTGGGCGAATCGAGCGCGCCATCGCGGATCATCGCTTGCGCACCGATCAGAGTGTCCGTCTGGAACTCATCGACGTCAGCCGCGCCTTCTTCAGCCGGCTGAAACAGAAACACCACCGTCCCGCGCACCTGATCGCGATGCTCGGCCAGCACCTTCGCGGCGCCCAGCAACATCGCGGTGTGGGTGTCGTGCCCACAGGCGTGCATCACCGGCACGCTCTTGCCCAGCCGCGTGCTGGTGGCCTGGCTGGCGAACGGCAGGTTCGTCATCTCCTTGACCGGCAGTGCGTCCATGTCGGCGCGCAACGCCACGACCGGCCCCGGCAATCCGCCTTTCAGAATCCCCACAACACCCGTCTTGCCGACTCCGGTGCGCACTTCAATGTTCGACGCCTTCAGCCGCTCGGCCACCAGCGCGGCGGTCTTGAACTCAAGATTGCCCAGCTCTGGATGCTGATGAATCGTGTGGCGCAGATCGACGACTTCCTGATTGACCGCGCTCACGGCGCTATCGACCCAAGGCACATCGGCGGCATGGCTGGCAGTGGCAACGAACGAGGACAGAACGGCGAGGCACAGCGAGGTTTTGCAGAAACGGATCAAGGCGGGACTCTCTCTTATTGTTTTTATTGGCGTCAGAGGGTATGCCGCGATGCAAGACGCGACAAACGAGTCTGGCCGGTAATCGCACGGCTTTTGGATTTTCGCGTTTTTGCCAGAGCGCGGCTTTCAGCGGATTGTTTTCCAGCGCCCGATCCGCTTCACTGTGGCTCTTTTGCCTGAGCGGAAATCAATCATGGAACGATGCGAAGCACTGGTCATCGGCCTCGGCGCCATGGGCGCGGCCACGGTGTATCAACTGGCGAAGGCCGGGGTCAACGTGGTCGGCATCGACCGCCACCATCCACCGCACACATTCGGCTCCAGCCATGGCGACACCCGCATCACCCGGCTGTCCGTGGGCGAGGGCGCGCAATACGTGCCCATCGTGCGCAACTCCCACCGCATCTGGCGTGAACTGGAAGGGCTGTCGGGCGAGTCCTTGTTCGAACAGACCGGCCTGCTGGTGCTGACCTCCAGCCCCGACTTCGATCCCGCCGACGAAACCGACTTCACCCTGCGCACCATCGCCCTGGCGCAGACCTACGGCATCGAACATGAAGTCCTCGACGCTACCCAGATCCGCCAGCGCTTCCCGCAGTTTGCCCAGGTGCGCGACGACGCCATTGGCTACTTCGAGCCCGAAGGCGGTTTTGTACGGCCTGAACGCTGCATCGACGTACAACTGAGATTGGCCGAACAACACGGCGCCACGCTCTATAAGGGCGAGACCGTGACCCACATCAGCTCGGACGAACAGGGCGTCACCGTCACCACCGACCAGCGCACCGTACGGGCGAACAAACTGGTGGTCACTGCCGGCAACTGGGCGGGCGGCTTGCTCGGCGCACCGTTCGACAGACTGCTCAGTGTCTATCGGCAAAAACTGTTCTGGTTCGAAACCGAGCCCGATGCGGAACTGGTCGGCCACTCGCCCACGTTCATCTTCACCCACGGCCCGGACGATGATTTCTATGGCTTTCCCGCGTTGCCGGGGGAGGGCAGTTTGAAGGTGGCTACGGCGCAGTATCACAGCGCGTCCACGCCTGAAACTCTGGATCGCACAGTCTCGGCCGAGGAAGAACGCGAGATGTACGAACAGCAGGTGAAGGGGCGCATTGCCGGGCTGACGGATCGGGTAGTGAAGTCAGCGGTTTGCGCCTACACCGTTACGCCGGATCGGCATTTCATCATTGATGAGCATCCACGGTTGCAGCACACGTTGGTGGTGTCGGCGTGCTCCGGGCATGGGTTCAAACACTCGGCGGCGCTGGGGGAGGCGTTTGCGCAGTGGTGTTTGCGGGGGGAGAGTGAGCTGGATCTTTCGTTGTTTTCGGTGGGGCGGTTTGAGTGGGAGTGACATTGCTTGGGAGTGATTGATTTCGGCCAGAAGCGGACAGGAACGATGAAATCCGAAAAGCATTGATGACTGCAAATGTTTTTTGAAACTCGAATCTCTCCTTCTGCCACATTCAGTAAACACCCCCCCCCTAATTCCTAAAGAACGGCGGAGGTTTGTGATTTTGGCATTTGGAAAAGAACGATATGGGAATATTTTGGGAACGTGAGTGAATTTTCTCGCACATGCGGTGAGCGTACCCGTGGACGAATCTGGTAGATTCTTGGGATAAACCCTACGGAGGATGAGCATGCCCAATAAGGAAAATAAAGGGATTTTCGACATCTCAGATGCCGACGGCGTGAATGAGTCCGAGCGATTGTTGATGCGGCTTTGCCGGAAATCTTTCTTGAGCTTATGGGCGCATGCAAACTTGCATACAGATCAAGATATGCGAGACGGTAAGGGGAGTGCCAAAGAATTCGCGGATATATTGCTAGTTTTTGGTAATGACGTAGTAATTTTCTCCGACAAACATATAGAATTTCAAACTGAAATAGATGAAAGTATCGCTTGGAAGCGTTGGTATAAACGAGCGGTTACTAACTCTGCAAAGCAGCTTTATGGGGCTAAAAGTTGGCTTGAAAGATTTCCGGGGCGTGTGTTTCTTGATTCAAAATGTACGCGTCGTTTGCCGGTCGATGTGCCTGATATCACTGCAGCACGATTTCATTTGATTGCGGTAACGCGAGGTAGTCTTGAGGCGTGTAAGAGACATTTTCCCGGAAGTGTGGGCTCTCATATAATAAACACTACGTTAGATTGTTCTGAGTTCCCTGAGGTGCTATTTACCACTGGGCCACTCGATAGGTCTAAGAAGTTTGTTCATGTTTTTGACGAGATCTCGCTTGAAGTATTAATGCGCGAGATGAGCACTGTAAAAGATTTTATTGATTATATAAGTGCTAGAAAATCCTTTTTGCTTGATTCTGAAATTGCCGTCATGAGCGCTGGGGAGGAACAACTTATTGCATCCTA